>NZ_JBXAFX010000032.1:0-44376 GCF_058793515.1 Novosphingobium sp. GW835-FHT14H07
GAGCTTGTCGTTCATGACGACCTCCTTTCGCTTTTCTTGGTTTCGGCGCGCGCGTCGCGCAGGATTTCGACACCGCCCTTGATGGCGATGAGGGCGGTAGCGAAGCCGACCAGAAGGTCCGGCCAGTTGGTGCCCAGCCACAGCACCAGCACGCCCGCGATCAGGATGCCGCCATTGGAAATGAAGTCATTGAAGCTGAAGGTGGTGGCGGCCCGTAGGTTGACGTCCGGATCCTTGAGCCGCTGGAGCAGCCGCAGGCAGAGGTAGTTTACGACGCCGGCGATCGCCGACATGACCATCATGGTCGGTCCGATCGGCTCGCTGCCCTGAAGGTAGCGCCGGCCAACGTCGATCAGGATACCGCCCGCGAAGATCAGCAGCATGACGCCCGAAGCGACCGCGGCGCGTGTCTTCCATGTCTGGCCCCGGGTGAGCGCCACAAGGCTCAGCGCGTACACGGCGGTGTCTGACAGGTTGTCGACGCCGTTGGCGATCAGCGCGCTCGAATCCGCGAAGAAGCCCGAGACGAAGAAGCCTGCCGCAATCGCCGCGTTCAGCAGCAGGACGATCCAGAGGGTGCGGCGCTCCTGTCCGCCTTTGTTGTCATTGCTCGAGATCATCCCATAATCTCCTCAAGCGTCAGCAGGGCCAGGAACCCCACGAAGAACATCGAGCTGATGAGCGGGGTGTCGGGTTTCTCGTGCGCCTCGACCAGCAGCTCCTCCGTGACGAGATAGAGCAGCGCCATCAGCCCGAAGCTCAGGAAGCCGGCGACCATCACCGGCGACAGCGTGGCGACGGGCACGGCCGCGAGCGCGCCGAGCGGCAGCAGCAGCGCCAATGCCGAGACGATCACGATGATGCGCAGGCGCGAGCGATAGGTTTCCGCCAGCTCGTCGGTCAGCGTCAGCCCCAGGAACAAGACTTCCAACGTCAGCGCGATCGTCAGCAGGAAACCCGCCTTCTCACCCGCTACGAAGGCGAGGCCGAGCACCAGACCATCGACCAGAATGTCGATGCCGATCGCGGCGAGCAGCGCCATCGGTCCTTTGAAGCGGGCTTCGAATGTCTTGAGCCCCAGCATTGTCGCAACGCCCGCCGCCCCGCCGATCAACGTCGCGCTGGGCGACGCCTCATGCTTGACCTGCGGCAGGATTTCAGTCGCGGCCGCCGCGAACACGACCCCCGCCGCGAGATGCTGGAGGCCGGCCACAAGGTTGGGCTTCAACTTGGTGCGGCTCGCGATGATCGCGCCGAGCACGACCGCCAACACAGGCGCAAGCGTGTAGAGCAATGCCTGCATATCCTATGTTTCCTCCGGGGTTCGGTGACAAACGCGGATCTTCCCGCGCTGCATGAAGGCGATCGACCCGCCCGCCACGACTGCCCGCGACTGGTCGCCGCGAAATTCTTCGCCGGTTCGCTGGGCGCGCAGGATCTCGGTTCTGCCCTTGGGCAGCCAAGTGACAGCCATCTTCAGGCCATCGTCGATGAAGTCGACATCGGCGCGCGATCCATCGTCGCAATACATGATGCGCTGCGCGATTAATCGAGGCGTCAGATGCTTTTCATGTGCCGGCTCGACAGGTTCGCTCGGCGCGGGATTGCACGCCCCTACGACCATACCCGCAAACAGAACGGCGCCGATGCGCGTGGCTGTCAGGCTAGGCAGGTGCCGCAAGGCGCACATCGCCCTCACCACAGTACGCCGTGATCGGGCGTCAGCGGATCAGGGGCTGGCAGTCCCGCCGTCTGAAGAAGGTCGATCTCGATCGTGCGGCACATGGCCGTGAGTGGGACATCGTGAACGCTATTGGCGAACGGATCGGTCAGATCCTCGCCGATGCTTAGCACCGCGAGGAAGACGAGTCCGATCAACGTCGATCCGATCGGCGTGGCAAGGCCCAGGGATTCGACCAGCGCGATCGGGAGCAGCACGCAGAACACGCGCGTGAAAAGGTTCGGGAAGAACCTAAAGCCATTGGGCAGCGGCGTGTTCTTGATCCGCTCCATGCCGCCTTCGGCATTGGCGATGTCGATCAGGACGCGCTCGACAGTTGCCTGCTGGATCTCGGTAATCCGACCTTCCGCGAGCGCGTCGGCGTAGATGCCCGATATGTCCTCCAAGAGCGCGTTGGCAGGGTTCAGGCGAGCGACCGCCATATCGGCGACGTCCGCTCCGGCGACCCGGGCAATCTCTTCATAGGGCGACTGTCGGCGAAGCTGGCAGCGCATCGAGTGCGCAAAGGCGATCTGCCGCAGGATGATGTTGTGCCGCATCTCACTGCCCTCGGGTTCCCCCTTGGTCAGGCTGCGCGTGATCCGGGCCAGGCTGCGCGACGCATTGATGAGCGCGCCCCACAAGGTGCGCGCCTCCCACCAACGCGCATAAGCAGCGTTGGTCCGGAATCCCATGAAGAGCGCGATGGCAGTGCCGAACAGCGCCGTCGGCAAAGGCGGTTCCTTGATCGGGGTCATCATGTGGAATGCCGTCACGGCTACGTCCCACACGAACAAGATCGTGAGCGGCTTCCAAACCTCGATAATGATTTGTCTAAATCGTGGCCTTGTGCCAACAATCATATCAGTTACGCCCTAATCTCCCTGCAATCGTCATCCGATCGGCATGTTCATGATGTCCCGATAAGCGGACAGCAGCTTGTTTCGGACTTGCAGGGTCGCCTCAAAAGTGATGGATGCGCGGCTCTGGATGAGCGCGACGGTTGCAATGTCGGTGGTTTCGCCACGCTCATATGCTTCGGTGACGACATCCTCTTGCTCCTGGGTCTCGTTGACCTTCGCGACCACAGCATTGAGGGTGTCGGCGAAGTTCGACGCCGGAGCGGTCGGCGTCACGCCGGGCGGCACCGTGGGCTGCGGCTCGCGCAAGGCGCGGCTTCGCGCGATCACTTCGGCGCGAATGGCCATCACATTCGAGATCGACCTGTCAGACATCGCTCCTCTCCCGTTGCAGTGCGATGCGTCGGAGAACGGAACGGCTCATCGGGTGCCCTCCCGCTCGCAGGTCCGGGTGCGGCCATCGCCTTCCACAATTGTGAGCTGCGACCCCTTGAAGGTCGCGGTGGCCGTCTCGCCGACATATTGCAGGCCCTGCGCCGGTGCGGTCAGCGTCATCGCCGGCCCATTGTTGGTGCGCCGCAAGTCGATCTGCAGTCCGCTATCCTTGTAGTCGACGAACAGCGGCTCCCCGTCCGAACAGCGATACGGGTGCCGGCCCATTTCCCCGGTCGCCACAGCGCTGTCGGACGAATGAATTTGCTGCTCGGTCGGCGGGGCCGGCGGCTTGCTTTCCGAGCAAGCCACGAGTCCGCCAACGAAGACCAGGGCGGACAGCGCCCGCTTCCAGTTCATCATCGCGCCTTCCTCCTGTAGCGAGAGGGAACGCGCTGACGATTGATCCCACGGGCAGGCTGACCCACCCGCCAGCGCAGATAGGTTGCGAGACGTTCGTCAGCCTCGATCATCAGGGACCGCAGGCGGCGCAACATCATCGCCGCGAACGGCAGGGAAAGTGCCCCGCGTAGCGTGCAGCTATGCGTTAGCCTGGTGCCGCCATCGTCCCCTGCCAGCTCGTACCGCTCTTCGAGCGTGAACAGATAGGGGATTCCGCAGGACCAAGCGAAGGCGTGCGGTTTATCGGATTGATCGACCCGGGCCGGCGTCCGAATTGGCCGGGTGATGCCCTGGATCGCGAAGGTGCATTCCGTGTCGCCGAGCCGGGACGGGTCATCGAGAAATACGAGCGGACTCCACGCCCGGCGATGATCCGGATCGGTGAGTGCCGACCAGATGCGCAGTGGCCCGCCGTGAAGCATTGAGCTGGTTATGGTGCGAGGCATATCCCCATCTCCCAGAGATGAGCGGGGCGATCGCGGACCTCCCCGCCCACCCATCAGGCCAAGTTGTTCACGAAGGTCTGACCGTGGTCGTCCCCTTCATGCTCCTCATTGTAGTGCTCGGGCTTCTCGATCACTTTCTGCCCGAACCGGGCGTAGAGCGTCGGCAGCACGAACAGCGTCAGCAGCGTCGCCGAGATCAGGCCGCCGATGACGACGGTCGCCAAGGGCTTCTGCACCTCCGCACCCGCGCCCTCGCCCAGCGCCATCGGCACGAAGCCGAGGCTGGCGACGAGCGCGGTCATGACGACGGGCCGCAGACGCTGCATTGCGCCGAGATGGGCCGCCTCTTCGCGAGATAGCCCCGACCGGATCAGATCCTGGATCGAGCTGACCATCACGAGGCCGTTGAGGACCGCGATGCCCGACAAGGCGATGAAGCCCACCGCCGCCGAGATCGAAAAGTCCATGCCTCGCAAGAAGAGCAGCAGGACGCCGCCCACCAGCGCGAAGGGCACGCCGGTGAACACGATCGCTGCATCTCGCACCGATCCCAATGCGCCATAGAGCAGCAACAGGATCAGGATGAAGCAGGCCGGGATGACGAGCTTCAGCCGTTCGCTTGCCGATTGGAGGTTCTCAAACTGGCCGCCCCATTCGAGATAGGCGCCGGCAGGCAGCCGGACCTGGCTGCCGATCGCCGCCTGCGCATCCGCCACCACAGATCCAACGTCACGGCCACGCACGTTGGCTTGCACCACCACGCGCCGCTTGCCGTTCTCGCGGCTGATCTGGTTTGGACCATCGACCACCTTGATTTCGGCGACGCTGGACAGCGGCACATAGCGGCCGCCTGCCACCGGCACCTGCACCTGTTCGAGCAGGCCGATGTCAGCGCGCTGCGCCTCCGACAGGCGGATCACCACCGGGAAGCGACGATCGCCTTCGAAGATCTGGCCTGAGGTCCGACCGCCGATCGTGGCAGTTACGGTGTCCTGCACGTCCTGCGCCGTGACGCCCAGGCGCGCCATCGCGTCACGATTGACGCGAATGTCGAGCATGGGGAGACCCGTCGTTTGCTCGACTTTCACGTCCGCTGCGCCCTGCGTCTTGCGAAGCACCGCAGCGATTTGCTCGGCCGTCCGGTTCATCTGGTTGAAGTCGTCCCCAAACACCTTCACCGCGATGTCGCCGCGCACGCCGGCGATCAGCTCGTTGAAGCGCATCTGGATGGGCTGGGTGATCTCGTAGGCATTGCCCGGGATCTTCGCGAGATTACCCTCGATCCGGCTGACCAGCTCCTCCTTGGGAAGCTCAGGATTCGGCCAATCCTTGCGCGGCTTCAGGATGACGAACATGTCGGTCGCGTTCGGCGGCATCGGGTCGGCCGCCAGCTCGGCGGTGCCCGTCTTGGAATAGACGAACTGCACCTCCGGCTGCTTCGACATCATCCGCTCGATCGGCACCTGCATCGCCTGGCTCTGCTGGACCGACGTCGCCGGAATACGGAGCGACTGGATCAGCAAATCGCCTTCATCGAGCTGCGGCAGGAACACCGAGCCGAGCGTGGTGAAGGCGAGCGCCGCCACTACAAGGCTCGCGACACCCGCCCCGATCGTCACGGTCGGACGCTTCATGGCCCGATCAAGACCGGGTTCGTAGCGCTTCTTCAGCCACGTGATGATGCGGCCGTCCTTCTCCTCGACCTTCTTCGATAGCCAGATCGCGATCATCGCCGGCACGAAGGTGAGAGAGAGGATGAAGGCGAAGGCGAGCGCGATGATGACGGTGAGCGCCATCGGCACGAACGTCTTGCCCTCCACGCCGGTCAGCGTCAGCAGCGGCACGTAGACGAGGATGATGATCGCCTGCCCGTACACAGAGGGACGGATCATCTCACGCGCAGCGGCTGCCACGGTGGCGAGCCGTTCCTTGACGCTGAGCAATCGGCCTTCGTGATGCTGCTGCTCGGCAAGCCGGCGCAGCGCGTTTTCGACAATGATGACGGCGCCATCGACGATCAGACCGAAGTCCAGGGCGCCGAGGCTCATCAGATTGGCCGAGACGCCAGCACGCAGCATCCCGAAGCCGGTCAGCATCATGGTGATCGGGATGACCAGCGCCGCGATCAGCGCCGCGCGGAAGTTTCCGAGCAGCACGAAGAGCACGACGATGACCAGTACCGCGCCTTCCGACAAGTTCTTCGCGACTGTCTTGATCGTCGAGTTGACCAGCTCGGTGCGGTTAAGGACCGGCTGGATCACGACGTCCGGGGGCAGCGACGCGTTGATGGTCTTCAGCTTCTCGGCGACCGCTGTAGACACGACGCGGCTGTTCTCGCCGATCCGCATGATCGCGGTGCCGACGACCACTTCCGTGCCGTTCTCCGAAGCCGAACCCATGCGGATCGCCTGACCCGTCTTCACGGTCGCGACTTGTTCGACCGTGATCGGCACGCCGTTACGTGTCGCGATCACGGTCCTGGCCAACTCGCCGGCATTGCGTACGAGCGCATCCGAGCGGACAGCCAGACCCTCGCCATTGCGATTGACAAAGCCGCCGCCGACGCTGGTGTTGTTGCGCTCCAGCGCATTGCCCAGGTCGGTCAGCGTGATGCCGAGCGAGGCCAGCTTCTGCACATCGGGCACGACGAGGAACTGCTTGGCGTAACCGCCAATCGAGTCGACGCCGGCGAGGCCCGGAGTGTTCTTGAGAAGCGGCGTGACGATCCAGTCCTGCGCGGTGCGCAGGTAGGTCGCCTTGTCTTCTTCGGTCGTCAGTCGCTCGCCCTCTGGCGTGATGTAACTGCCATCGGGCTGTTGGCCCGGTTCACCGGGCTTGTGCTTGTCGTCATTGCGATGCTCG
The DNA here is from genome assembly GCF_058793515.1 of Novosphingobium sp. GW835-FHT14H07. NCBI lineage: Bacteria > Pseudomonadati > Pseudomonadota > Alphaproteobacteria > Sphingomonadales > Sphingomonadaceae > Novosphingobium > Novosphingobium sp. GW835-FHT14H07. The sequence continues at coordinate 6,723 of NZ_JBXAFX010000032.1, forward strand.
AGACGAACAGTGTACATATACACCTCGCCCAGCCCGGTCGCGATCGGGCCCATTTCAGGGTTCACGCCATCGGGCAGGTTCTCTTGCACGCCTTGCAGACGCTCTCCCACCTGCTGACGGGCAAAATAAATGTCGGTGGCGTCCGAAAAGACCGCGGTGATCTGCGCGAAGCCGTTGCGGCTCAGCGAGCGCGTATATTCTAGGCCGGGAGTGCCGGCGAGCGCGGTTTCGATCGGGAACGACACCTGCTTCTCGACCAGCTCTGGCGAGAGCGCGGGTGCGCGGACGTTAATCTGGACCTGATTGTTTGTGATGTCCGGCACCGCGTCGATTGGCAGCCGGTAAAGGGAAAACGCGCCGATGGCGGCGACAATGACGGTGAGCAGCAGGACAAGCCAGCGCTTCTCGACCGCCCATGTGACAATGCGGGCGATCATGGCTTAATCCTCGTGGCTCGCTTCGCCCTTGCCGATCTCGGCCTTGAGCGTGAAGCTTCCTGTGGTGGCGATCTGTTCGTTGCCGGTCAGGCCCGAACGGACGATCACCGTGTCGCCCGACGCATCGCCGAGCTGGACCGGAGTCGCCTTGAAGCCAGTGGGCGTTCGGACGAACACGACCGACTTACCCTCGAAGCTCTGGACCGCCGTCGTTGGCACGCGGATCGCACCGCTGCCACCACTGCCCGTGAGCTGGACGGCCGCCGTCACCGGCTCGCCGACCCGCCATTCGCCACCGCGATTGTCGAGCGTGGCGAGCGCCGGCACGAGCCGCGTCTGCGGATCGAGCGCGGGCGACACGAAGGTCACGCGCGCCGTCGCCTGACGGCCCGCCGCCTTGACCAGCACGGTGTTGCCGGGGCGCACTCGGCCCGCATCCTCAGCCTTCAGGTTGAGCGCGATCGACACTTGGGCGAGGTTGGCGATGCGATAGAGTTCGGCGTCCGCCGCAACAGTCTGTCCCAGCGTCACGGGGCGCGCGATGATCTGGCCCGAGATCGGCGCGGCGATGCCGAGCCGGTTGAGGCCCCCACCGCCGACACCGGCGGCCGACACCATGCTCTGCGCCTGCGTCAGCGCGATGCGCGCTTCCGTCGCCGCCGTGCGGGCAGCGATCAGATCCTGTTCAGGGGAGACTCTCTGCGCGAAAAGCCGCTGCTCGCGCGCGAGGTTCGAGTTAGCGAGCTGAAGCCGTGCCCGTGCCGCCTCGACCTCGCCCTTGATCTGCGCCGCCTCGCGGCTCTCGATCACCGCGATAGTCTGGCCGCGCCCGACCGATTGGCCAAGGTTGCGCGTCAGCGCGACCACCCGTCCCGCGATCGCGGCCGAGACGACCTGCGTCCCTTGAGGGTCGCCCTCGATGATCGCGGGAAGCTCGATCGTTCCGGCTCCGCCGATGATCGGCCGTCCGACCTGGACGCCCGCCGCAGCGATCTGATCGGCACCCAATGTGACGACGCCCTCATCAGCGTGACCTTCAGCACCGCCCCTTTCCGCGCCAACAGCCGCTTCGTTACCGGCCGCGGCATCGGCAGTTGCCTCATTTCCGGCGTCCTTGCCGCCACAGGCAGCCAGCAGCAGGGCGAGCGACGCCGCGCCCGCGAGATACAAACTCTTCATCACTGGTTCCCCCCATTGGGTGCAGGAGCGGTCAGTCGCTCCACCTGCGCGCGGGCATTTTGGTAGTTGGCGAGCGCGTCGATCGCGGCGACGCGCGTCTCGGCGAGGGTGCGTTCCGCATCGAGCAATTCGAGCTGGCCGAACTTGCCCTCGCGGTAGCCGATCCGCGCGATGCGGGCGGCCTCCTGGGCGGCTGCCAGCGCCGGCCCCGATGCCGCGCGGGCGGTGGTCGCGGCATTGGCCGCCTGCGCCTGCGCGTCCGTGATCGCCTGTTCGATGTCGAGCGCGGTCACGCGGCGCTGTGCATCCGCCTGCGTCCGCTGCGCGGTCGCCTGCGCGATCGCCGCGCGACCATTGTTGAACAGCGGGATTGGAATCGACACGGTGAACACCGCCGCCATGTCGTTGGTCGCTTCCAGGCGGCGGATCGCAGGCCCGACATTGAGGTCAGGGACGCGATTGGCGCGCGCGAGCCGCACGCCGGCTTCCGCGATGGAGAAATCCGCGTTCGCCGCCGCCAGCGCGAGCGTGCCGGTCGTGTTGACCGGTGCCACCGGCCCATAGACGTTCGCACCCGGAAGGCGATCGAGTAGCGTGTCATCGAGCGCGCCGTCGATCGGTCGACCGACCCGACGCGCCAGATTGGCCCGCGCCGCCTCCGCCAAGCGAAGCTGCCGCTCCACATTGGCATCGGCATTGATGCGCGCGACATCCGCGCGCTGTTGCTCCAGCGGCGACGCACGCCCCGCCTGCACCCGGACGCTCGCAGCGCGCAGCGCGTCGCTGGCGATCCGGGCCTGATCCCGCGCCGTCGCCACCCGCCGGTCGGCTGCGACCGCTTCGACATAGAGCTGCGTCACCTGAAGCCGGACATCCGCCGCGATGATCGCGGCCTGGATCTCGGCCCGGGACAATTGCGCATTGGCGACCGCGACGCGGGCACCGCGCTTGCCGCCTAGCTCGATCGGGATTGCAAAGCCGACCGTGGTTTCCGCGCTGCGGACGCCCCGATACGGACCTGACCCGACGACGTTCTCAACCTGGCCTTGAACGACCGGGTTCGGCCGCAATCCGGCGACCGTGCGACCTGCGCGAGCCGCGTCGATCGCGGCGGTGGCCGCGTCCGCAGCGGGGGCAGAGCCACCCGCTGCACTGACCGCTTGGTCAAGCGTGTAGACCGGCGTGTCCTGCGCAAAAGGCGCGGATGGTCCGACCTGCGCCTGCGCCATAGTGGCGCACGACGCTGCGGCCAGCATGGCCGCGAGGATACGATGCATGAAAATAGGACTCCTGACGATGATCGACAGTGGCGCGCCAACGCGCACCCAAATCGGTCGTCAGGCTTGCGGGGGCCTCAAATGGACAATGCCGGTGCGGCCGTCGAGCGATGCAGAGGCGGAGATTGCCGGCTTGGGATCCGCCAAAACATGCGTATATTCCATCGTCATGCGCGCAGGCGCGCCAACGTCATGCCCGTGGCAATAATTGTGATGGTGCGGAACGTTCTTGTCCGAATCCGATGGCACTTGATCGATGTCGCCATCGGTATGAACCGTGAACTCCACGCCCGCGATGCTTCCCCCCGCCAAATCGGCGGCATGGGCCATACCAGAGAAGCTGGTGAGGACCAGCATCAGGCATGTCAAAAGAGGGAAAAAGGCTCGCACGAAACCGCCCTTACCACAGCGAGGTTTCCATGTCATTGCAGTAACTCGCGCGCCGGTACCTTCGTGGCACGCCATGCCGGCCAAGCTTCCCGTAGCACGCGCCATGCCGACCGCAGGAAGACTACGGCGATCAGTCCGCCGACGATGATGTCCGGCCATGCCGAGCCGGTCAGACCGACCAATCCGGCAGCCGCGAGAACCCCGACATTCGACGCGACATCGTTGCGCGAGCACTCGAACGTGCTCGACATGTTCACATTCTCGCGGCGGAAGCGCCAGAGCAGCACCAAGCAGATCAGGTTCGCGACCAGCGCGGCGCTGCCAACTCCGAGCATCACGCCCGATGCCGGAGGAACGCCGTTCGCAATCTTGTCAGCGATCTCGAAAATGACCGCGACGCCAAAAGCCAGGATGATGCCGCCCTTCGCCAGCGCCGCGCCCGCTTCCCAGCGCCCCCCCCGATGCAGTGCATAGAGACTGAGCGCATAGACCACCGCGTCGCCGAACATGTCGACCGAGTCCGCCATCAAGGCGGAGGAACGCGCGACGACGCCGCCGCCAAACTCGACAACGAACATCGCTAGATTGATGAGCATCACGACGATGAGCACGCGGCGCTGCTCGGCCTTGCGACCAAGTTCCGCAATCGTGTCGCGTTTCGCTGAGCAACAAGCGTCTGCCATTATCGAAGCTCGATTCGTGGATCAGACGCCTTATATGAACCCTCATCCTACTTGAGGGTCAAGAGGTTGAGCGATGAAAATTGGTGAGGTTGCAAAGCGTACCGGGTTGAAGATCGAGACCGTCCGTTTCTACGAAGCCGAGGGCCTGGTTCCCGCTCCCATCCGTAGCGGTGGCAATTATCGTCTCTACGATCGCTCGCACCTTGATCGCCTGTCATTCATCAAACGCTCGCGTGATCTGGGTTTCACGCTCGCAGAACGCAGGCAGCAAGATGAATGGCTATTTGAGTCTTGCCGTGCAGACCTTGATCGGCGCCGTCATCATGTACCTCGTGATGTTCGTCATGATCGACAGCCTCGACAGCTTCTACAACAATCTCAACATGCTCTACATGACGCTGATGATGGTAGCACCCATGGTGGTGCTGATGATTCTGGCGATGAAGCACATGTTTGCGTCGCGCTCCGCCAATCTTGCGATCATCGTCGTATCGGTGGCCGTTTTCTTTGGGTCATTCGCGCTGATCCGATCCCAAACGACAATCGACGACGTCGCCTTCCTGCGTTCGATGATCCCACATCATTCAGGCGCCATCCTGATGTGCCGCGAAGCGAATCTCCGGGATGCAGAGGTCAAGCGCCTGTGCGGCGAAATCCGAAACTCTCAGCGCCGCGAGATCGAACAGATGAAGGTCATCCTTGCGCGCCTCAATTGACGCTCGACATATTTCGAGGGGTTCTTCTCCCGACCGCGTATAGGCAGATGAAGGAAAGAGGACCGAACATGCTGAAGCGCCACCTGCTTGGAGCCGCATTGATGCTTTTGGCAACCGCCGCAAATGCGGCGGGCCCGGTCGTGGTTCACCGCGACCCGGGATGTAGGTGCTGCGAGCAATGGGCCGCACAAGTCCGCGCACAGTTCGGGCGGCAGATCAGGATGGTAGACGATCAGTCTCGCGCCACTTTCCAAGGCACGCGCGGCGTTCCGGCCTCGCTGTCCTCCTGCCATACCGCAGTCATCGACGGCCTGGTCTTCGAAGGTCACGTTCCCATCGCAGACATGAAGCGGGTGCTCGCCCAGCGCCCGAAGGGCGTCACTGGCCTTGCCGTGGCCGGCATGCCGGTGGGATCGCCGGGCATGGAGGTGCCGGGTCGTCGCGGCGATCCCTATGTCGTCGTCGCATTCGGTCCGTCAGGCACACGAATATTTGCGCGCCATCAAGGATAGATGGTGATTGTCGGAAAGATTCGCCTGCGATAGATAGAAACGTCTTGAAACGCCTGCTCGCCTCTCTGCTCCTTGTCGGAGCGCTCTTTGGCCTCTTCGGGGCGCAGCTGGCCTATGCGCACGGCGTGCCTGTCGCGGTGCGTGCGCCCACAGCGATGGCGATGGACGCCGATTGCATGGCAATGATGGCCAAGCAGCAGCCCGCCCCAAAAGGAACACCGTGTAAGGGGCTTACGCTCGATTGTATCGGGGCGATGGGATGCGTTGTGCCAATCGTGCTGGGTAATGCAGTGCCCGCGCCCGCATCGCCATGGATTCACAACCAGGCTATTTTCTGGACCACCGTCAGCGTCCTGCAGGGGCACGAGTACGCACCCGAGCCGGAGCCCCCCACCCTCCTTGGCTGATTGAACAATCGCGCCCGTCAGGCGCGCGGCTTCTTGTCGCGTCCAGACGCCCGCGATGCCTCTCCATACAGTCAAGGATATTCGTGATGATCAAGAAGTCGATTTTGGCCGCCCTGCTGGCGGTCTTCAGCCTCGCCGCGCCCGCATGGGCTGCCGACCAGAACAGGGCGCCGCAAGGGCACTGGGAATGGAAGTCGGTGCCGCAATATGGGCCGCGAGCAACCGGCCCGGCGCAGAAGCGCGTGTGGGTGCCCGACAGCGCGCAGATGGCGAACTGCGCCTGCGACATGATGAAGACGAGCGCGGCCGATTGCATGAAATCCATGCATGGTGGTCACATGTCGTCTTCGGCCGGCTGAACCACGGATCCCGGCCGATAAGATAGAACAATGAGGCCAGGCGCGTCGCGCCGGCGCGGAAGATACCGCGTCGGCGCGCGTTGGCACTCATAATTTGTCCTTCACGGCCCGGGATCCTCTGCAATGGGAGTCCTCCATGCGTACCTTCTTCTTAGCCGTCCCTGTGCTCGCTCTGACCACGAATCCCGCGCTCGCCGGGCAGCTTCGCTTTGAGGAAGCGCTCGCCCGAGCCGAGGCACAGGCTCCCTCGCTTCGCGCCAAGGCGCTGGAGGCTGATGCGCGTCGTTCTGCGCTGCCCGCCGCAGGGCAGCTTCCTGATCCCAAGCTTGGACTCGGAATCGACAATTTCCCGGTGTCGGGTCCGCCAGCGGGCAGCTTCGTCGAAGACAGCATGACGATGGCGCGGGTCGGGATCTCGCAGGAGGTCCCCAACGCCGCCAAGCGACATGCGCGCTCAAGCAGAGCGCGGACTGATGTCCAGGCGGCGGAAGCAACCTTTCTGTCCGAGAGCAGGCGGGTCAAGGTGGCGACGGGGCTGGCCTGGATCGATCTCGCCTATGCGGAGCGTCGTCTTGCCGCCCTCGACGGCATAGTTTCCCGGCTCGCCCCCCTTCCCTCCGCGGCAAAGTCGGGTGTTGCCTCAGGCGCGGCCCGCCCCGCACAGACGCTGCAGGTTCGGCAGTCGCTCGCGGTGCTGGAAGACCGCCGGAGCGAGCTCGCCGCCGAAGTGGGACGTCAGCGCGCGCTCCTTTCGCGCTGGACCGGCGAGCCGGCGCCTGAAACCGTTGGCGACGCCCCAGCGCTCACGGTCGATGCAACGACCTTGCGAGCCGCCTTAGCAACGCATCCCGATCTCGGCGCCGCCAGTGCCCGTGTCGCCCAGGCCGAGGCAGACGTCGCCGTCGCCCGGGCCGACAAGCGTCCCGACTGGGGTTTCGATGTCGCCTACCAGCGCCGGGCCGACCGCTACGGCGACATGGTCTCGGCCGGCGTCACCGTCAGCCTGCCCCTTTTTGCCAAACGGCGGCAGGACCCGATGATCGCCGCCAGTACCGCGAACGCCGCCGCGGCGATGGCTGAGCAGGAGGACATGCGCCGGTCGCTGCTCGCCGATCTCGAAGCCGGCCTTGCCGACCATGACATGCACCATGAGCAATGGATGCGCGCACGCGACACGCTGCTGCCGCTCGCGCGCAATCGCGCTGAGCTCGAGACGGCCAGCTATGCGGCGGGTCGCGCCGGGCTGCTCGACGTGATCGAGGCCCAGACCATGCTTGCCGACATCGAACTGCAATTGCTCGACAGGGAGGCCGAAGTCGCGCGCGATGCTGTGCGGCTCGTCTTCACCTTTGGGGGGAACAGCCAATGAAATTCGACACAAGCTCGCGCGCGCAGCTGGGCATGGCCGCCGCGGCGCTCGCACTCGCGGCGGGTGGCCTCGGCTATGGCCTCGCGAATTGGCGCCATGAGTCTCCGCCTGGAGCAACAGCGCAAAGCGGACGCAAGATCCTCTACTGGTACGATCCGATGGTCCCGAGCCAGCATTTCGACAAGCCGGGCAAATCGCCTTTCATGGATATGGAGCTTGTCCCCAAATATGCCGACGAAGCGGCGAGCGGCGAGACCGGCGTGGCGATCGACCCAAGCCGCACGCAATCGCTTGGCCTGCGCATCGCGGAGGCGCGAACGGGCACGCTGGGATCGAGCCTCGCGGCGACCGGTACGATCGAGTTCAACGAGCGCGACATCGCCATCGTCCAGGCGCGAACTGGCGGCTTCGTCCAACGGGTCTATGCGCGCGCGCCGGGCGATGTGATCGGGGCAGGCGCCCCGCTCGCCGACATACTGGTGCCGGAATGGGCGGGCGCACAGGCGGAATATCTGGCCGTCCGGCGGATCGGTGATGTGGGCCTCGCTCGCGCGGCCCGTCAGCGCCTGCTCTTGCTGGGCATGCCCACCGGAACGGTCGCCGCAGTCGAGCGGAGCGGGCGACCGCATAATGTGGTGACGATCTCGGCGCCGACCGGCGGCACGATCAAGACGCTCGGCGTCCGGGCCGGGATGACGGTCGCGAGCGGTCAGACACTCGCCGAGGTGAATGGGCTCGGTACGGTGTGGCTCAATGCCGCGGTGCCGGAGGCGATGGCCGGCAGGCTTCGCCCGGGCCAGAGCGCGACCGCGACCCTCGCCGCCTATCCGGGCGAGCGCTTTACCGGCCGCATCGCCGCGATCCTCTCAAGCGTCGCCGCCGAAAGCCGGACGCTCACCGTGCGGATCGAACTTTCCAACCGAGCCGGGCGCCTGCGCCCTGGCATGTTCGCCTCGGTCGATCTCGGCGACGCTGCACGGCCGGCACTGCTCGTCCCCTCGGAGGCGGTCATTCGGACCGGCAAGCGTTCGCTCGTCATGCTGGCGCTGGCGCAAGGGCGCTATCGGCCCGCCGAGGTGCAGACCGGCGCCGAGTCAGGAGGCCAGACCGAAATCCTTGCCGGCCTCGCCGAGGGGGAGAAGATCGTCGCTTCCGGCCAGTTCCTGATCGACTCCGAGGCCAGCCTCTCGGGAATCGAGGCGCGCCCGATCGGCGGGGCAGCCCCAACTCCGCGACCGGAAACGACATCCAACGGCGCCTATCGCGCGAGCGGCCGGATCGAAAGCATCGCGGGCGACCGGATTACCCTCAGTCACGCCCCTGTCCCCGCGCTCAAATGGCCCGCCATGACGATGACGTTCAAGCTGGGGAGCCCGGCGCTCGCGCGCGGGCTCAAGAAGGGCGACCGCGTCGTCTTCGGCTTCGACCAAGCGGCGGAAGGTCCAGTTGTTCGCACGCTGAGCCGCGAGGCGGCGCGATGATCGGCCGTCTCATCGACTGGTCGGCTAACAACCGCCTGTTCGTAGTGCTCGGCGCCCTGGCGCTCGTCCTCGGCGGACTCCTTGCCTTGCGCAGCACGCCGATCGACGCGCTGCCCGACCTCAGCGACACCCAGGTCATCATCCGCACGAGCTATCCGGGCCAAGCCCCCCAGATCGTCGAAAATCAGATCACCTACCCGCTCGCGACGACGATGCTGTCGGTGCCCGGGGCGAAGACCGTGCGCGGCTATTCCTTCTTCGGCGACAGCTTCGTCTATGTCATTTTCGCCGATGGGACCGACCTCTATTGGGCGCGCTCGCGCGTCCTTGAATATCTCAACCAGGTCCAGGGCCGCTTGCCTGACACCGCACGCAGCGCGATCGGCCCCGACGCCACCGGGGTGGGGTGGGTCTATCAATATGCGCTGGTCGATCGGACCGGCGGACACGACCTCGCGCAGCTGCGGTCGCTCCAGGACTGGTTCCTCCGCTACGAGCTCAAGAGCCTGCCTGGGGTGGCCGAAGTCGCCAGCATCGGCGGCATGGTCAAGCAATATCAGGTCGTGCTCGATCCGGTGAAGCTTGCCGGTTACGGCATCACCCATGCGCAGGCCGTCGCGGCGATCGGGCAGGCCAACCAGGAAACCGGAGGCTCGGTCCTCGAGCTGGGCGAGGCCGAATATATGGTGCGCGCTTCGGGCTATCTTCAGACGCTCGACGACTTCCGCGCCATACCGCTGCGCACTGCGGCCGGCGGCGTGCCGGTAACGCTCGGCGACGTCGCGACCATCCAGCTTGGCCCCGAAATGCGCCGCGGTATCGCCGAGCTCGACGGCGACGGCGAAGTGGCGGGCGGAGTCGTCATCCTGCGTTCGGGATCAGACGCACGTGCCACTATCCAGGCGGTGCAGGACAAGCTCGAGCTCTTAAAGAAGAGCCTGCCGCGCGGCGTCGCGATCGTGCCGACCTATGACCGCTCGCACCTCATCGATGCCGCGATTGAGAACCTCACACACAAACTTGCCGAAGAGTTCGTGGTTGTGGCGATCGTCTGCGCGCTGTTCCTCTGGCACGTGCGCTCGGCGCTTGTCGCGATCGTCACGCTGCCGCTTGGCGTCCTCGCCGCCTTCATCGTGATGCATTTCCAGGGCGTCAACGCCAACATCATGTCCTTGGGCGGGATCGCGATCGCGATCGGCGCCATGGTCGACGCCGCGATCGTGATGATCGAGAACGCCCACAAGCGGATCGAGCAATGGGAGCATGATCATCCCGGTGAAGAGCTGGCCGGGGCGGCGCGCTGGACGGTGATCACCGACGCGGCGCGCGAGGTGGGTCCCGCGCTCTTCTTCTCGCTCCTCATCATCACCCTGTCCTTCGTGCCCGTCTTCACTTTGGAAGCACAGGAAGGGCGTCTCTTCGCGCCGCTCGCGTTCACCAAGACCTACACCATGGCGGCCGCGGCGATCCTGTCCGTGACGCTGGTTCCGGTGCTGATGGGCTGGCTCATCCGGGGCAAGATTCCTTCCGAGCAGGCCAATCCGGTCAACCGCGCGCTGACGCGGGCCTATCGTCCCGCCATCGACTGGGTGTTGAAGAAACCCAAGGCGACCCTCGTCCTCGCGGGGCTGGTCTTCCTGACGACCGCTTGGCCGCTGTCCCGGCTCGGCGGCGAATTCCTGCCGGCGATGAACGAGGGCGATCTTCTCTACATGCCCTCGGCGCTGCCGGGGCTCTCTGCCGCCAAGGCCTCGGAGCTGCTCCAGCAGACCGATCGCATGATCAAGTCGGTGCCTGAGGTCCAGAGCGTGTTCGGGAAAGCGGGGCGTGCGGAGAGCGCGACCGACCCCGCCCCGCTCGAGATGTTCGAGACGACGATCCGCTTCAAGCCGCGCGAGCAATGGCGGCCCGGCATGACTCCGGAGAAGCTGGTCGAGGAGCTCGACCGCACCGTGAAAGTACCCGGCCTCGCCAACATCTGGGTGCCGCCCATCCGCAACCGGATCGACATGCTGGCGACCGGCATCAAGAGCCCGATCGGGGTCAAGGTCTCTGGGTCGGATCTTGCCGCCATCGACCATATCGCGCGCGAGGTGGAACGGGTCGCGAAGGGAGTGCCCGGAGTGAGCTCCGCACTCGCCGAGCGGCTGACAGGCGGGCGTTATGTAGATGTGCAGATCGATCGGATCGCCGCCGCGCGATATGGCCTCAACATCTCCGATGTCCAGGCGATCGTCGCGGGCGCGATCGGCGGTGAGAATGTCGGCCAAACCGTCGAGGGGCTGGCGCGCTATCCCATCAATGTCCGCTACCCGCGCGAGTTGCGCGACAGTCCGGACGCACTGCGCGCTCTTCCGGTGCTCACGCCATCGGGCCAGCAGATCACGCTGGGCAGCGTCGCGCAGATCGCGATCAGCGACGGACCGCCGATGCTGAAGACCGAGAACGGACGGCCATCGACCTGGGTCTATGTCGACGTCCGGGGACGCGATCTCGCCTCGGTGGTCGATGATCTGCAGACTGCGGTGGCCCGCGAGGTCAAGCTCTCGTCGGGTGTCAGCCTCGCCTATTCGGGCCAGTTCGAATATCTCGCGCGAGCGATCGACCGGCTGAAGATCGTCGTGCCGGCGACGCTCGCGATCATCTTCTTGCTGCTGTACCTCATCTTCCGGCGGCTCGACGAGGCAGTGCTCATCATGGGCACGCTCCCCTTCGCGCTCACCGGCGGTTTCTGGATCCTCTACCTGCTCGGCTATCACCAGTCGGTCGCGACTGGCGTCGGGTTCATTGCGCTTGCCGGCGTGGCCGCGGAGTTCGGCGTCGTGATGCTGATCTATCTCAGGGATGCCCTCGAGGCGCGGGGCGAGAGGCCGTCGCACGAAGATATTGCAGAAGCGGTGCGCGAAGGCGCGCTGCTCAGGGTCCGGCCCAAGGCGATGACCGTCGCCGTCATTATCGCGGGGCTTTTGCCGATCCTCGTCGGCTCCGGCGCAGGCTCGGAAGTCATGAGCCGGATTGCCGCACCCATGGTCGGCGGCATGCTGACCGCGCCGCTTCTCTCCATGTTCGTCATCCCCGCCGCCTATCTGCTTCTGAGGCGGCGGTCTTCTCAACCCTCTATCCCAATGAAGCACCACGAAAGGAACCTGCAATGAAAGTTCACGCTCTGTCCATCCTGGCCCTGACCGCTGCCCTTGCTGCCTGTGGCTCGAAGACCGAGACCAATGAGGCGGCAGCGACGAATACGGCGGCACCGGCGGCTACCGAAACCAACGCGATGGCTGGCGACATGGACAATATGGCGATGTCCCCCACCGCCAAGATGGCCAAGGGCACCGGCAAGGTGACGGCCGTCGACAAGGCCGCCGGAACGATCACGCTCGACCATGGCCCGATCGCCGAGGCCAACTGGCCGGCTATGACGATGGCGTTCAAGGCCGCGCCGGCGCTCATCGACAGCGTGAAAGTGGGCGATGAGGTGAATTTCGAGTTGAAGCTCGATGGCAATGCCGGCGAGGTAACCGCGATCACAAAGCAGTAGTCGATTCCATATCTACTCCGGGCGGGCCGCCGGAATATGGGCGGCCCACCATGGCCTACGATCGTCAGGTGCAGCAGGAGGCGTCCGGCCCGGCGAGTTGAATCGGTGGGCACGGCACGGTCCCGTAGGAACAGAATACGCAGCAATCGCCGGTCTTCGGCCGCAAGACCGCTCCGCAACCGGTGCAATCATAGAAAAACTGGCAGGCGTTCGTCGGCATCGTCTCCGTCTTCGTCGTGCCGCACAGCGGACAGGTGAGGACCGATTGAGGAACGAAAACGCGCTCAGACATAGGAATAGCCAAGCCAGAACAACGTCACGCCCAGCAGCAAGCCGATGAAAAGGACCGCGCGCACAGCAGGCGGTGTGCAGACGCCCTCGGATGCGCAGGTCATCGCCACGCGCTGCTGCCGCCAGAGCATGATCGCGCCGCCGATCAGGAAGAGCGCGCTCAAGCACAGCAGGAGCATCCGATACGGGCTGGCCGCCAAGGCAATGCCGCCGAGCCATCCGGCACCCAAGCCGGCGGTGGTGAGCAATATGGGCAGCGCGCAGCAGGATGCCACGGCGAAGGCGGCCGCGATTCCGCCGACCGTGAGAACAGCAGCGCCCTCCGCTCCCAAAGAACGGCGCAGTTCAGGCGGTTCGGACATGATGGGCGACTCCTTGTGATCAACGGAATCGCATCCTACCGTCTGTAGCCGCTACAGACTCAACCCCCAATTTTGAGCAGAAGATGACGACATCGGAGATTATCGCAATCGGGGAACTGTCGCGGCGCACACGCTGCAACATTGAGACGATCCGCTATTATGAGCGGATCGGGCTCCTGCCCGAGGCGGCGCGGCGGGGCCGGTATCGGAGCTTCGGCCCCGCGGACGTGGCGCGGCTGCATTTCGTTCGGCGCGCGCGGGAACTGGGCTTCACGCTGGACGAGGTTCGCACGCTGCTCGGCATTGCGACCGCCAATGACATCTCATGTGACGATGCCCGCGAAATCGCGACCTTGCATCTGACGCAGGTTCGCGCGCGGATCGCGGATCTGAAGCGCATGGAGCGGGTCCTTGCCGACACCGTGCGGGCCTGCAGTTCCGGCGATCATGTCGGGTGCCCACTGATCAATACATTGTCTGCGGCTCGCTGAATCACTGACCGGCTGACGCCGGTAGGATCAAGCGGTGGGGCTGAAGCCGTCCTTGTGGGTATGTCGGTCGAGGTAACGCATGATGATGTCATCGGTGATGTTGCCGGATGTGGTCGAGAAGTAGCCGCGCTGCCAGAAGCGTTGGCCCCAATATCGTTTGCGGATGTGCTCGAATTCCTGTTGGATCTTGCGGGATGAGCGCCCCTTGGCCCGGCGCACGAAGTCGCTGACCGAGACGTGCGGCGGGATTTCGACGAACATGTGTACGTGGTCCTTCGACAGCGCGCCGTTGATGATCTTCACGCCCATCTCGGCACAGACCTGACGGATGATCTCGCGCACCCGTAGCCGAACATCGCCGATCAGCACCTTATACCGATACTTCGGCGCCCAAACGAGATGGTAGCGATGATGGAATGTGGTGTGACAACCGGACCGATACGCCATAGCCTGTAACCTCGGGAAAAGCGGAAGCTTCACGCCTTCGGCGGCTTCCGCTTTTCCCGAGGTTACAGGCTAGCACGCGAGTCTGTGGCTGAAGCCAGTATCCGACTGAAGTCGGAGGGGTTCCTCCTTGCTAGAGGACTCTAAATTCCGCCTGGGCGACGCCTTCTGTACGCCGAACTCCATACTCTTGGGTTCCGGCCCCCGCGTGGAGGTCATGAGCGGCATCGCTGCGACCATGATCGACAGCCTGAAAGTCGGCGATCAGGTGAATTTCGAGCTGAAGCTCGACGGCAATGCCGGCGAGGTCACCAGCATCAGCAACAAGTAATTCGATGAGGGCTTCGGGAGGCACTGTGGAAGCGCCTCCCGAAGAGTTCCGACAGTTGGGACAGGCAAATGTTTCGTCAGATCCATGATCGATGGCGAGGGCAAGTTAGCCCCTCGCCATCACTTCACGGCCTCAGCAGACATCGCTCCCGTCGACCCAAACGCGGACCGGTCCCTGCAACGGCGCGCGCGGACCATATTGCGGCCGCATCCGCCACACGTAGCGACCGGTCTTGCCGGTATAGGCCGGATCGCATTCCGGTCCGCCTTTGCCAGTCCACCGGTCGCGTTGGTCGCCAACCTTCTTGCAGACCCTCGCACTCAACGGTGCACGCGGACCAGGAGCTTGGGGTTGCCACTCGCATTTGACGGTGGCCGGTTTCTCGACATCAGCCTGTGCCAATGCCGGAACCGGGGCGGCGACGAGCACTGTGAATGCGGCCGCGGCGGCGGTGAATATCAAGGTCTTCATGATTTCTCTCCTCGGACTGAAGGTGCCGTGGGCAAACTGGCTCCGAGGGGCTGGGCAACCTATGGCCGTCCAGCGCTTGGGAGGGTTCGCCTGGCGAGTTGTCAGGCCAAGGTGTCGGGTGGATGCTGTTCCGGCGGAGCCGACCGTCCGTGTAGCGCCGGATAAGATGGAAAGACGACAAGAACATCCGCGCTCACTATTTCAGCCGCTAGGGGTCCCCGGCTCTCGAGCGCATATAAAGGGAGACACCCCATGCCTGCCAGGCAAGCGAGCGTCATCCGCTGACAGGGGAGTGGTTTCTCGCCATCGTCCTGCGTCATCCCGACACAGTCCATGGGCATCGTTGCTGCCGCGTTCGCGCTTATGGCGGTTGCCACAGCGGGATCTGCGGCAACTGTGGCTATCTGTCCAAACAGGCCGAGAAGGACGCCTAAGATCAGCGCAAATTTGTGCGCTCGTCTCATGTCCGCATTCTCTGCCTGATGCTGAATTGAGTCAAGTTTCCCAAGACCATAATTGGGCCGAGACTCAGCCAACGACGTAAGCTCACGTCATACAGAGCCAAGATCATGCGCGACGCAGCTACCCCTTACCAATTCCAGCTTTGTTGCCCTTGCTGGCTGCCCCGATGGAACCTCGAGCTTCGTTGCGCGCGCCGTCGGATCACGCTCATGAACGACCAAGCATGCCGGGGTGTTGGGCGCGCTGCCGCGCCCGTTGATACCACTTGACCCTCTAGCTACTACAGGGTGCAAGTTGCGAACAATTCTTATCAGAGACTCGCAAATGTATCCTCGCTCGCCTGCCGCCATTTCCGTCGTTCTTCCCCTCAGATGGCGCCGGACAGCGCATCTCATTGCGCTGGCGTTCGCAACCCTAATGATGATCTCGCTCCCAGGACGAGCCTTGGCGAGCGATGCGGACGTTCAGACCAGCTGGCGGCTGCTCGATTATATCGGGGTGGATTACGCCGGGGCTGTCGCGGACGGGAAAGTGACAAGCTCGGCCGAATATGGCGAGATGACCGAGTTCGCGGCACAGGTCGAGACACGACTCAAGGCCCTGCCAGAAAAGCCGGCGAAGGAAGACCTTCTCCGCCGATCGGCCACACTGCGAAGCGCGATCGCCGCGAAATCAGCACCCGCGGTCGTCGCCGAGCAATCGCATCTTCTCGCCTCGGCACTCCTGGCGGCCTATCCGGTGCCGCTCGCACCGGGCACTCCCCCCGATCTAAACCGGGCCGCTAAGCTGTACGCCGAAAATTGCGCGAGCTGTCATGGCATGAACGGCGACGGGCGCGGGCGCGATGCGGCCAAGCTCGACCCGCCACCCATCGCCTTCACCGACAAGGAACGTGCCGACCAGCGCAGCCTCTTCGGTCTCTACCAGGTCATCAGCCAGGGTCTGGACGGCACCGCCATGCAGAGCTTCGAGGCGCTACCGGAAGCGGACCGCTGGGCCCTGGCATTCTATGCCGGCCATTTCGCCTATCCTGACGCTGCCGCCAGCGAAGGCGAGCGTCTTTGGCGGGAGCGCGCCGATATGCGTTCAAAATATCCCAATCTGGCGGCTCTGGTCGGGACGACGCCGGCCGCCTTGGCCCGCGACCTCGGCCCCAAAAACGCTGCGATGCTCACGGCCTTTCTGCGCCGACATCCGGATGCCGTCACCGCTCGTCCCGACGGCTCGCTTGCGCTTACGCGTGAACGCCTGGCCGAAAGCTTGACCGCCTATCGGGCCGGCGATCGCAAAGCCGCAGCCGAATTGGCTCTTTCGGCCTATCTCGACGGCTTCGAGCCGGTTGAGCCGGTGTTGTCCGCACGCGACGCTGCGCTCATGGCGCGGATCGAGACAGGGATGGCGCAGCTTCGTGCGGCCATCGGGCAAGGGCGCCCTACGGCCGAGGTGGAAGCGGCGAACCGTTCACTGGCCAACCTGTTTGCTGAGGCCGAGGCCGCGCTGGCGCCGGAACGGGCAAGTGGAGCATCCAGCTTCCTGGGGGCGTTCGGCGTATTGTTGCGCGAGGGGCTCGAAGCGCTTCTGATCGTGGTTGCGATGATCGCCTTTCTGAAGAAAACTGATCGACCGGACGTCCTCGGCTATGTTCACGGCGGATGGGCGGTAGCCCTCGCAGCCGGTGTCGCGACCTGGTTCGCGGCAACCTACTTCATCACCGTGAGCGGCGCATCGCGGGAACTTACCGAGGGCTTCGGTTCCCTCTTCGCTGCAATAATCCTGCTCAGCGTCGGTATCTGGATGCATGGTAAGAGCAATGCCGAGGCATGGCAACGCTATGTGAAGGCGAAGGTCAGCGCCGCCCTTTCCCGCCGCTCGGGCTGGTTCTTGTTCCTGCTATCGTTCGTCGTCGTCTACCGGGAAGTCTTCGAAACGATCCTGTTCTATGCGGCTCTCTGGGCCGAAGGAAATGGCGCAGCGATGCTCGCGGGCGCAGGCGCCGCAGCGGGTCTGCTTGCGCTCGTCGCGTGGATAATGTTGCGTTACAGCGCTCGCCTGCCGATCACCCAGTTCTTCTCCTGGAGCTCGGTCCTGATCGCGATCCTGGCCGTCGTGCTCGCCGGCAAGGGTATCGCCGGTTTGCAGGAGGCCGGTATCCTCGGCGTGAGGCCGCTGGTGGACGTGCCACGTATCGAGATTCTGGGTCTCTTTCCGACCAGGGAGAGCGTGCTCGCGCAGGTCACCGCCATCGTAGTGCTTGCCGCCGGCTTCTGGTTCAGCGGTCGCAGTTCGGCGGCGGCCGCATCGCAAGCATCACCCGCCAAATAGCCGAGCGGCGATCAACACAGCGGCGACCGAATAGCAGGTGAGCGTAGCCAGCGCGGTCGTCGCCATCCCGAAGGCGCGGGCGCCAGCGCCCCTGGAATAACAGCGATAGAAACTCACGCGGCCGATGGCGAAAAGCACAGGCGAGGCAATCAACAGTCCCAGCCATCGGCCCTCCGCGATCGAACCAAGGAGCAAATGGGCACCGACGCCCAAGAATGACTGCTCGAGCGTATTTTGCAGGAATGCGACCTTGATCGCGAGCGCCGGGCTGGGCGCGCTCTTGGCGGCCCCGCCAATATCGGCCTCCGAACGATAGCGTCCGCTCGAAACAAGCCGCACCGCCACCAGCACGAGCAGGAAATGGATGCTGCTGGTTTGGATTGCGAAGGCGAGACGCTCGGCAAGCGCTTCCGGAAAGGACATAACCTCTGGAAGAAGCAGCACGCTCCCGGTCGAAACCGCCGCGCAAGGCAGGAGCGCCAGCGCCGACCGTTTCCGGATTTGCCGCTGTTCTTCCGCCAAATCCATCGTTCTCGCCTCAGTCAGGCCGACTCGCCACGATAAGGCCGATGGTGCCGGTAACCGTGTCGAAGCGTGCGACGTCGCGCACCTTGCGAAAGCCCGCAGCTTTGACCAATTCGGGCAGGATCCCATCCGCATTGGGCTGGGTATCGGCGACACCGTCGAGCCGCTGAATAGTCAGGCGGAACAGCACCCGCATCAACCCTTTTTGCCGGCCATAATCGGCAATAACGATCCGTCCGCCGGGTCGCACTGCCGCAAACATTGCGCTCAGGCCGGCCCGCTTCTCCGTCATCGGGACTTGGTGGAACATCAGGCTCGACACGATCGCATCGGCCCCTCTGACGCCGAGATCGCGGGCGAAGCCCTGCTCCCACTCAACGTTCAGGACCGCAACATCCGCCTTTGCGCGCGCAATGGTCAGCGCCTCTTCATCGGGATCGATACCGATCACGCGCACAGCGGGCTGGGAAGCCTTGAGCATGACAGCGAAGCTGCCAGTGCCGCAGCCGACGTCGAGAATTGTCTCGCCCGGCCGGGCTGCCAATTCCTCGAGCATTGCCCGGCGCCAGAGCGTCTCGCGCGTCCAAAGCCGGATCGCGCGGTCGTAGTCCGCAGTGCTGCCCTTTCCGAGCGGCGGGGTGTAAGCACGCGCGTTCACTGCACGACCCGCCTGCCATGCTCCGTCAGCTCCTTGCGGGCATCGCGAATGATGTCATAGGCGGAGTGCAAGAAGAGCAGCGCGATAACTCCCGCGACGAGCAGATCGGGCCATGCCTGCCCGGTCCACGCCACCAACGCCGCCGCCGCGATGACCGCGACATTGGCCAGTGCATCATTGCGCGAGAACAGCCAGATTGCCCGCGAGGTGGCATCGCCCTGATCGCGGAAACGGGCGAGGACCAGCGCGGCAGACACATTGACGGTGAGCGCAATAATGCCAAGCGCGCCCATCAGATCGGCCTCGGGCGGCACGGCGTTGAATATGCGCCAAAGCGCCGATGCGATCACGCCGAGCCCAAGAGTGGCGAGGAACAGGCCCTGAATGAGTGCGGTCCGGCTCCTGGCCACGGCAGACCAACCAAGCGCGACAAGGCCCACCAAGGTGATGGATCCGTCGCCGATGAAGTCCAGCGAATCCGCCTTGAGAGCTTGGGAGCCTGCGACAAAGCCGCCCACAAGCTCGCAGATTCCAAATCCCAGATTGAGGATTACGACGATCCACAAGGCACGCTTGTAGCCGGGATCTGTTCCGGCGCGGGCGGTGTCCGTTTCGCATCCACAGTCGCTCATCGATTGTCTCCGCAGCGAGTCGCAGCGGAATTCTGCACCCTCTAGTAGCTACAGGGTCAATGCCCGCGCTGAGCGGACGGACCGAGGGCCTCGATAATCCGGCATTCGGATATCGCACCCTGGCTGCACTGGCCGATCAACTCGTCGAGCTCCCGGCGTAGCGCGCGAAGATCGGCGATCTTCTGGTCGATGTGCGCGAGATGGGCGCGGGCGACGGTATCGACGGCGGCGCATGACCGGTTACGATCGTCAGACAAGGTGAGCAGCTCGCGCACCTGGTCGAGGGTGAAACCGAGATCGCGTGCCCTGCGAATAAAGGAAAGCCGCGCCAGGTGAGCGGCACCATAGTCGCGATAATTCGCCGAGGTTCGGCCCGGCTCTGGAAGCAGGCCGATTTTTTCATAGAAGCGGATAGTCTCGACCTTCGTCGAGGTCGTTCGGGCCAGCTCACCTATCTGCATCAGAAATCCTCTTGATCCTATAGTTGCTACAGGGTGCATATAGCGAGCCGTTCTAAGAATACGAGAGCCCGACCAATGGCATGTTCCAGCTGTGCCGCCGACAAAGGCGGCCCCACAAACAGCCCCGCCTGGCGGCGCGCGTTGTGGATCGCGCTGGCCGTCAATGGGCTCATGTTTGCCGCCGAGCTGGCCGCCGGCATCATGGGAGGCTCCAGAGCACTCCAAGCCGATGCCCTCGATTTTCTTGGTGATGCCGCCAACTATGCGATCAGCCTTGGCGTAGCGGGCCTTGCTCTTGCCTGGCGCGCTCGCGCAGCTTTCGTCAAGGGCGCGACTATCTTCGCATTCGGCCTCTATGTGCTGCTAAACGCGATCTGGGCACTCTCACATGGCACCGTTCCCCATGCCGAGGTGATGGGCGCGGTCGGTTTTGTCGCTCTGCTCGCCAATGGCGGTGTCGCGCTCATCTTGTATCGCTTCCGTGAGGGCGACGCCAACATGCGCTCGGTATGGATTTGCTCGCGAAACGACGCGATCGGCAACATTGCGGTGATGCTGGCCGCTTTGGGCGTGTTCGGCACCGGCTCGGCGCTGCCCGATATAATCGTGGCTGGAATTATGGCGGCGCTCGGGCTGTGGGGTGGTGCGCAGATCTTGCAGCAGTCCATCACCGAGCTAAGGGTTTCAAAGGGGCCAAGCCGGACCGAACTCCTTCCTGCGCGCGCGGCCAGCAAGGGGTGAAGGCGAGAATGGTCCGGCTGCTCATCGTCCTCGCCTGCTTGGCCTTCATTCTGTCCCTCGGGACCGGATCCGTTGCCCACGCCGTGGCGTCGATCGACTGCTCCGCGACTTCTCAAGCCATCGCGGCTGAAGATGGTGCCGAAGAGGGAAGATCGCTGCCGGCAGATCCAAAGAAGGCCTGCCACCACAACCATTGTGGCTGTCATGGGCACCATCTTGCCGCCCTTCCTGCGACCCGCGATCTCCCAATCGCTCCGGCCAGCCCGCCAGACATGTTCATTCATACGGCGAAGGCACTCACGGCTGCGCCGCGCAGCGCAGAGCTGAGACCCCCGAAAGCCTGATGATAGCCGCTGGGGCGCCACCGATTATCGCGCCCCTCAGCCATCACAGGAGTTCCAAGACATGAATCGACTGTTAGCGGCCCTCGTGGTCGCAGCGCCGTACGCTTTCAGCGCCCAGGCGCAGACGCCGCCTTCCGCAGAAACACAGCCGCCCTTGACGTTGTCGCGCGCACTCGACCTTGCAGGCGCGTCGGCGCCAGCGCTTGAGGCAGCATCGGCGGGCCTTCGAGCGGCAGAAGCGGCTCGAACCATCGCGGGCCTCCGGCCAAACCCCACGATCAATATCGAGGCGGAGAATGTCGCGGGGACTGGGCCCTATTCGGGAACCCAGAGCATGGAGGCAACGACCTCTCTCCAACTGCCAATCGAACTCGGCGGCAAACGATCCGCGCGCGTAGCAGTCGCAGATGCCCAGCGCGATCGTGCGGGAATTGAGCGCGCTATTGCTCAGGCGGATCTCCGATTCGCGGTAACGCGCGCCTATGCAGAGGCCGCTGCCTCGGAACGTCGCCTCGTCAACGCCCGCGAGCAGTTCAGGATTGCGAACGAGGGTCTTCGTGCCGCCGATGTCCGTGTCCGCGCCGGACGCGCGTCACCGCTTGAAGTTCAGCGCGCCGATGTCACGCGGATCAATGCCGCGGCCGCCCTGGAGCGCTCGGAACGGTCTGCCGAGGTCGCCCGCTTCACGCTCAGCCAGCGGATAGGCCAAACCATCCTGGCGCCACTCGACGGCTCCTGGTTCAATAGCGTCGACAGCCGATATGGACCGCTGCGGCCCCCTGATGCTGCCGGTACACTCTCGCTGGCTGCGGCCAATGCCGACCTTGCCACGGCAACCGCCCAAATGCGCCTTGCACGCGCGCAGCGCGTCCCAGATCTCACGCTGGGTGCAGGCGCTCGCCGTCTCGAGGAGACGAATGACACCGCAGCGGTCTTCAGCCTGTCGGTGCCGCTTCCTTTCTTCAACAGCGGCAAGGCAGCGCTCGAGCAAGCGGGTGCAGAGCAACTGCGCGCCGAAGCACAAAAGCGGGTGACGGCACAGGACGTTGCGCAGGCAATCGCCGAGGCACAGGCGGATGCCGCTAACGCTGCAACGAGCGCCGCGACCGCGACCGGGCCTGCCCTTGAGGCTGCCGAGGAGGCAGCGCGCATCGCCCGGATTGGCTATAGGGAGGGGAAGTTCAGCCAGCTCGATCTGCTCGATGCGGAGCGCGTCCTATCCGAGACGCGCGCAACCGCCATCGATGCGCTGCTCGCCTATCACAACGCACAAGCGCAGCTGGAGCGGCTGACCGCCCGCGCGCCCGATCAGGGAGACAATCGATGAACTTCACGCAGCGGGCCATCGCGCCCCTCGTGCTCGCACTGGTCGTGGCCGGATGCGGTAGCCAGCCCGCCGAGCAGGAGAAGGCGGAAAAGGAAGAAGGCAACGCGGGCCAAGAGGGTCTGATCCGACTCACGCCCCAGCAGGTCGCCGCGGCGCGAATTGAGGTCGCGCTTCCCTCCCGCGGCAGCACGGGCGCGATCACGCTCCCTGCTACCATCGAAGGCGATCCCCAGGGTATGCAAGTCGTGTCCGCTGCCATCGGCGGGAAAGTCGTCGCTCTGACCCGGAATCTCGGACAAGACGTGCGACGCGGCGAAACGCTCGCCATCATCGAAAGCCGTGAGGCCGCCTCGCTCAAGGCCGAGGTGGAAGCTGCGCGTGCCCGCCTGGCGCTCGCACAATCCAATTTGAGACGCGAGCAACGCCTGTTTGCTGAACGCGTGTCGCCCGAACAGGATCTGATCGCCGCGCGCACGGCGGCAACGGAGGCCAACATCGCTCTGCGCTTGGCCCAGCAGCAGGTCGCCGCAGCGGGGGGTGGCGGCGGCGGTCTGAACCGCCTCGGCATCGGATCACCCATTAGCGGCCAAGTCATCGCACGAAGCGTGACCCTGGGGCAGACCGTGGCAGCCGATGCTGAACTTTATCGGGTCGCCAATCTTTCCCAGGTCTCGGTCAACCTGTCGCTGTCGCCGGCCGATGCCGGCCGTGTGCGACCGGGTTCAACCGTCGAGATCACGGCGGCTGGGCGCCGAACGACAGCGCGTGTGAGCTTTGTCTCGCCAATCCTCGACGAAGGCACCCGCCTCGTGCCTGTCATAGCCCTCATCGACAACCGGGCGGGCCTGTGGCGGATCGGCGAGCCGGTGACGGCGGCAATCTCGGTGGCAAGCAGCTCCCCGGGCATCATGGTGCCCGCCGACGCCGTGCAGACGGTCGAAGGAAAACCATCGGTTTTTGTTCGTGTGCCGCAGGGCTTCAAGGCGATTCCAGTTGCCCTCGGGCAACCCAGCGGCAACGCCGTGACGATCCTGTCAGGCCTTTCGGGCCGCGAGCAAATCGCCGTCGCCAACAGCTTCACTCTCAAGGCCGAGCTCGGAAAGAGCGAAGCGGTCGACGAGGATTAAGCCATGATCGAGCGCATTGTGACCTTTTCGGTCGAGCGGCGCTGGTTTGTGCTGCTCGTGACCCTCATCGGCGTGATCATCGGGGGTTGGGCACTCTCCCGCCTGCCGATCGATGCCGTCCCCGATATCACCAACAACCAGGTGCAGGTGAATGTCCGGGCACCTGCCCTCTCGCCCGAACTCGTCGAAAAACAGGTGGCGTTCCCGATCGAGACAGCGCTCGCCGGCGTGCCCGGCCTTGAATACACGAGATCGCTGAGTCGGAACGGTTTCGCACAAGTGACGGCGGTCTTTTCGGAGTCCACGGACGTCTATTTCGCACGGGCGCAGGTGGCGGAACGGCTGCGCAGCGCCGAGGAGAGCCTCCCCGAAGGCGTCACGCCGGAAATGGGGCCAATCGCCACGGGTCTCGGTGACGTGCTGATGTGGACGGTCCATCTTGTACATCGCAAGGAGGATCGCCACGCGCCCGGTGAGCCCGGCATCCAGCCCGACGGGAGCTACATAACGCCCGAGGGCGAGCGGCTTGTCAGCCAGGCCGATCAGGCAACCTATCTGCGGACCGTCCAGGACTGGATCGTCTCGCCGCTCCTGAAGAACACGCCAGGATTGGCCGGGATCGACTCAATCGGCGGCTATGTGAAGCAATACCAGGTCGTTCCAGACCTACAGCGCTTGGCAGCCTTGGACCTCAGCCTCAGCGACCTTCGCGACCGCGCTCGAAGAGAATAACAGCTCGGTCGGCGCAGGTGTGATCAACCGCAACGGCGAGGGACTGGCCGTTCGTTCCGACGGCCGTCTGCGCAATGCCGACGAACTCGGCCGAACCGTCATCGCCACCAAGGAAGGGATTCCGATCCTCCTGAATCAGGTCGCGACCGTTCGTTCCGGACAGGCCCTGCGAATGGGTTCCGCGTCCGAAAATGGCAGGGAAGTGGTGGTCGGCACCGCGGTCATGCGCATCGGCGAAAACAGCCGGACGGTGGCCTCAAGCGTCAATGCCCGGCTTCAGGAGATCAATGCCTCCTTGCCGAACGACGTTGTGGTGCAGCCGGTTCTCGATCGAACGGCCTTGGTGAATTCAACGATCAAGACGGTCGTGAAAAACCTCACAGAGGGTGCACTCCTCGTGATTGTCGTCCTCTTCGTCTTGCTTGGAAACTTTCGTGCGGCATTGATCGCGGCACTCGTCATTCCCATCACGATGCTGCTCACAAGCTTCGGGATGTTGCGAGGCGGTGTTTCGGCCAACCTCATGAGCCTCGGAGCCCTCGACTTCGGCCTCATCGTCGATGGCGCCGTGATCATCGTCGAAAACGCCCTTCGACGGATCGCCGAACGCCAACATCACAAGGGGCGCACCCTTGATATTGAGGAACGGCTCTCGACCGTCGCCGCCTCTGCTCGAGAAATGATCCGGCCTTCGGTTTATGGCCAGGCGATCATCATCCTGGTCTATGTGCCGCTGCTGACGCTGAGCGGGGTCGAGGGAAAAACCTTCACGCCGATGGCGCTGACTGTGATCCTAGCCCTCGTCTTCGCCTTCATCCTCTCACTCACGTTCGTGCCTGCCATGCTCGGCATCTGGCTTTCAAGGCCTGTCGAGGAAAAGGAAGGGCGCGTCATCAGCTGGCTGAAGACCCGCTACCAGCCCGGTCTTGACGCAGCCATGCGTCGGCCCAGTCGCACGCTGGGAATCGGCGTCGCCGCGTTTTTCGTGGCGATCGGCAGCTTCGCGACGCTTGGACAGGAGTTCCTGCCACAACTCGACGAAGGCGACGTGCTGATCCAAGCCTTTCGAGTGCCCGGCACTTCGGTTGACCAGAGCCAGGCGATGCAGATCGAGATCGAGAGAGCGATCACGCGCGAGCCGGAGGTGCGGTTCGTATTTTCAAGGACCGGTACTGCCGAACTTGCCTCGGATCCGATGCCCTCAAACGCTTCGGATACGTTCGTCATCCTGAAACCCCGCAGCGACTGGCCCGACCCGCACCTTGCGAAGTCCGAATTGGTTGAACGTCTTGAACAGCGGCTCTCACAGCTTCCCGGCAATGCCTACGAGATCACTCAGCCGATCCAGATGCGGTTCAACGAGCTGATCGCAGGCGTCCGCAGTGACCTTGCGGTGAAAGTGTTCGGTGACGACTTCGAACAGATGGGAGAAACGGCCAACCGCATCGCCGCCGTGCTGCGGAAAGTCGAGGGAGCGACCGATGTCCGCGTCGAACAAACCGAGGGGCTTCCCATGCTTGACGTCACGCCCAATCGCGACGCGATGGCGCGGTTCGGCATCACCGCGCGAGCGCTTCAAGACACGCTCGCAGCGGCCGTTGGTGGGCGCGACGCAGGTATGATCTTTGAGGGCGACCGGCGTTTTGCCGTGACGATCCGATTGGGAGAAGAGGCACGCGCCAATCTCGAGACCTTGGGCCAAGTGCCGGTGCCGACGCCGACGGGAGCCTTTGTTCCGCTCGGCAGTGTTGCGACCATTGCGGTTGTTGATGGTCCCAATCAGATCAGCCGCGACAATGGCAAGCGACGCATTGTGGTCCAAGCGAATGTGCGCGGCCGGGATGTTGCCAGCGTAGTGACCGACGCGCAGGAGAAAATCGCAAGCGATGTTCGACTGCCGGCAGGCACCTATCTCGAATGGGGCGGTCAGTTCGAAAATTTGGCCTCAGCGCGCGATCGGCTTCTGCTCGTGATCCCTGCCTGTTTCGCGCTGATCCTGCTATTGCTCTATGGCGCGCTTGGCAGCGTTAGAGAGGCGGCGATCGTCTTTACCGGCGTGCCACTTGCACTGGTGGGCGGGGTATTGGCGCTCGCGCTGCGCGGCATGCCCTTCTCCATCTCGGCTGCCGTCGGCTTCATCGCTCTTTCCGGCATCGCGGTGCTGAACGGCCTGGTGATGGTGACATCGATTCAGGATCTGATGGCGCGCGGTATGGCTCGGGCGCGAGCCGCGCACGAAGGGGCGCTCGCCCGCCTCCGTCCGGTCGTGATGACCGCGCTCGTCGCATCGCTGGGTTTTGTGCCTATGGCGCTCGCGACAGGGCCTGGCGCGGAGGTGCAGAAGCCGCTCGCCACGGTGGTGATCGGCGGACTGCTTTCCGCAACGCTTCTCACGCTGTTCGTGTTACCGACGCTCTATGCCAGGTTTGGACGCCGAGAGACGCCGACACCGCCGGCGAGGGACCCGCTGGCTACTGAAGCCGCGCATCAATGACGAAGAGGGGGTACCGCTCGCCGGCGGCAACCCCTCGTAGTGCGCCTCACTTGAGCTTTGCTGCTAGCCGGCCAACCGCGCCGGACTCGGCGGCGAGGTTGCGGTTGTACGCGAGCGGCATGCGCGGGCTCTTCCAGCGCAGCGCATCCATGATGCCGGCCAGATCCTCGCCGCTGGCGAACAGGTCCTGGTTGAGCCCGACCCGCGTCGAATGCGCGCTCACGCCTTTTAGCAACCGGGCAAGATCGTCGGCGGTCAGATCGGGCAGAGCACCGCGATCATAAGCGCGCCGGATGATAACGCGGTAGATCGGCCCGATGGAAGCCGGATGGAGCGCGCCCTCGCCCACATCGTATTCAACGCGCGCCGACACCGCCGGTTTCGGCAGCGTCTTGCGCAGATCCCAGGTCTCGCGCCCTGAAATCGTCTCGATCCGCCTGCCCTTCACCGCCGGTCGGGCCTTGTACCGCCGCACCTGTACGCGCCGGAATAGCGGCCCTCGTCCGATCTGAGCGGCCTTACACCATGCTCGGATCGCGCACACGCTACGCGGGCTCAGATAGGCGGTAGCCCCCTCGCCGTCCGGGTCGCCCTTGCTCCGCGGTATCTCGAGCAGCCGTGCCTCGGGATCGATCGCTTCGATGATGTGCTCGAGCTCGATCGCGACGAGTTCGGATGCGCGCAGGCCCGTGTCGTAGGCGGTCGACAGCAAGGCGCGATCACGCAGGCCGGGGAGATCATCGGCGCAACTCTCGAGCAGTGCGCGGATATTGAGGCCACGGGCCTGGTCGCGCTCGACATCCTTGACCGGACCCTTGAAACGCAGCGGCCGCGCCTGGCGCTGCGCGGTGCCGACACGCCGCCGGATCGCGGCAAGGCGGAGCTTCACCAACTGCGCCTTCGTTGGGTCGACGAGTTCGAGGAGCTGATGAACCTTGGCGATCGAAGCCTTGTAACGCCCGAGCGAGGCGGGTCGGCTGCCCTTCTCGGCCCTCGCGTCGAGATAGTCCGCCACTATTTCCGGTGTCGCCGGCAGCGTGATGCGGCCTGTGCGTCGGCACCAATGGTCGAAGG
Source organism: Novosphingobium sp. GW835-FHT14H07 (assembly GCF_058793515.1). Lineage (NCBI taxonomy): Bacteria > Pseudomonadati > Pseudomonadota > Alphaproteobacteria > Sphingomonadales > Sphingomonadaceae > Novosphingobium > Novosphingobium sp. GW835-FHT14H07. The sequence goes on from NZ_JBXAFX010000032.1 coordinate 34,363, forward strand.
CCTCCAGGTCGCTTGCCAGCGCCCGCACTGAGTGGGGCGAGGAGGCGGCCTGGTAGGCTGCGATCAGTTCGGCGTTCACGGTGACCGGCGACCGGCACTGCAGCTTGGTCACCTCCCATACCAGATCGACGGCGCCTAGGGCTCGCCCACTACCCATCGGCACAGGAAGGGATTCGTCGCCCATCACTTCGACAGAGCGACGATCTGGTCGTAGCTATGCGGCTCGAGCCCATAGACGCCGGCCAAACCGTTGAATGCATCCACCGCGATCTGCCGGAGATCCTCCGGTGCGGCCGAGGTCAGGGTGGCCACATACTCATAGGATTCCTCGACGGCCGCAAAGCCCTCGTCGCCAAAATCAAAACGCCCCCGCGGCCACCAGCTTCCCGACAGCCCGTTGACGCCAAGCCGGACATGGATGGGCAGTGACCCGCCATGCTCGAGCGCCAGGTTCGTGTTCCGCTTCAGAAAATCGAGCCAGTGCTCGAAGAAATAGCCGGTGGCGAGACTCACGCGTCCGTCCCGCTCGAACAGAAAACCACCGCCCACACCCCAGAACTCACCGGTTTTCTCGAACCATTGGGTGATCGCGACGGTGGGATAGACACCATCGTCAGCCGTGCCCGGCCAATAGACGAGCGCCCCGCCCCGGCTGATGCCATAGCTCAGCGAGTTGGCGCGCGCGAGCAGCGCCGGGTGACCTGGGTGATTGGCGATCGCTTGCTTGGCGCCAGCCTTGGCGGCCCATTTCGAGGGGATCAGCCGGGCGTATCCGGGGAACCGGTCCACCCAGCGCAGCTTGCTGGTGCCATGCGCCGTGTTCGTCACCAGTTGCGGCTCGGCGCGGTCGAACCACAGATCGGCGTCGCCTGGAAAATGCGACTGCCAATGCACGGCCTCGGGCAGAGGCGGCGGTAACTGATCGAGGGCGAGCTTGAGCGCTGCGGCGAGGTCTCGCGCTAGCTTGTCTCGGACAGAACGGAGAGTTGCGGTGTCGGCGCCGGCCGGCAGGTCGAAGCTTATCGGCCCACGCCGCCCGCGCATATCGAACGGTAGCCTGTCGAGCGTTGCGCCCGCGAACGCGGTGTTCCAGACCTGGATCACGCGGTGCGGGCCGAGCGCCTTGTTGGCATAGCCCATCTCGAGCAGCACGTTCGGATTGGCGCAGGCCTTGCCGCTGTCGGAGAGCGCGATCGGCGTCACGTCGCCGACGAACACCGCCGCTTCGTCGATCTTGGCGAGGATCGTCGCCAAGATGTCGGGCGTGCCCGCAACCCCTTGCGTGTCAGACGTCAGGCTCGGCCGATCGGCCTCCTCGAGGTCGGCCGCAAGGATCGCGATCGCTTCATCGAGCGCAGTGCGGATCACGTCGCGCGTAACGCGGCCGTCGAGATCGCTCTGCCAGGACCAGAAGACCGTTTTTCGCACGCACTCGCCCCCCGCATGACCTGCGCGGCCTCATAGCCCATACATTATAGAGAACGCAATTATGGATATGTAATAACTGCAATTATCACATGTCTGTAATCCAGACATCCGGCCGCTTGTGCAGTTAGCGGACCTTCACTACACATCGCGCATGGAGCCCTTCTACCCACTTGCCAGTGATGCCGACGCCGATCCCGTCGAAGTGGCTGAGGCCGAAGCCCGCTGTTCACTCGCGCTCGGCCGCCTCGACGGGCTGCTCGCCGGGCTCTCCGCTCCCGAAAAAGCGCTGTTTTGCTGGACTTTGCTACGCCAGGTGCTGCTCGGCGCGTTAACCCAGGCTGGGTTCGCCGAGGCCGAACTGCGCTTCGATGGGTGGTTCGCTGGCACAACCCGGGCGCCGCAGGAAAGCCCCCTCACCTCCTGCCCGGCCCACGCTCTGGTTCGCGCCCTGCTTGCCGAGCTGGCGCGCCATCCGTGGCAACCGCTCGCCGAGGCGGCTTCGGTAATTGACCGGTGTGGCAAGTTCGCCCCTGACCGGGCATTGGGCGCCGACGACAGCGATCCCGCTGCGGCGCTGGTCGAAGCGGCAAGGCTCGCCGCGACCTCGAACTTTGCAGGCCCGTCCCTCCCCTTCCCCGCGCTCGCGCGAATGGCTGACCAGCTGCGCCGCAGCCGGACATTTGCGCCGATCGAGCGCGACGTGGCGATGCCGCTGTTCGGCAAGGGCACGCCAATCGCCCGCGCAGCGCAGCGCACCCCGCTGTGGGCAGTCGATTGTCAGCTTGGGCACCTGCTCGCTGCCCAGATCGCTCTGACCCCCGCCCTGCCCTTCCCCGGCGCAATGACCGCCGAAGCACTCGCCCCCCAGCTGCGGCCCGGCGAACGCGCGCTGGTGCTCGCCGAGGCGCTGCGGCGCAGCGCCGAGCGGCATATCGCAGCGATCCAGCAGGCGCGCGCGGATTGTCGGGCGCTCGGGCAGCGTCTCCGCCATCTGCGGGCCTCGGCTCGGGCGCCGCAAGTGTGGCTAGCGCTGCGCGGGTTCGCGCCGATGGGCATCGAGCAACTCACCAGCGGGTTCGGGATCAGCCGGCGCGGTACCTACGCGGTTGCCGAGGCGCTGGTCGGCGCGGGACTGGCTGCCCGCGCCAGCACGCTTGGCCGGGTCATCCTGTCCGCCCTGCCCCCTGCGCATACGGCTGAGGTGGTGGACGCGCCGCTTAGCCCCCTTCCCTCTCCGCTGCTTGCCGAGTTCGACGCGGCGATGGCTGACATCGACAGGCTGCTGGCACGGCAGGACAGCGGCCAGGTTACCTGAATGCCACTTCAGCCCCCTCAAGAGGCGGTTGAAGTGCGTCAGGAGACGGGCATTGCCACTTCGCGATAAGCTACCCCGATCCGGGCCTTGGCCCCCGCCCTGCGGCGCAGCAGCAGGCGCACGAAGCGGTCGGCTTCAGGCTGGTCGACAAATGAGACCGTGCGGCTCTGCCCGCGCGTGCCGATCCGCCCCCAGGCAAACTGAACGATGATCGCGCCGAACAGGTCTGCGCTGGTAGCGATGGCGTAACGCCGCGCCACGTTGCGCGGCCGGTCGACCGCCTCCAGCCAGATGAACCGATCCTGTGCCCGCGCGCTCATGGCGCCTGCATGAGTAAGGCACGCTATACCCGTCCAACGGGAATTGTGAATCAATCGGGCGTCTGTGATTCACGGAGGCGATTTGTGGAGTGGAACCCCCAGGCGGTCAGGATGTCAGGATGTTCTCGATGGCCTTCAAGACTTCAGCGGCCGACGCACCGCTGCGGGCGGGCACTTTGAACGTGTATCCCCCCCTCGTTGAATGGGCATAGCGCAAAATCACTTTGCCCGCCGTACTTTTGACCTCCGTTTCGCCTCCCGTGGGCTTCGTAGGTGCGACCGTCGCACGAATAAGTCGCTTCGCTACTTCAGGAGCAGGCAACACCGCTCCCAGATCGCTGCGCTCTGCGATAATGGCGCGGCTTTCCGCTATCATCAGATCCAGCGTGCGCTTCTCCGATGTGAGAGGCTTGATGTCCCTAGCAATACGGACCGTGATGCCGTGCGTGTCTGGAAAGGCGTTCACAATGTCCGCCGGCAGTCGAGCTACGTCGAGCAGCCGACTTAGCCATGAGCGCGAGATCTTGAGGTGTTCGGCCATTTCGCTCTGGCTTGAACCGTAGAACTCCTCGAGCGCCCTTGAATACTCCTTGGCTCGTTCCCAGTCCGAGATGTCCTTCCGAGACCTGTTCTCGATATCCGATACCCTGAACGCTTCTTCGTCGGATACGTTCTGAATGGTCACCAGGTATTCGAATTCCGGATGATGATGCTCGCGGAGCCACTGCACTGTCCACCAGCGCCTCACACCCGCAATGATCTCGAAGTCGAAATCCGGGTCGTCCTTGAGACGACGGACGATGGCGGGGATGCGCTGCTTCTTGGCTGAGAGGAATGCGTCGATGAGATCCCGACAACTCTCTTCGTTCAAATGATCGAGGTCTCGGTTGTGCAGCCGCCACGGCCGGCAGCGAGCAGGGTCCACCCATTCGGTGCGGTCTGTGACGACTTTGCCCGCCGCGATTCTGGCCAGGCTCTGGCTCCGGCTCGCCATGATGCTTTCGGAGGGCGCAGGGCCGCCAATCTCGATTTCGTCGTCAAGCCCTTCTGTTAGACTGCTGCCGAAGCCTCGGTTACCCTTTGCCATCGCCTACTCCAAACCTTTCCAATCACTGCTCGTGCCATCCAGTTGCCACGTGGCAACCGAGGCTGCGCGCCCGTTCAAATGGCCCCGAATGCCGACGCGTTGCCACGTGGCAACAATGCCTGCTTGGCCGCGAAACCATCGCCTGCGTGCATCGCCTGCAATCTGTTCAAATCCACCATAATACATTGATCGTACGTCATATTGTTGGGCTGTTGCCACGTGGCAACGTCCCTAAACCGCGTCCCCTGCCCTGCTCGCCCACGATCGCAGCACGTCGGCCTCGATCTCACGGCAAACGTCGCTCAGATGCTTCATGCACCGGTTGTGAACTTCGTGAGACGTCACTGGCCGATCTAACTCGAAGACCGTCTTCATCCTCGAACTGGCATTGTCGATTTCGGCGCTGGTCTTGAGGACTGAGGTCGCCATCGAACCTCCGAAGACCTGCCGCATCATCGAGAGAATTTCGCGATGCATCGACTTGCTCTCGTCGACGCGACTACCGACCAGACGGATGAAGTTGTAGGCAGGCTTTACGCGCTTTGCGAGTTGCTCGAGTTGCTTCATCGTCGTGCGTGCCATGTCGATAAATGACACGGTCGACGCGAAGTCGATGACACTAGGCGGCACGGGAATAACCATCGCATTCGCCGCCTGCAGTACGGCCATGGACACCATGCCCAACGCCGGAGGCGGGTCCATGATGACGATGTCGTAGTCATCGACGACAGTATCGATGGCTTCGGCGATCATGTCGATGATGTCGAAGTTCTGATTTTGCGCCAGGTAGCCGGCGATCTCGTATTCCAAGTTGTAGAGCTTGAGATTGGCGGGGATCAGGTCGAGGCCGAAAAAGTGCGTCTTGCGGATGATCGAGCGAACACCCAGCAGTTCAGGGTTATGGAAGTGGCCGTAGAGGGTATCATCCTCAGTCAGATCGACGTCTGGTCGATACCCAAACATCATCGTAGAACTCGCCTGGCTGTCGCAGTCGATGAACAGTACCCTGTAGCCGTGAATGGCAAAATGCTGTGCGAGGTGGAGGGCCACAGTCGACTTGCCTACGCCCCCTTTGAAGTTCGAGACGGAGATGACCGCCGGGGTGTCCGTCGGCGCGCGCCACGGGCGAGTGCCAAAAACGGCACGCATATGATCCAGTTCTTCCAATGTGTACTGGACCCGATGGCCAGAAGCGGTTCGGTCGCGCTGGGGGAGGCGGCCATCACGCTCAGCTTCGCGAATTGCAGACGCTGTTCGCCCCACAAGGGAGGCCGCCTTCGAAATGGAATACGACGGGCCAATCTTTTGACCGGTCTCCGGATCGAGCGCACCGTCACGAATACGCTTCAGGATGGTGAGGGCCTTGCGGTGCAGATTGCCAAGGCCGTCTTCCAAGAGTTCATCGGGGTGTGTTTCGAGCGCTGCGTCGGTAGCCATGATCACCGCTTTGTGAGATTGAGGGCGCCAATTAGCACTCTTGGCAGTTTTGAGCAAACTTCGGCCACCAACCTTACAAATCGACCGATGATCTCCGTGCCCTTTCGCGAATCAAGGAGTCGGATCGAAGCAGCACGCAGGGGCTTGGACCGATGATGTCGTGTCCAGAAAGGGGGCCAGGAGCTGACGCCCCCACAGTCAGCTGGGGCACTGACAGCCTAATTGATCCGGCTGTGGATAATCACCGATGATCTCGGTGCAAGCCGATGAATTCAGTGCGTTTCCCCGATGATCTCGGTTCCCTTGGACCGATGATCTCGGAGCCCATACCTACTAAAGGAATCTCCTAGAAAAACCGATTCGCGAATCGCTTTTTCCAAAATTGAGATTCGATTTTGGTCTCGCCCCGCCAAACCGCTCCGAGATCATCGGCCGACTTGGAGGTTTAAGGCCCGGAAACCCGCCGAAACTGCCAATGGCCTTGCTTTCGAAGCTCAAACCTGTTGTTTAACGACCAACCCGAGGCTCCAATGAGTCGGGAAGGGACGGTTTAATGAGCGGAGACACACTGCGTCCAATCGGACATCAATACGCCCTGGCAATGCTAGGCGGCGGTGAAGAGCGAGTCCGCTCGCTAGCGCAGTCTGCCGGCACTCAGCTCACGATGGATGCGTTCCTTCGCGTCCAGGACGAAGAACCCGTTCCGGCCTTTCTGCATTCCGCATTGTGCGCCATGTCGCTTCCGACCAAGCGTCCGAAGGACGATACTCTACCGATCTTGCGCGAAGACGGTAAGTACGCCCTCGCAATCAACCCTCGACCGGTTCTTCAGACGGTGGAGGGCAAACCAGTCCTGCGCAGCCTCGGGGTGCCTTATGGTGCATACCCTCGCGTCGCGTTGATCTATCTGCTTTCGCAGGCGGTGACGAAGCGGTCGCGGGACGTTTATCTGGGACGTAACTTCACGGAATGGATGCGCCGTCTTGGCTACCAGACCGTCTCGTACGGACCTCGCGGAACCGCCAACTTGATGCGCGAGCAAGTCGACCGGCTGCTCGCGTGTGAATGGCAAATCCGGTGGGAAGGCAACGACGCCGGCGACAATGCATTTGCCGTTCGAGACGTGAAGATCTCCAATGAATATGCGGGTTCCCTCGAAAAAAATGGCGCATTTGCGCGCGAGATTCGGATGTCCGAGGCATTTTACAGTCACCTCGTCGATCATGCCGTTCCGTTGAACGAGATCGCGATACGTGAACTCAAGGGCACGCCAACCGCTCTCGATCTTTATACCTATCTCGCATACCGACTTCCGCGGATCAGCAGTGATCGAGGGCAAGTGATCTCTTGGGATCAGCTGGCTAAACACTTGGGCAACGATGCCGACAGCAAGCGTTTCCGCCAAACTGTGCGTGAAACGATGCAACTGGTCTCTGCGGTCTACCCTAACGCCGACGTCGATTTCAGCGGCAGGAAAGTGGTCCTGCGGCCTTCGCCCGCGCCGTTGGAACGCAAGCTTGTTGGCCCGCATTTGCGACTGCTGGGGTCCCCGGCCAACGAAACCGCACCGAGATCATCGGTCAAAAAGGCTTCACGGTTGGCAGTCCGAGAGGACAAGGTCGCCGAGCCGGTGTTCCCGTTCCCGGGCGGCAGTTTGACCTACGGCGAGCGCGAGACGAAGTTTCGAGCCATCGGTCTTGAGAAGGGTAAACCTTGGTGCGTCGACACGATGGCAAATGCATTTCGCACGGGCTTTCCCGGCATCAAGGAAGCGCGCACCGACGCGGAGTGGCTGAGAGTCTGGGAAGCATTTGTCATTCGTTATGCCGCGCGACGCGCAAATTCGGATGCCGGCTGACCGATGATTTCCGAGCACTTCGGTTAAGCTGAAACGCAGGACGAGGGGGAGGGGAGTAGGGTCGAACTGGGCAGTCATGCCCATCGTCAACAACAATCCCAGTCCGGACCTACGCAGCCTTGTTCGGCGCCTCGGTGGCACGTGGTCCGGTAATACCGCAATGTGTCGGTGCCCTTGCCATGCCGACAGAACCCCATCTCTGTCCATCCGCCAAGGTGATCGAGCCATTCTCGTAACTTGCCACGCAGGTTGCGACAGCCGGGACGTAATCAGAGCTCTTCGACGCATCGCAGACCTGCCGACGGTCGATGCCTCTGCCATGACCCCCAGCTTCCAGCGCAACACGGGAATTCACCTCAAAATCTGGCAAGCCGGTCGGCCAATCGAAGGGACTTTGGCGGAGCGATATGTGCGCGAGGTGCGCCAGATCTGGGCACCACTCGAAGATCTGCGCTTTCATCCCCGGTGTCCACGAGGGCAGGGGAAGCTTGCGAGCTTCGAGCCGGCACTCCTCGTTGCGATGCGCAAGGCGGGCGCGATCGCCGCGATCCAGCGGATCTTCCTCGATCCGTCGACATCGACCTACACCGAGAAGCGCGTCCTCGGCCAGGCTATCGGCGCTGCATGGACCAACGGCCCGCCAGCCAAGACCATCGGCATCTGCGAGGGGTTCGAGACTGCGGCTGCCTATACGTCGCTCGCGGGTATCCAGGCTTGGGCGACCATGGGTGCCAAACGCTTCCACCAGGTCAACATCCCCGCCTCAGTCGAAACCTTGATCCTGCTGGCCGACAACGACGCCGAGGGCAGGCGGGCGCGCGATCGCGCAGCCGAAGCCTATCGACGCCCCGGCCTTGCAATCGAGACCGAATGGCCACCGGGCCGCATGAACGACTGGGCGCAGCTTCTGAAGCGGTGAGGGGAGGGGGGCTGGAGGGGGCGTGCCGCTGATCGGCACGAGCTCAGGAGCTCTCCGCATGACCACAACGATTCCGCGCGCCAGCGCCATTCTCGGCGCTGCGCGCACACTTGCCGCCAAGCTACTCCTCGCTGTTCCGATCGACCGCGCCGCTCTGAGCGAAGCCATGACCGAGAGTGCAGGCGGCAATGACGCCGCAGGTGCCTGGCAGCAGCGCGACAGTTTCGAAGCGCTGGAAGTCGCGCTCTCCCTGGCCATTCCCGAGCTGGTAGGCCGCATGGACGTCGGCGCGGCGATCGCCACGCTGGAGGCGCTGGCGAAAGAACTGCCAACCCACACGGTACGCAGCGAGGACCAGATCCAGTTCCAGCAGTTCTCGACGCCGCCGGCGCTGGCCCGTCTGGCCGTTCATCTGGCGCGGCTTTCCTGCGATGACGTGCTTCTGGAACCAAGCGCAGGCACCGGGATCATCGCGTCACTCGCTAGGGGCGCGGTCAAGGACCTCATCCTCAACGAGCTCGAACCATCCCGTGCCGACCTGCTCGAGGCGGTGTTTCCGGGCACGAAGGTCTACCGCCACGACGGTGCGAAACTCAGCGCGCTGCTCTCCGGAACCATGCGGCCGAGTGTCGTTCTGATGAACCCGCCGTTCTCGGTGTCGCAATCGCGCGGTGAGGATCAGAATACCGCCGCCAGGCACCTGCGGGCTGCACTGGATCATCTGCTGCCGGGTGGCTGGATCGTTGCGATCATGCCGGACTGGTTCTCGCCCTCGGCCAGGTATGAGGAAACCTTCCGGCGAACCCTCGAAGGCGCGCGGGTCGTCCTGTCGCTTCGCCTGGACAAGGGCGGCTATGCCAAGCACGGCACCGGGATTGCGGTTCGCGTGCTGGCGGTCGACAAGGTGCCGGGCGAGATCGGCGTATCGACGATCAACCGCGGTTCGGTAGGCGAACTCTTCGCCGCGTTGCCGCCGGTGCCTCCCCGGGCGCCGTTGCGTGATCCAACGCCGTCGGCAGCGCCCCGACCCAAGCTCAGCCTGTTCCGCTCGGTGAAGACCGGTCCAGCCCGGCCCGTGATCGTGCGGGCGGCCCAGACCAACGACGTCCGCCCCGTTGCCTATGAAGTGCTGGCGGAACCCGCCGCGATGGGCGAGCCGCGTGGGGTCTATGCCGATTACCGGCCTTCACGCGTGGTGATCGCGGACGCTGGCGAACATCCGACCCACCTCGTCGAATCCGCCGCCATGGCCTCGATCGCCGCGCCCAAACCCAGTTATGTGCCCTCACTGCCCGAACGAACGGTGACGGCAAGGCTGCTTTCGGCCGCCCAGCTTGAAACCGTGATTTATGCAGGCGAGGCCTGGGGTCGCGATCTCTATGGCCGCTTCAGCCATCCTGCCGGCGAAGTCGCGCTCAAGGAGGATCCCGAAGGTCAGCTCTACCGCACCGGGTTCTTCCTTGGCGACGGAACCGGGGCAGGGAAGGGGAGACAGGCTGCTGCCTGCATTCTCGACCAGTGGCTCAAGGGCAATCGCCGCCACATCTGGATCTCGAAGAATGCGCCGCTGCTTTGTCAACCGGCGCGCAAAACTGACCCCCTATCGGCGCCCAATATTGACCCCACCTTTCGGTAGTCTGGCGGTTATCC
>NZ_JBXAFX010000033.1:0-42703 GCF_058793515.1 Novosphingobium sp. GW835-FHT14H07
ACCCACGAGAGTATCCTGAATGGGTGGCCGGGCGGGGGAGCGGGCCGGTGCCGCGTCAGGAATTACGGCTTTCGTAATTCCGGTCCAGACACTAATAGCCCTTCATGAACTCTCCCAATACATTGACGGCAACTGCCCTCGTCGCCCTTGGTGGCGGCATCGGCGCCATGCTGCGCTATCATGCGGGGCGCGCCGTAACTGCGTTTTCCGGTCCCAACACCGTGTTCCCATGGGGCACTTTCCTGATCAACGTCAGCGGCAGCCTGCTGATGGGGCTGCTGGCCGGATGGCTGGCAAGGCAGGACGGCAGCGAATCGCTGCGCCTGCTGCTGGGCGTCGGCGTGCTTGGGGGCTTCACCACCTTCTCTGCCTTCAGCCTTGAAACGGCGATGCTGATGCAGCGCGGACTTTATGGCATGGCCGGCTTCTATGCCCTGGGCTCGCTGCTTGGCGGCGTGGCCGGGCTGTTCCTTGGCCTTTCGATGATGCGAGGTGCAGCATGAGCCGCGGCAAGATTCCGGACGACAACGTCCGCCAGTTCACCGTGGGCCGCGACGATGCGGGCGCGCGTCTGGACCGCTGGTTCAAGCGTCACCTGCCACAGGTCGGCTTTGCCACCGTTTCGCGCTGGGCCCGCACCGGGCAGATCCGCGTCGATGGCAAGCGCGCCGATGTCGATACCCGGCTCGAAGCGGGCCAGACCTTGCGTGTCCCTCCCGGCAATGCCACGCCGGTCGGCGCCGGGATCAAGGGCCAGCGCGTGCGCAAGCCGCTGACCGAAGAACAGATCCAGCTTGCCGAATCGATGGTGCTGGAAAAGGACCGCGCCGCGATCGTGCTCAACAAGCCGCCGGGCCTGGCAACGCAAGGCGGCAGCGGCACGCACGAGCATGTCGACGGGCTGCTCGATGCCTATGCCGCCGATGGCGAACCGCGCCCGCGTCTGGTCCACCGGCTCGACAAGGACACGTCGGGCGTCTTGCTGATCGCGCGTACGCCCGGCAGCGCGGCGTTCTTCTCCAAGCACTTCTCCGGTCGTTCGGCACGCAAGATCTACTGGGCGCTGGTCGTCGGCGTGCCCGAAGTGAAGGATGGGCTGATCGAACTGCCCCTGGCCAAGCAGCCGGGCACGGGCGGTGAGAAGATGATGGTCGATGAAAGCGGCCAGGGCCAATCGGCGCGCAGCCGCTACCGCGTGATCAGCCGCGCCGGCAATTCGGCCTCGTGGGTCGAACTGCAACCGCTGACGGGCCGTACCCACCAGCTGCGCGTGCACATGGCGGCGATCGGGCACCCGATCGTCGGCGATGGCAAGTACGGCGGGCAGGCCGCGTTCCTGACCGGCACGATCAGCCGCAAGATGCACCTCCACGCCCGCCGCCTGCGGATCGAGCATCCCGAGGGTGACCTGATCGACGTGACCGCCCCCCTGCCCGCGCACTTCGCCGCGAGCATGGCTAGCCTCGGCTTCTACGAGGAAGACGGTGACCTGCCGCTGGAAGCGCCAAAGCTGCTGGACGAGAAGACCTTCCAGAAGCGCGCGGCCAAGCAGCATGCCAAGGAATACCGCAAGGAACGCCGGGGCGAACGCCGCAAGCGCGCGGACGGCGAAAAGGGCGCGGGCAGTGCCGGACGCAAGCCCACCGGCAAGCGGGCCGCTTCTGCGAAGGGCGCAGCTCCCAAGAGCAGTGCGGTGAAGAAGGGACCTGCCAAGCCTGCAGGAAAGGCCGCCGGCAAGCCAGCTGCGGCGCGTAGAGCGCCGGCGGGCAAGCCCGCATCCAGAGCACGGAAGGACTGATGCACCCCAACCCGTCCTTCCGGCACGACGACCGCGACCTGTTCGAGGCGCTGATTGCCGAGATCGGGTTCGGGATGGTCTTTGCCACGGTGCCGGACGGGCCGCGCGTAGCCCATGTGCCACTGCATTCCACGGGAGACGGCGCGGTACAGTTCCACCTCGCACGCGGCAATGCTCTCACAAAACATCTCGACGGGATGATGGCGCTGGCGGTGGTCAACGGGCCGGATGGCTACGTCAGCCCCCGCTGGTATGCCGACCCGGCGCAAGTGCCGACGTGGAACTACGTTGCGCTCGAGATGGAAGGTAGGGTGCGGAGAATGGATCAGGACGGGTTGCGAGGGCTTCTCGAAACGGTCTCCGATGCGCACGAGGCACGGCTGTCCGAGGGCACGCCCTGGACGATGGACAAGATGCCGGAGGACAAGCTGCGTGCGATGATGGGCGGCATCGTCGGCTTCGAGATGGAAGTGCTGGCATGGCGACCGACCTTCAAGCTATCGCAGAACAAGAGCGCCAACGAGCGCGCACGCGTGGCGGCCGGGCTTGAGGCAGAGGGCTCGCCGGCCATTGCCGAACTGATGCGGAGGCTTGTTTCTTGAAGCTGGCCATATTCGATTGCGACGGCACGCTGGTCGATAGCCAGGCCGACATCTGCGCGGCAATGGACGCGGCGTTCAAGGCGGCGGGCCTGATACCGCCCGAACGCCAGCTGACGCGCCGCGTCGTCGGCCTTTCGCTGCACGAGGCGATGCGTCAGTTGCACCCTGAGGGCGAGCACCACGAGCATGCCAGCCTGACCGAGCTTTACAAGGACGCCTTCCGCGCGCGGCGGGCAGCAGGCGCCGTCGCAGAGCCGCTTTACGAGGGCATTGCCGGGCTGATCGAAGAGCTGGCCGGGCAAGGCTGGCAGCTTGCCGTCGCCACCGGCAAGTCGGACCGGGGCCTGGCCCATTGCCTCGCCACCCATGGGCTGACCGGCCACTTCGTCTCGTTGCAGACGGCGGACCGACACCCTTCGAAGCCCGACCCCTCGATGATCGAACAGTGCATCGCCGATGCCGGCGCGGATCGTGCGCGCACGGCAATGATCGGCGATACCGTTTATGACATCCACATGGGCGTGAACGCGGGCGTGCGATCGTTCGGCGTGGACTGGGGCTATCACGAGACCGAGGAACTGATCGAGGCCGGGGCCGAGGCGGTAGCGACGAGCATCGAGGACTTGCGTGCCCTGCTGGGGAGAATTGCATGAGCGATCCTGCGCCCAGAGACCCGGCCCGAGACCCGGCAATGGGGCGCTATTTCACGCTGCAGGTGGTGCGGCTGTCGGGCGCGCTGCTGGTGCTGCTGGGCGTACTGGTGCAGGCTGGCAAGGGACCGGGGCCGCTGGCTGCGCTCCCGCCGATTGCAGGCATCGTCCTGGCTCTCGTCGGCCTGTGGGACTTCTTCTTCCTGCCGCGCATCGTGGCGCGGCGATGGCGTACTCCGGAATAGACAATGAAGCGTTTCTACAAGGCAGTGACGGTCGAGGCGGCAGACGGCGGCTTCGGGGTGAGGCTCGACGGGCGAGCGATCAAGACTGTGGGGGGCAGAGCGCAAGTCGTGCCGACGCAGGCGCTTGCCGAAGCGATGGCGGCGGAGTGGGAGCGCCAGAGCGAGGAGATCGATCCGGCGCTGTTCCTGTTCCGCGACATGGCGGACTATGCGATCGATGTCGTTGCCGGCGGCCCGGCGCAGGTCATCGCCGAGATCCTGCCCTACGCCGAAACCGACACGCTGTGCTACCGCGCCGAGCCGGATGAGGCCTTCGCCGCGCGCCAGCGGATGATGTGGGAGCCGCTGCTGGCGAGCGCCGAAGCGCGGCTGGGCGTGCAGTTCGTGCGCGTGACCGGCATCATCCACAAGCCGCAGCCGGTAGAGACGCTGGCTGCCTTGCGCGATGAACTCGAAGCGCTCGATGCATTCCAGCTTGCCGCGCTGCGCAACACGACGAGCCTCGCTGCCTCGCTGGTGATCGGCCTTGCGGCGTTGCGACCCGACGCCGATCTCGACGCGCTGTGGGACGCCGCCAACCTCGAGGAGGACTGGCAGGCCGAACTCTGGGGCAAGGACGCCGAGGCCATGGAACGGCGCGAAAAGCGCGCTGGCGCTTTTGCTGCGGCGGCGCGGTTTGCGGGGCTGGCAATCAAGTAAACCGCTGCGTCCCCGCGCAGGCGGGGACCTCGGTGCTGTTACAAAACCCTTCAGTAAACCGACTGAGGCCCCCGCCTGCGAGGGGGTGCAACAGTTGTATCCTTAGCCGACCCAGTCCGCCACCTGCTTGGCCACGGCATTGGCGGCTTCGTTAAGCGCGGGGCCGACATACTTCGCCTCGGCCTCGATCACCGGCACTGTGCTTTCAAAGCGCTTCGTTTCGACACGCCCGCCACTTTCCTTGACCGCATCGTAGCGGACCACGGCGGACATGGTGCGCGCATCATAGCCCATGTCGAGCAGGCGGCCCGAGAGGTGGAGACCCGCAGCGCCCGGATCGTTCTCGATCACGAGGCGGCTGCCGCGTGCACGGATGGTTTCGGCCAGCAGGCGCTGGAACAGGCGCGAGGGACGTTCAACCCACATTGTCTTCTTGAGATAGGCGACGTTGGCATCGTCGATCTGCACCGGCACGCGGGTGACCGCGAGGCGCGCTTCGGCCGAGGGCTCCATCACCACCAGCGCATTGGCAAACGTGCCGCTGGTGGTGCTGCCCGCAGCAGGCGCAGCGGTGGGGGTCAGGGCGAGCAGCGTATCGGGCACCTTCGGGCCCAGGCTGACGCAGCCCGAAAGTGCGGCAAGGAGTGCGGGGACGACTAGGGCTTTACGGATCATCTTCATCGCCTCCTCAGTTCTTGTAGTCGGGCAGCTTCGGGCCGCCGACAAAACCGCCGACGCCCTGATCGTTCAGGCGGTCAGTCACTTCGCGCAGGGATCTGGTCGTCGCCTGAAGATCGCGGATCGCGGCTTCGGCAGCGGGCAGCGTGCGTTCGTTGAGCTGCCGTGCGGCCGGGCGGGCCTCGCTGAGCGTGCCCTGCAATTCGTCAGCCGCGCCCTGAGCGGATTTCAACGTCTGGCGAAGCTGCTTGGCCAGGCCATTGGCATCGTTGTTGAGCATATTGTCGGCCGAGTTGGTCAGCTTCTCGAAGCTGGCCAGGGTATAGTTGGCCTGCCGCAGCGTTGCCTGCAGTTCGGCCAGCGTGCGCTTCACATCGGGCGAGGCATCGGCAAGATTTCCGGTCATGCGATCGGTATTGGCGAGGATATTCTCGATCGACTTCTGGTTCTTGTCCGACAGCACCATGGTCAGGCGCTCGGTCAGCGTGGCGAGGCGTTCGAGCAGGAGCGGGGCGTTCGAAAGGATTTCGCCAAGGCCGGAGCGCTTGGTCGGGATGACCGGCACGCCTTCGGGGCAGGTGGCGCGCTTGTTTTCCTTGGGGCAAGCGATCGGCGGGGCGCCCTTGACTGCGCCGGAAAGCTGGATCGTCGATACGCCGGTGAAACTGCCGAGCAGGCTGGCGGTTGTGCCCTGCAGGATCGGCACCTTGCGATCGACCGCAATGCGTACGCGGACAAATTCCGGGTCGCGCTCCCACAGCTTGATGTCCTTGACCTGGCCTGAAGGCACGCCCGAGAACGAGACTTCCGAGCCCTTGGCAAGGCCATCGACCGACTGCTTGAAGAAGATGTCGTATTCGTTGAGGTCGCCCTGGTTGAGACGCGCGATCCAGATGGTCAGCACGGCCGTCGCCGCCAGCAATGCCAGCGTGACCAGCCCGACCCAGATATGGTTTGCGCGCGTTTCCATCGCCTAGTCCTTATGCCCCTTCAGGATCAGGCGAAGAACGCCCAACGTCCGAATTAGTCGCCAGCGTGGCTTCATGCCGCGCAGTATCGTGCCGTTCCTGGGCATCCTGCGCCGCACGTCCGCGCGGTCCGTTGAAGTATTCCTGTATCCACGGATGATCGAGCGCGAGCAGTTCCGGGATCGTGCCGACGGCGATCACCTTCTTGTCTGCAATCACCGCCACCCGATCGCAGATTTCGTAAAGCGTATCGAGATCGTGGGTGATCAGGAATACGGTGAGATCAAGCGTCTGCTGCAGTTTGAGGATCAACTGGTCGAAAGCGGCCGCGCCGATCGGGTCGAGTCCGGCGGTCGGCTCGTCAAGAAACAGCAGTTCGGGATCGAGCGCGAGCGCGCGGGCAAGGCCTGCACGCTTCTTCATGCCGCCCGAAAGTTCGGACGGATACTTGCTTGTCGCTTCGGCGGGCAGCCCTGAGAGCAGGACCTTGTAGCGCGCGATCTCGTGGCGCAGCTCGTCGCTGATCTCCGGGAAGAATTCACGCAGGGGAACTTCGACGTTCTCTGCCACGGTCAGGGTCGAAAACAGCGCGCCGCCCTGGAACAGCACACCCCAGCGGCTGCGAATGTCGATGTCTTCATCATCGCGGGCATCGGTGATCGAACTGCCGAGCACTTCGACTTCGCCCGATTCCGGAATTTGCAGGCCGATGATCGTGCGCATGAGGACCGACTTGCCGGTGCCCGAACCACCGACAACGCCAAGGATCTCGCCTCGACGCACATCGAGATCGAGCCCGTCGTGGATCACGTGATCGCCAAAGACATTGCGCACACCGCGCACGCGGATCGGATACTTGCCCTCGAACGGATCGGGCAGGTCGATCAGCTGTTCGGCGGTGGCGGCGTCCTGGTCCATCAGCCCCACCCGATATTCGTGAAGAACACCGCAAAGAAGGCATCGAGCACGATGACGGTGAAAATCGCCATGACCACCGCCGCCGTGGTGCGGGTGCCGACTTCCTCGGCATTGTTCTTGACCTGCATGCCCTGGTAGCAGCCCGCCAGCGCGACGATCAGTCCGAACACGGGCGCCTTGGTGAGGCCAACCCAGACATCGTGCAGCGGAACGACTTCCTGGACACGGGCGAGGAAGGTGAAGAACGGGATGCCCAGCGTCAGGCTCGACAGGAAAGCCCCGCCAATGATGCCAAGGAAGGCCGAATAGAAGCCGAGCAGCGGCATCATGATCATCGTTGCGGCAATGCGCGGAACGACCAGCGCCTCCATCGGAGATACGCCGATGGTGCGCATGGCGTCGACCTCTTCGGTCAGCTTCATCGTGCCAAGCTGCGCGGCAAAGGCAGAACCGGAGCGGCCGGCGACCATGATCGCGGTCATCAGCACGCCAAGCTCCCGCAAGGTCAGGCGGCCGACGAGATTGACGGTATAGATCTCCGCCCCGAACTGACGCAACTGCACCGCACCTTGCTGGGCGATGACGATGCCGACGAGGAAGCTCATCAATCCGATGATGGCGAGCGCGTTGACGCCGACCAGTTCCATCTGGTGGACCAGAGCCTTGCCACGGAAGCGCGAGGGATGGCGCAGCAGGGTGCCCGCCGAGAGGATCACCTGGCCAAGGAAGCCCAGCACCTGCAGCGCACCCTGGCTCAGCCCGGCCATGACCATGCCGACATGGGCGGGCACGCGTTCCAGCAGCGGCAGGCGGTGCGCAGTGACTGAATGATCGTTCGAATCGGCCTTGCGGATTGCATCGACCAGCTTCTGCGCTTCCTCGCTGCAACCAATGATCTTTGCGTCGTTATCTCGCGAGAGGCGCCAGACTGTCCACGCGCCGACGGTGTCCATGCGGGTGACGCCGGAGAGGTCGATCGCGGCGATGGATTCGCCCAGCGAACGCAGCCGCGCATCGGCCAGGCCCAGCGAGGACACCGTCATCGGCCCGCGGAAGGCGAGCGTCGCGCCTTCCCCTTGCGCGGAGGCCTCAATCTGGAAATCGGTCAGTTCCCGCATCTTGCCCGCTTCATGGGGTATTTAGGCCAAGGCGACAAGTGCAACACAAGCGCCGTAACGGTGGAACAACCCTTCGAGTTCCCCGCAACGCTTGCAGGCGCGGGCCCGCGATGGCAAGGCGCTCCCCCATGAACGACAAGACTTCTGCAGAACTGGCCAAGACTTTCGAACCCGCAGGGATCGAGGCCAAGTGGTATGCCCATTGGGAAAGCAACGGGCTGTTCCGACCCGAACGCCCCGACGCCGCGCCTTATACCATCGTCAATCCGCCGCCGAACGTGACGGGGTCGCTCCACATCGGCCATGCGCTCGACAACACGCTGCAGGACGTGGTGATCCGCTACGAACGCCTGAAGGGCAAGGATGCGCTGTGGGTGGTCGGCACCGACCATGCGGGCATCGCCACGCAGATGGTGGTCGAGCGCCAGATGGAAGCGCGCCAGGACAAGCGCACCAACTACACGCGCGAGCAGTTCGTGGACAAGGTGTGGGAGTGGAAGCACGAGAGCGGTGGCACCATCACCGGTCAGCTCCGCCGCCTCGGCTGCTCGATGGACTGGAGCCGTGAGCAGTTCACGATGGACCCGCACTTCACCCGCGCCGTGGTGAAGGTCTTCGTCGACCTCTACAACCAGGGCCTGATCTACCGCGACAAGCGGCTGGTGAACTGGGACCCCAAGCTGAAGACGGCGATTTCCGACCTCGAGGTGGAAACGCGCGAGACGCAGGGCGGGTTCTGGCACTTCAAGTACCCGCTGGCAGACGGTGTGAAGCGCGACGATGGCCTGGACTACATCGAGGTTGCGACCACGCGCCCCGAAACGATGCTGGCCGACATGGCCGTGGCGGTCCACCCTGAGGACGAGCGCTACAAGTCGGTCATCGGCAAGGAGATCCTGCAGCCGCTGACCGGGCGCCGGTTCAAGGTGGTGGCAGACGAGCACGCCGATCCCGAACTGGGTTCAGGCGCGGTGAAGATCACGCCGGGGCACGACTTCAACGACTTCGAAGTGGGCAAGCGCGCCGGGATCAAGCCCGCCGACATGCTCAACATGTTCGATGCCGAGGCCAGGGTGGTGCAGACAGCCGATGGGCTGGTGCCGGCCGAGTTCGTAGGCCTCGACCGCTTCGACGCGCGCAAGCTCGTGGTCGAGCGGATGAAGGAAGCAGGTTTCCTGATCCCGCACGTCACCAAGGACAAGGAAGGCAACGAGGTTCAGCACGATGCCGAGCCGCGCACGATCCAGACGCCGTTCGGCGACCGTGGCGGCGTGGTGATCGAGCCGTGGCTGACCGACCAGTGGTACGTCGATGCCGAAACTCTGGCCAAGGCGCCGATGGAAGCGGTGCGTTCGGGCGCGATCGAGATCGTGCCGAAGACCTGGGAAAAGACCTTCTTCAACTGGATGGAGAACATCCAGCCCTGGTGCGTTTCCCGCCAGCTGTGGTGGGGGCACCGGATTCCGGCGTGGTACGGCTCCGACGGCCAGTGCTACGTTGCCGAGACCGAGGAAGAGGCGCAGGCGAAGGCGGGCGCAGGCGTCACTCTGGAACGCGATAGCGACGTCCTCGACACGTGGTTCTCCTCCGCGCTCTGGCCTTTCGCCACGCTCGGCTGGCCGGATGAAGACGCGCCGCTGCTGAAGAAGCACTATCCCAACGACCTGCTCGTCTCGGGCTTCGACATCCTGTTCTTCTGGGATGCGCGCATGGCGATGCAGGGGCTGCACTTCATGAAGGAAGTGCCGTGGAAGAAGCTCTACCTGCACGGCCTCGTCCGTGCCGCCGATGGCGCGAAGATGAGCAAGTCGAAGGGCAACGTGGTCGATCCGCTGGGCCTGATCGACAAGTACGGGGCCGATGCCCTGCGCTTCTTCATGTGCGCGATGGAGAGCCAGGGCCGCGACGTGAAGATGGATGAGAAGCGCGTCGAGGGTTACCGCAACTTCGCCACGAAGCTGTGGAACGCCGCGCGCTTCTGCCAGAGCAATGGGATCACCGGCAGCACTTCAGTGGCGGCTCCTGCGGCGACCTCGGCGGTCAACAAGTGGATCATCGGCGAGGTTGTGGAAACTGTCGCCGCGCTTGACCAGGCGATGGCCGACCTGCGCTTCGATGCGGCGGCAAACACCGTCTACCACTTCGTCTGGGACCAGTTCTGCGACTGGTATATCGAACTGATCAAGGGCAACTTCGACCCCGAGACCAAGGCCGTGGCGGGCTGGGTGCTCGACCAGATCCTGGTGATGCTCCACCCGTTCATGCCGTTCGTGACCGAAGAGCTGTGGCATGCGCTTGGAAAGCGAGACGGCGAACTGATCGTGGCCGCATGGCCGAAGCCCGAAGCTGAAGTGGACGCAGCAGCCAAGCGCGAGGTCGAATGGCTGATCGCGCTGGTCTCGAACCTGCGCACGGCCAAGAACGAACTTGGCATTGCGCCGGGGGCCAAGCTCGACGCCTATCTGCCCGAACCTTCGGCGCTGACGCGCTCGATCATCGAGGCCAACCCGGCGGCAATCGAGCGTCTCGCGCGCCTCAACGGCATCCGCTTCGAAAGCGCTCCGGTCGGCGCAGCGATGCAGGTTGGCGCGGGCGATGCCAACATCGTCGTGCCGCTGGAAGGCGTGATCGACATTGCGGCAGAAAAGGCGCGTCTCGAAAAGGCGCTGGCCGCCTCGCAGAAGGAGGCAAAGTCGCTCGAGGGACGTTTGGGCAACCCCTCGTTTGTCGAGAAGGCCAAGCCTGAGGCGGTCGAGAAGGCCCGGGCCGACCACGCCATGCATGCCGCCGAGGCCGAGCGGCTGGCAGCGGCGCTGCAGCGGCTGGGGTGAACTTGCTTACCCTCGCCACGGTCAACCCCGGCGAGCCGGAGGTGTTCTCCTCTTTGCAGGGGGAAGGCCTCGGGCTGGGGCGGCCATCGGTGTTCGTGCGGCTATCGCGCTGCAACCTCGCCTGCCGCTGGTGCGACACCGCCTACACCTGGCGGTTCACGGGCGACAACCGCCCCCATCGCGACGAAGTGGCGTTCGAGCGCGGGGAAAATCAGCTGAAGATGAGCGAGGCCGACGCGGCCGCGCTGATCCTGTCCCACCCCGAGGACCGACTGGTTATTACCGGGGGCGAGCCGCTGCTGCAGGGTGCCGCGCTGGCGCGACTGGTGGCGCTGCTCAAGGCGGAGCGCCCTGCCCTGCATGTCGAGATCGAGACCAATGGCACCGTGGCAGTGCATCCGGAACTCGATCCGCTGATCGACCAGTTCAACGTCAGCCCCAAGCTGGCGCATTCGGGCAATCCGGCTGAACTTGCCCTTGTGCCGGAGCGACTGGATGCGTGGGCGCGCGATGTGCGGGCCTGGTTCAAGTTCGTGGTCGCGAGCGCGTCCGACCTTGCCGAGATTGCCGCTTTACAGGACTGCTACCGCATCGCCAGCGATCACCTGTTCGTGATGCCTGAAGGTACCGCGAGTTCAGTGTTGCGCGAACGCTCGCGGTGGCTGGCGGAGGAAGCGCTGGAGCGCGGCTGGCGGTTTACAGACCGGCTGCACATACACCTTTACGGGGATACGCGCGGGACCTGAGCCCTGCCCTGAAAACGAATGAAGCCCCGCGCAGGCAGGGGCCTTAATCGGCTTACGCTTCTGTTCCGTAGCAACACCAAGGTCCCCGCCTTCGCGGGGACACAAGAAGTGGCGCTTCCTCAGAACGGAATATCGTCGTCCAGATCGTCGCCGAAGCCGCCGCCGCCGCCCTGGTTCCAGCCACCGCCCGAAGCGGCGCTGCCACCACGCGAGGAACCGCCGCCAAAGCCGCCCGAACCGCCCGACGAGCCGCCCTCATTCCAGCCACCACCGGACGAGCGGCCACCGCCGCCACCGCCCATGCCACCGCCACCAGCGCCGCCCGAGCCATCGAGCATGGTCAGCACGCCGCCCATGCCGCCCACCGAGATTTCGGTGGTATAGCGATCATTGCCGGACTGGTCCTGCCACTTGCGGGTGCGCAGCTGCCCTTCGATGTAGACCTTCGAGCCCTTGCGCAGGAAGCGCTCGACCACGCTGACGAGACCATCCGAGTTGATGACCACGGAGTGCCACTCGGTCCGCTCCTTCTTCTCGCCGGTGGCGCGGTCCTTCCAGCTTTCGGACGTCGCGATGCGCAGGTTGGCGATGCGGCCTCCGTTCTGGAAGCTCTTGATTTCGGGGTCTGCCCCGAGGTTCCCGACAAGGATCACCTTGTTGACGCTGCCTGCCATCGAATCACGTTCCTTCTGATCTGGGCAATTGCCTAGCGCATGGGGGCTCGGCCAAGCCAGTCACCATGCCACCGTTTCCACAGACCAGCGCGGCAGTTCAGCCCAAACCGGCCGCAATCGCCGTCCAGTAGGTCACGCCCGCCGCCGCATAGGCCAGCGCAAACAGGTAGGCGAGCATGAAGGCGGGCCATTTCCAGCCATTCGTCTCGCGCCGGGCCACGGCGATGGTCGAGAGGCACTGCGGCGCAAACACGAACCAAGCCAGGAAGGCGAGCGCCATCGGCAGGGTCCAGCGTGATTTCAGCTGATCGCCCAGCGCCATGGCGGCCTGATCCTCGTCGTCGCTGGCGCTGACGGCATACGTCGTGGCGAGCGAACTGACCGCAACTTCACGTGCAGCCATGGCCGGGATGATCGCAAGGCTCATGTCGCGGTTGAAGCCGATCGGCTCGAGCACGACCGAAAGGCCATTGGCAAGCGTTCCGGCGACCGAGGCGTTGACCTGATCCTGCCCCGGCTCGGCGCGGGGGAAGTTGAGCAGGATCCACAGCGCGATCGTGACGGTAAAGATCATCGTGCCCGCACGGCGCAGGAAGATCCACGCGCGCTGCCACAGGCCGAGCGCGAGGTCCTTGACCGTGGGCAGCTGATACTTGGGCAGTTCCATGATGAAGCCCGAAGCGGCGCCCTTGGTCACCGAGCGACGCAGCACCAGCGCCACCACCATCGCGCCGATGATTCCGGCCACATAGAGGCAGAACAGGACAAGGCCCTGCAGACCAATGCCGGGACCGACCTTGGTATTCGGGATAAACGCGGCGATGATCACCGCATAGACGGGCAAGCGCGCCGAGCAGGTCATCATCGGGGCGATCAGGATCGTGGTCAGCCGGTCCTTGGGATCGGTGATGCTGCGCGTCGCCATGATGCCGGGAATGGCGCAGGCAAAGCTCGACAGCAGCGGGATGAAGCTGCGGCCGGAAAGACCGACGCCGGCCATCATGCGGTCCATCAGGAAGGCGGCGCGGGCCATGTAGCCGGTCGCCTCCATCGTCAGGATGAAGAAGAACAGGATGATGATCTGCGGCAGGAACACCAGCACCGAGCCGACCCCCGTGATCACGCCATCGGTCAGCAGATCGCGCAGCAGGCTTGTCGGCAGGGTCGCCTTGGCCAGATCGCCCAGCGCCGAAACGCCGCCGTCGATCGCATCGGCAAAGGGCGTTGCCCAGCTGAACACCGCCTGGAAGACGATGAACAGGAGCGCGAACAGGATCGGCGGCCCTGCCCACGGATGGAGCAGCAGCTTGTCCATGCGCGCGTGAATGCGATGCTTGGACGTTTCCGAAAGGATCGCCGCTGTCGCCATCTGGTGGGCGAGCATGCGCCGCTCTGGCAAGGTGACATGCGGCCGCGCGGCATCGAGCGCGCGCTCGGGCTTGTCACGCGCATCGCCGATGGCGGCAGCCAGCTCGGTGAGACCGCGCCGGCGCACGGCCACGGTCGGGATAACCGGCACCCCGAGCGCAGCTTCGAGCGCAGCAGGATCGAGGGTCAAGCCATCGCGTTCGGCAAGATCGACCATGTTGAGCGCGACCACGGTGGGACGGCCAAGCTCGAGCACTTCCTGCGCAAAGACGAGGTGCTGTTCGAGGTTGGAACTGTCGAGCACCAGTACGATGACGTCGGGCCTGGCCTGCCCGGCTTGTTCACCCATAATGACCTTGCGGGTCACTTCCTCGTCAGGGCTGGTGGCTTCCAATCCGTAGGAACCGGGCAGGTCGACCAGTTCGACCGGCTCACCCGAGGGCAGGATCAGCCGACCAGCCTTGCGTTCGACCGTGACGCCCGGATAGTTGGCGATCTTCTGGCGCGCGCCGGTCAAGGCATTGAACAGCGCGCTTTTCCCGGCATTGGGATTGCCGACCAGCGCGGCGACGGTGGGCATCTTGCTCATGCGACAGCTTCTGCGATCGGTTCGACCGTCATCGCCAGCGCATGAACCCGGCGAATGGCGACAGTCATGCGGCCAATCTCCACGGCAAGCGGATCGCGGCCCGCGAAGACACCACGATAGGCGAGCGTCACCCTTGCGCCTTCGTCAAGGCCGAGCGCGCGCAAGCGCTGAGCCTCTTCCGCGACAAGCGCAGACCAATCGACCGATGCGATTCGGGCGGGCGTACCAACAGGGAGCTGATCGAGCGTCACCGGATCCCGCTGCCATAGCGGGACAGCATTTGCAAGTCATTCGCAATAGAATTGCGCTGGATCAAAAATGGTCAGGCGGCAGGGTAGCGCAGGCGGCCAAGCATCCGCGTCAGCGAGAAGGTCTCCTCGCGCGGCCTGAGCAGCTTGGCCTTGGTCTTCTCGAACTGCATCACGTTCTCGATCCGGCGATCGAGGAAGGTGCGCGTGTCCTCGTGGCCATCGCTGGTATCCTGCGCGAAATAGGCAAGAGTCGCGGCGTAGATCGAGCCAAGGGTGATGCGCTTGGTATAGTGGTTGTAATCGGTGGCGGTGTCTCCCGCGAGCCGCCACATCGCGTCGGCGCTCGACCAGCCCAGCCGGGTCGCCTTTGCCACGTTCTGCGGCATGGCCATGATGGCCAGTGCGCGGCGCAAGGCCTCTTCCTTGCCGATCAGTGCATCGAGCCGGAACTGGACAAGGCGGCGGATGCGTTCGCGGATCGGCAGATTGCCGAGCTGGGTGGAGGGAAGCGCAGCGGCCATGTCGGCATCGATGCGCGCGATCCAGGCGGAGATCATCTGCATGGGCCCGTCCTGGAACGCAAAGGCGGCCAAAGCAGGATCGACGCCTTCCATTGCAGCGGCAGCCGCAACGGCAGCCGGTTTCCAGCCATCAAACGCAGCAGCTTCGGCGATGGCGGGCGCCAGGCGAAGGCGCAGGGCATCCAGGGTTTCGTCGGTCATGTCAGTACCCGTCAGAACGAGGGGCCGTACGTCTTCTTGGGCGCGGCGGACTTTGCTTCTTTCGAAGCCTTTTCCAGTTCGCCCAGCACCGGACTGCCCTTGTCGAGCGCAGCATAATCGCGCGCAGAACGGCCCGAATTGTCTGGGCGATCGGGGTTGGCGCCAGCCTTGATCAGCATTCGCACCAGCGCAAGGTCCTTGCGGTGGACGGCGCTGATGAGCGGGGTCTCGCCCGTGTTGTTCGCCTCATCGATGCGCGCGCCCGACTTGATCAGTTCATCGACGCCTTCGAGGAAGCCCATTTCTGACGCGGCTACCAGCGGGGTCACGCCGCGATTGTCGCGCGCGTTCACGTTGGCGCCCTTGCCGATCAGGAATTGCACCCAGACAAGATCACGCCGGGCCACGACAATGTGAAGCGCGGTCTGTCCGGTGGTATAGTCCTTGGTGTTGATGATCTGCGTGCCGGGCTCGTTCAGAGCCTCGGTCACCTTGTCGCCTTCCTTCTTGCGGACGGCTTCGAGGAACTTGTAGCTGTCGGAAAACTGGGCCTGTGCCGGGATTGCCGTGGCGGCGGCCAGCAGCATGGCCAGCGCGGTAAGCGGCCTGCGCATCTTCGACAGCATTCGAACCTCCTGTTGCGTGCCCCATCAGCCATTTACGGCCTTGCGGACTCGCCTCTTGCAAGGACACGGTTAGCAGAGCATGAACCGGCGCGCCATGGCCCTCGCTTTCAGATCGACACTCGCCGCGCTTGCCGCAACCTGCACTTTCGCGCTTGGCGGATGCAACATGACCCCTGCCGAACAACCGCCTCTCGAAGGCGCCGCGATTGGCGGCGACTTCACGTTGACGGGCAAGGACGGGCAGGCCGTGAAGTGGAGCGACTTTGCGGGCAAGTATCGCATCGTCTATTTCGGTTACACCTTCTGTCCGGATGTCTGCCCGCTCGACATGCAGAACATCGCACAGGGCCTTCGCCTGTTCGCCAAGGAACACCCCGACGCCAAGCCGATCGTGCCGATCTTCATCACCATCGACCCCGAGCGCGATACCGCGCAGGTCGTGGGCAAGTATGCCGCGAACTTTGGCAAGAACGTGGTCGGGCTCACGGGCACGCCGGCACAGATCGCCGACGTCGCAAGGAAGTGGGCGGTGTTCTATCAAAGGCGCGACGAGGGCAAGCCCGACGCCTACCTGATGGACCACAGCCGCGCGGCCTATCTGATGGGCCCGGACGGTTCTGCCATCGCGTTGTTGCCTGCCGAACAGGACGGAAAGGCCGTGGCCGCCGAACTCGCCAAGTGGGTGAGTTGACGCCGGAATGAGCGACGACCGCTTCTGGGAACGGCCAGTGGCAACACTCAGCCGCGAGCAGTGGGAAGCGCTGTGCGACGGCTGCGGCAAGTGCTGCCTGCACAAGCTGGAGGACGAAGACACCGGCGAGGTGGTCCATACCAATGTTGCCTGCAAGCTGCTGGACCTCAGGACCGCGCGGTGCAGCGACTACAAGCATCGCCGCGCCTATGTCCCCGATTGCCTGCGCCTGACGCCGAAGCTGGCGCGAGAATTGCCGTGGTTGCCCGATACCTGTGCCTATCGCTTGCGGGCCGAGAACCAGCCGCTGCCTGAGTGGCATTATCTGATTTCTGGTGATCGCGAGGCCGTGCATCGCGCTGGACAGTCGGTCGTTGGCCAGGCGGTGAGCGAAACGCTGGCCGGGCCGATCGAGGACCATATCGTGCCATCGGACCATTTCGATGGCTAGGGGCGTGCTCGACTGGTTGCGGCGGGCCGACACCAAGGCCAAGCAGACCCCCTCTCGCGGAACTTTGGCCCCGCGTGCCGTGGCGCGCCGGACGCTGATGGTCGAAGGACGCGAACTGCCGCTGGTGATCCGCAAGCTCGGCCATGCCCGGCGGATGACGCTACGGCTCGCGCCCGACGGCAGCGAGGCGCGTGTTTCGATCCCGGCATGGGGTCGCGTCGGCGATGCCGAGGCTTTTGCTCGCGACCGGGCCGACTGGCTGGCGGGGCAACTGGCGCGGATGCCAGAGACACGCGCTATCGCGCCCGATGCCACGGTGCCCTGGCGGGGCGAGACCTTGCAGATCGAATGGTCGGAGCGGGCCCGACGCAAGCCGGTGATCGCGGATGGACGCCTGATCGTCGGGGGGCCGGTCGAGGGGCTTGCTGCGCGGCTGCAGCGTTGGCTCGAGGCCGAGGCGCTCGCTTTCTGCGCTGATGACCTCGCCCATTACTGCGCCCGCGCCGGAGAAGCCGTCCCACGCCTGTCGCTATCGCGCGCGCAGCGGCGCTGGGGAAGCTGCGCGGCAGACGGGTCGATCCGGATGAACTGGCGGCTGATCATGGCGCCGGATTTCGTGCGGCGTTCGGTCGTGGCCCACGAAGTGGCGCACATGAAGCACTTCGATCATAGCCCCGCCTTCCACGCTCATCTCGAACAGCTTTTTGAAGGGGATATCGAGGCGGCTAACCGCTGGCTCAAGCGGCACGGCCGGTCGCTGTATGTGCCGTTTGGCTGAATGCCTGCCGATGGGTAGCGAAAGCGTGCGCCAGCGCCTATCTAGGCGGGCATGAGAGCCTTCTTCCGCAACGTATCCCCGCGCCGGGCCATCGTCGATTTCTGGCAGGTCTTTACTGCGCCCAGCGATTATCGCCGTGTCGGACTGGTGATGGCAGCAGCGGTGACGGGGACGTTGTTCACCGCGATGGCGATGGAAGGCGGCACGGCGCTGCCCCGTCCGCCCGAGATCATCTATTTCCCGAGCTTTCTCGAGAACCGCAGCGACGCCGAGATCCTCGCCGAAAACAAGGCAGCGACCGCCAAGGCCAAGGCAGAGGAAGCCGAGGAGGAGGCGCGGCAGGAGCGCATCCGCCAGATGTACAAGGCGGTGGGCGACGCCACCGGAGTTGAAACCAAGCGTGCCTACGAGGAAGGCAAGGCCGAACGCGAGGCCTACCGCAAGAAGGTCGAGGCCGCGCGCAGGGAAGTGCTGGACAAGCATCTGGTCGACAATCCTGTCTATGATGCCGAAATGAAGAACGCACAGACCGAGAAACCATGAGCAGGGCTGAGGACCTGCGCTGGCTCGATGCCGCCGCGGCGCTCGCGGCGCGTGGGCGTCCATTGAGCAGGCCCAATCCGGCAGTCGGAGCGGTGATCGTCAAGCACGGCCTGATGGTAGGCCGTGGCTGGACGCAGGCAGGTGGCCGGCCTCATGCCGAAGCCGAGGCGCTGGCCATGGCCGGTGAGGCCGCGAACGGTGCGACGCTTTATGTCACCCTGGAACCTTGCGCCCATGCCAGTGCGCGCGGCCCTTCGTGCACATCGCTGGTGCTGGGCAGCGGCCTTGCGCGCGTGGTGATCGGCGTTGAAGATCCAGACCCGCGCACGGCAGGCAGCGGGATCGCCGCGCTACGTGAAGCAGGTATTGCAACAGACGCTCTGCCCGCCCCGGCGGCACGGGAGTCTCTGGCCGGATACCTGACACGGTCGGCGCAAGGACGACCACATGTCACTCTGAAGCTCGCAACTTCGCTGGACGGCAAAATAGCCCTCGTCGACGGATCGAGCCAATGGATCACCGGCCCCGAAGCGCGCGCGCATTGCCATGTCGAGAGGGCACGGGCCGACGCGATCCTTGTCGGCGGCGGCACCTTGCGCGCCGACACGCCGAGGCTCGACGTGCGCCTGCCGGGGCTCGAGCACCGCAGCCCGCAGCGCATGGTGCTGACGCGCGGCACGGCGCCTGAAGGCTGGACGGCGGTTGCAGATATCACCGCGCCGCAAGCTTTCGGGGATGTGCAGTACCTGTTCGTCGAAGGCGGAGCGCAGGCGGCAGCCGCATTCATCGCCGCCGACATGGTAGACCGGCTGCTGATCTATCGCGCCCCGATCATCGTTGGCGCAGGTTTGCCCTGCATCGGCAACATCGGCCTCGGCTCGCTCGCTGACGCGCACGGACGCTGGCGCAATGTGGACCGGCGGACGCTTGGCAGCGATGCGCTCGACGTCTACGAGCGGGTCCGCTGAAGGAGATTTCTTATGTTCACCGGGATCGTCACGGAAATCGGCAACATCCTCGCCGTCGAAGACAAGGGGGACCGCCATATCACGATCTCGTGCGCGATGGACCCAGTGAAGATCGCCATCGGCGCCTCGATCGCCTGCTCGGGCGTTTGCCTGACCGTGGTGGACAAGGGAGGCGTGGCTGGCGAAGGCTGGTTCGCGGTGGACGTTTCGGGCGAAACGGTGAGCCGCACTGCAGCGGAGCAGTGGACTGTGGGCGCGCCGCTCAACCTCGAACCGGCGCTGAAGCTGGGCGATGAACTTGGCGGGCACATCGTGACCGGGCATGTCGACGCCGTGGGCGAGGTCGTCAGCATCCGCCCCGATGGCGCCTCGCTCAAGTTCTGGATTTCGGCGCCGCAGGAACTGGCGCCATACATCGCGGCGAAGGGGTCCATCACGGTCAATGGCGTGTCCTTGACCGTCAACGAAGTGGCGGACCAGCCCGACGGATCTTGCCAGTTCGCGCTGAACATCATCCCCCACACCGCGCAAGTCACGACGATGGGCGCGCTGAAGCCGGGATCGAAGGTAAACCTCGAGATCGACGTATTGGCGCGCTATCTCAAGCGGATGCAGAGCCTGGCGCAGCAGGGCTGAGCCCGATTCAGGCGCAGCCGAGTACGATCTGGAGCAGTTGGTCGGGCTGGTCACCCATGACGTTGTGGCTGGCTTCGGCCTCGTGGTACTCCCAGGCCGGATCATCCTGCACCGCCTCGGCAAACTTGCCGAAGGGTGACGGGCTCCAGCCATTGGCGAAAATGTAGACGTGGCGGGGAATCTTCGCTTCCTCGCCGGTGAAGCGCACGGCTTCGACCAGCGTAAGCAGAGGATGATCGGACAGGACCGGGCTTTCAAGGCCGGGTAGC
Organism: Novosphingobium sp. GW835-FHT14H07; assembly: GCF_058793515.1. Taxonomy (NCBI): domain Bacteria; kingdom Pseudomonadati; phylum Pseudomonadota; class Alphaproteobacteria; order Sphingomonadales; family Sphingomonadaceae; genus Novosphingobium; species Novosphingobium sp. GW835-FHT14H07. The sequence goes on from NZ_JBXAFX010000033.1 coordinate 19,820, forward strand.
GGGGAAACGGCGCCGGGCTTGTGCTTCTGGCTGCCGATGTAGTGATCGTGCTCCCACGGCCCGGTCAGGTCCCACAGCGATTGCCCGTCCTGCGGCAGGAAGGCATCGACATAGACGAGGGCGTCGATGCGCGCGCCGAGGCGCGTGGCGACGCCGGTGATGACCATACCGCCCCAGGAATGGCCGACCAGCACGAAGCGGTCGAGACCGGCCTTGGCGATCTGGTCGCACACGTCGTCGATGTGCGTGGTCAGCGTGATGCCGGGGTGGAACTCGGCCTTGCGGCGACCGAGACCGGTAAGATCAGCGGCGAGGACACGGTGTCCGGCAGCTTCGAGATCGGCCTTGAGGCGGTCCCACGCGAAGCTGCCGCCCCAAGCGCCGTGCACCAGCACAAAGTCGGTCACCGGTTCAGGCCCCCTGGCCGATGCCGTGCTTCTTGTTGTAACCGTGAATCCATTCGAGGGTCTTGGTCAGGCCACCGAATGGGTAGAAGTGCAGGCGCACCTTGCCGTGCTCGGACCCGAGGCCACGGGCGAAGGCATCTACCAGCTTGTCCGGCCCGGCCGTGCCGAGCAGGTTCGTGACCGAGATCCCGTACTTCTTGAGCACCGAGGTCGACGCGCCGACGCCGCAGCGCGCGGCAAACGCCAGCAGGCGCTTGATCCCGGCAGGCCCAGGCACGCCGATGCGCACCGGAGCGTCGATGCCACGTGCGCGCAGTTCCTTGAGCCAGGCGAGGAAGGCATCGGGATCGAAGCCGAACTGGGTGACGATCAGCGGGGCCATGCCGCGCGCAGTGATTTCCGCCACCTTCTTTTCGAGGACCGCCCAGCATTCGGCCTCGGTCATGTTGGGGTGCCCTTCCGGGTGACCGCCAATACCGATGGCCTTGATGCCCGAACGCTCGAAGGCGCCGGTCGCGATCAGGGCGGACGTGTCGAAATATGGGCCGACGGGCTCGGGCGGGTCACCGGCGACGATGAAGCAGCGCGTCACACCGGCCTTTTCCACCACGGCGCGCAGGTAGCCTTCGAAGTCGTCCTCGGACGTGATCCGGCGGGCGGAAAAATGGGGCATCGGCTCGAAGCCGAGTTCGCGCACCGCAATCGTCGCGGCAACGCGGGCGCCGACGTCTTCCCCGGGCAGGAAGGTAACGGCGATGGGGGTTTCTGCCGGGATGAGCGGGGCGGCATCGCGCAGCGAGGCTTCGTCCTTCGCGGTCATCTCGAGGCTGAAACCATCGGTGATCCCGTCGGGCGTCTTGTCCCAGTTGGGATGGATGATCGATGCCTTTGCCATGTTCGGGATCCTCTCTTGTTCAGGCCGAACGCCCGGCCGCCATTGTGGCGGTCCGGGCGATACGGTTGGTTGGCTCAGCGAGCAGTACGCCAGCCTTCGGCGTAGTTTTCGCGAGCGACGCGGCTGTAGGGGACCGGCGAGACGATCGCACGGACCTCGATCTGCTTGTGCGGCTCGACGGTGGTCTTGCGGGTACCGCCGTTCTCTTCACCCCACACCACGCGCAGTTCGGTGCCGACCGGGATTTCCGGATCGATCGTGGCGAGGCTGAGCGCCTGCTTCTCGTTGTACGAGTAGCCGGTGAACATCGAGAAGCCGACGGTCTTGCCACCAGCATCGACGACGCGGTCGTAGTTCGACGAGGCGTAGTTCGCGAGCGGGGTATCGAAGAACTTGTACTGTTCGCCATCGGGGTTGAACAGCGAGGCCATGATCTTGGCCATGTCCTCGGGGTTCCAGGCGAGCGTCACCTTCTTGCGCTGCTCGGCCGGGTTCAGGGCTTCCAGCGCCTCACGGCCATGGAAATCATGGTCGAACTTGACGAAGTTGCCGTAACCCAGCTCCCACGGGTTGAGGTAGTAGTCCTCGATGTTGTCGGAGACGAACGAACCGCCGATCGAGCCGGTCGCTTCGTAGCTGTCAGCTGCCAGCCACTCGCGGAAGCCCTTGAGCTTTTCGCCGGTGTAGATGGCGGGGAGCGGCGACGGGATCCAGCCCGATTCAAGGGTGTTCGAAGGATAGGCGCGGCTGCCGCACGCGATCAGGCCGAATTCCTTGCCGGCTTCGAGGATCGCGGCGCGGATCTCTTCCTGCTCGGCATAGGGACCCCAGATTTCGAGGCCCGGCGCGCCCGACATGCCGTGGCGCAGCGTGCGCACGGTCTTGCCGGCGATGTTCATCGTGCTCATGTTGAAGAACTTGAGCTGTTCGAGCGGGCCGCCGTGCAGCTTCTCGATCACGGCCCAGGCGTTCGGCCCCTGGATCTGGAAACGCCATTCCTTGCGGCTGACGGGCTTGCCCATCGGACGCATCGGCGAACGGTCGTCCAGCTCGATCTCGCAATCATAGCCGCCGGTGGCAGCGTGGTAGCGCAGCCAGTTCGAAGCCGGGGCGCGGCCCACGTAGGTGAACGATTCTTCTTCTTCCCAGAAGATGATGCCGTCACCGATGACATGGCCGTAAGGCGTGGTGGGCACGTACTGCTTGGCCTTGTTGACCGACCAGCCCTTGGGGCTGTTGATCATGGTGTCGGACAGCAGCTTCAGCGCGTCCTTGCCGCGAATGTACAGGTTCACCATGTGGTGCGACTGGTCGAACAGCACGGCGCTGTGCTGCCATGCCCACTGCTCCGAACGCCAGTTCGAGAATTCCGGAGCGACGACCGGATAGACGTAGGCACCGAGCTGCGAGTTGCGCAGCATTTCGACGATATTGCCGCCTTGCTGGATTACCTCTTCGAGGTTCTTTGCCATGTGAAACTCTCCCGACTTGAAAATGGCAGGGTTGAAAAACTTGTATGCAACACATACAATCTCCCTCGAGATTCGCAATGGGAAATGTTGCGCCCAATGAGCGCCACCCCTAACGCGACTAGGACGGGAGAGATTTTGATGAGCGCATCGCTGATTTTGACGCTGTCATGCGAGGACAAGCCGGGCATCGTCGCCCGCGTCACGGGCAACCTCTATGAAGCGGGCGGAAACATCCGGGAGGCGCAGCAATTTGATGATTCGCTGAGCGGCAAGTTCTTCATGCGAGTCGTGTTCGATCCAGGCGAGACCGGGATCGAAGCGTTCCGCACGGCCTTTGCGCCGGTTGCCGAAGACTACGGCATGGAATGGAACATGCGCGACACGGCCGTGAAGCGGAAGGTCGTCCTGATGGTCAGCAAGTTCGACCACTGCCTTGGCGACCTGCTCTATCGCACGCGCATCGGTGAATTGCCGATGGAAGTCGTCGCGATCCTTGGCAACCATCCCAAGGAAGCGCTGAACATCTCGCTGATCGGCAATGTGCCATACCATCACCTGCCGATCACCAAAGAGACCAAGCCGCAGCAGGAGGCCGAGGTCAAGCGCATCGTCACCGAGACCGGCGCAGAACTGGTGGTGCTGGCGCGCTACATGCAAATCCTGTCGGACGATCTTGCCTCGTTCCTTTCGGGCCGCTGTATCAATATCCATCACTCGTTCCTGCCGAGCTTCAAGGGCGCCAAGCCCTATCACCAGGCGCACGCCCGCGGCGTGAAGATGATCGGTGCGACCGGTCACTACGTTACCGCAGATCTCGACGAAGGTCCGATCATCCACCAGGACGTCGAGACCGTGACTCACGCCGACAGCCCCGAAGACCTCGTGCGCAAGGGCCGCGATGTGGAACGCCGCGTGCTGGCGGAAGCAGTGCGCCTGCACCTCGAGGATCGGGCTCTCGTCAACGGCAACAAGACTGTCGTGTTCAAGAGCTGAGCGGTTTCAAAGGTTGAGATTGGACGGCGGCGGGGGCACCATGCTCCGGCCGCCGTTTTGCTGCGGGAGAGAATCAATGCACGTCAACGCGCTCGATCACGTCAACATCATTACCGACCGACTCGACGAGACGGCCGAGTTCTACAAGGCGCTGCTAGGGTTGGAACGGCGCGATGGTCCGCCCCCCCTCACCCCGCAAAACGCGCAGTGGATGTACGATGCAGGCGGCAAGGCCATCGTGCACATCAATGCCGTCGATTGCCCGCGCGCCTATGATCGCGAAGTGCAGCCCGGTTCGCTCACCGGCGCGATCCATCACGTTGCGCTTAATTGCTCAGGCTACGACGATGTGCTGGCGCGCGTGGCCGCCCTGGGGCTCGACTGCCAGACCAACGTGGTCGAAGCCATCGGGCTGCGGCAGATCTTTACCGCAGACCCGAACAACGTGCTGCTGGAGCTGAACTTCTTCGCCGATTAGGCCGGTAACGCTGCTTCCAGCGCTTCAGCCAGTTCCTGCGGTTTCGACAGGTAGGGACTGTGATCAGCCTCAAGCGTGACCACGTTCGCGCCAGGCGACATCGCGATCATGCGGCGCTGGCTTTCGATCGGGATGGTGCGGTCGAGCGTGCATTCGATATAGGTGCGCGGCAGACTGCCCCAGCGCTCGGGGGTGACAGCAATCTTCTCGGAACGAGGAGCGTGTGGTTCGGCCATGAGCCTTCCCATCGCCGCATCGACAAGGTCAGGCGGGGAGACTTGTGCAAAGACCGGTGCAGCATTCGCAGCATCGATAACCGTGGCGACGCCATCGTGGACCTTGGAGATAATCGCATCGAAGGCAGGGTTGGGGCCTTCGAGTTCCTTGAATTCGGCGCGGCTCATGCCAGCGGGAAGCATCATCGCACAGATATAGACGATGGCATCCATTGCAGCTGGATCACGCTCTGCCGCGGTCGACACGACAAGGCCACCGCGCGAGTGTCCGGCAAGCACTACCGGGCCGACGCCCTGCGCCTTCAGGTCCCGGCAATGCTGCGCAGCAAATTCGCCCCAGCCATCGAGCGTGACCGCCGCCATTTCCTCGGCCGTGCCGCCCATGCCAGGCAGCGTCGGCGCCACGACCGTATGCCCACGCGCGCGCAGGATCTCGGCAACTGGATCGAAGCACCAGCCGCCGTGCCAGGAACCGTGAATAAGGACAAAACCGGCCATCAGCGAACGTGCCCCGACCATGTCCGCAGGCCCGGCGCGGTGCGGTCCTCGCTCTTCAGGGCTTCGGCGACTGCGGGACGTGCGGTGACGCGGTCGCGCCATTCGCACAGGCGTGGGAAGCGGCTCGCCACTTCCATCTCGGGGAACATACGCTCGACCATCATGCCGCAGTGCGAATAAAAGTTGATGTCTGCAAGGGTGTACGTGCTCCCTGCCAACCACTTTGTCTGCCCAAGCTGTGCCTCGACTTTGGCAAGGGCATATTCGATCTTGGCAGTGGCGTTGGCGAGGTCCGCCTCGGAGAAACCTGAGCGAGCCGTAGCCCACTTCTTACGCTGATCGGGCAGCGGTATGTTTTCGAGCAGCTTCTCGAAATCGCCGTTCTCGATGTTGCGCGCGATGACCCCGACCATGCGGTGCCAGCCGTGCATCGAGACGAAGTTCATCACGTGCTCGTCGACGAACTTGTTCCAATAGCGCATCCGCGCCGCGCCAACCGGATCGTGCGGACGCAATGGAGCGTCGGCGGGCTGCGCGTGAGGGAAGGCATCCTCGAGGTATTCGTTGATTACGGTGGTGTGGGTGATGATCGTGCCGTCATGATCGAGAACGGGCACCTGTCCCTCGGGATTGATCGCGGTGAACCACGGCTGGTGCTGTTCGAACTTGTGCAGATCAACGTAGATGCTCTCGTAGGCGAGCCCCTTCTCCTTGAGCGGGACCATCGACTTGAGCGAGTTCGCCAGCGGTTCGGCGTGGTAGTATTTCAGGGCCATCGGATCAGACTCGCATGGTGCCGAGCATGCCGCCGTCTACCGCCCAGCTTTGGGCGGTGACGTGGCTGGCGGCATCGGACAGAAGGAATGCGGCGACCTTGGCCAGTTCCTCGGGCTGGCCGGTGCGGCCCTGCGGCACTGCCTTGGCCATCTGCGAGGCGGCTTCGGGGGGCAGGCCATCGAGCATCGGCGTCTCGATCAGCCCGGGCACGATGCAATTGCAGCGCACGCCGAACTCGGCCACTTCGTTGGCGACCGCGCGCGATAGGCCGAGCACGGCGTGCTTGCTGGCGACGTAGCCCGCATTCATCGGCAACCCGCGTTCGCTGGCGAGGCTACCGGTGACGAGGATCGCGCCTTGCCGGCGTTCCTTCATCGCGGGCAGCACGTGCTGGATCGCCCAGAGCACACCCTTGAGGTTCACCGCCATCACGGCGTCGAACATCTCGTCGGTATATTGTTCGACGGGAGCAAACATGCCGCCGATGCCGGCGTTCAGAAACATGCCATCGATCGGGCCATTGGCAGCGATGGCATGATCGAGCGCGGCATGAAGCGCGGCCTTGTCTGCAACGTCGGCCGCAGCGAAGGCGGTGCTGCCACCAAGGTCGCGCGCAGCCTGTTCGAGCAGATCGGCGCGGCGGGCGATCAGTGTAACGCGCGCGCCGGCCTGGGTGCAAATGGTCGCAGTCGCGCGCCCGATGCCGGTAGAGGCGCCAGTGATAACGATGTGCTTGCCCGAAAGATTGGTCACTCAGGGGTCCTTGCGATGAATTCCGCCCAGACGCGGGCTTCCTTGCTGTCATAGCCTTCGGGAGACCACTGCCGTTCCATCAGCGCGCGCGCGACGGGCTCCGCAAGGCCGCGACGGTCGCGGTTGTAGCGGTAGAAGAACGCCGAGACGCGCCAGTTCATGATGCAATGGACGTGGACCGGCCTGGGTCCTTCCTCCACCGCCTTCACGAAAGCGGCGAAGTGGTCCTCGCCCGGTGCGTCGAACGGAACGGGGATGTGGGTATAGGCAATGCCTTGCGCGGCAAGCTTGTCCCCTTCCCCGGCCAGCGCTTCGGGATGAGTCTCCAGCGCGAGATTGACGACATGCGCTACGCCCAGGTCGGCGAGGCGCATGACGTCCTTGTCCTCGATCCGGCCCGACGTGGTAATTTCCGCATCAAGCCTCTGCCAGCCGCGGATGTCATCAGGATCGGCCATGAGGCAGGCTCAGGCCAGCCCCAGCAGGCGCGCGGCGTTGTCCTTCATGATGCCGGGCATGACCTCTTCCTTGAAGCCGACCTTCAGCGCCGCATCGATCCACTTCTGAGGGTGGATCAGCGGGAAGTCCGAACCGAACAGCATCTTCTTCCTGAGCTGCGTATTGGCGTACTGGATGATCTGCGGCGCAAAATACTTAGGGCTCCAGCCCGACAGGTCGATGAACACGTTGTCCTTGTGCAAAGCCATGGACAGGCTTTCATCCACCCATGGCCACGACGGGTGGGCGAGGATGATCTTCATGTCGGGAAAATCGACCGCGACATCATCGACCAGCATCGGCTGGCCGTACTTGAGACGCATGCCGCCACCGCCGCGCATCCCCGTGCCCATGCCGGAATGGCCGGTGTGGAAAATCGCGGGCAGGCCATACTCGGCAATGACTTCGTATATCGGATAGCCAACGCGGTCGGCCGGGTGGCAGTTCTGGGCAATGCCGTGGAACTTGAAGCCCTTCACGCCAAAGTTCTCGATCAGATCGCGGGCTTCGCGCGCGCCGTACTTGCCCTTGTGCGGATCGATCGAGGCGAAGGCGATGCAGATGTCGTCGTTCTTGGCCGCCATTTCGGCAACTTCGTAGTTCGACACGCGCTTGGCACCCATGCCGCATTCGGCATCGACCGTGAACATGCAGAAGGCGATCTGCTGCTCGCGATAGATCTCGACGATCTCGGGCATCTTCGGCCGCTCGCGCGGGGCCTTGAAGTAAGCCGAAGCGGCGTCGAAGAACTGGCCCATGACCGGATCTTCCGGATCGTGGCACGAGACCTCGGCATGGACGTGGACGTCGATCGCCTTGATCTTCGAAATGTCGATGGGCACCGCTCTTTTCCTTCAGTTTTGCAAGCATCAAGGCAGCCCTGCCGCGAAACGACAGGGCTACGCTCGATATTCAGGCGCGGATCAGACCAGCGCGTCCTTCTTGACCGTGATCACCTGGCTGTAGGTGAACTCCTTCAGGCCCTCGATGCCGTACTCCGCACCAAAGCCGGACTGCTTGTGTCCGCCGAACGGCGCAAAGGGCGAAAGGTGAAGGAACTCGTTGATCCAAACCGTGCCGGTTTCAAGCTGCTCGGCGATCCTCACGCCGCGTTCGGTGTCCTTGGTCCAGACAGCGCCGGCAAGGCCATATTCCGAATTGTTGGCGCGGGCGATGACTTCGTCGTCGCTGGAGAACTTCATCAGCGGCATGACCGGGCCGAACTGCTCCTCAGCCACGATGCGCGCATCCTCGGGCGGGTTGTCGAGGATCGTGATCGGCACGTAGTAGCCAGAGCCGGAAGGATCGACATCGCCGCCGACGAGGAACTTGTAGCCGTTGTCCTTGGCGTCCTGGATCAGTTCGCAGACACGCTCGAACTGCTTCTTGTTCTGGATAGGGCCGACGCCGGTGCCCTGCTCCGAGCCGTCGCCGACCTTCACGGTCTTGGCGTATTCGGCGATGGCCTTCGACAGGTCGTCGTAGATGTCCTCGTGGATGTAGACGCGCTTGGCGGCCACGCAGATCTGGCCGGCATTGGTGAAGCTCGACCAGAAGAGCTGCTCGGCAACCTTTTCGACGTCGGCATCGGGCAGGACGATCGAAGCGTCGTTGCCGCCCAGTTCCAGCGTGATGCGCTTGAGGTCCTTCGAGGCGCCTTCCATGATGCGCTTGCCGGTTGCGGTCGAGCCGGTGAAGGTGATCTTGTCGATGTCCGGGTGCGAGGTCATCATCGGGCCGAGCGCGTCTTCGCCGGTAATGATGTTGACGACACCAGCCGGCACGATGTCCTTGATCAGTTCGGCGAACTTGAGCGTGGTCAGCGGCGTGAACGGCGAAGGCTTGAGCACGATGGTGCAGCCGGTGAGGATCGCGGGCGCAATCTTCTGGACGGCCATCAGCAGCGGGAAGTTCCATGGCACGATGCCGGCGACGACGCCGACCGGCACGCGGCGCGTGCGGCTCAGGCGGGTGTCGCTATCTTCGTTGATCGTCTCTTCCAGCGTCAGCGTGGACTGGGCGCTGATGATGCCGGCGCAAGCGTGGATCTCGCCCTGCGCCTGATGATGCGGCTTGCCCTGTTCGCTGGTGAGCAGGCGGTACAGCTCATCGAAATTGGCCTCGATCGCCGCCGCCATGTTGCGGATCACGGCACGCCGATCGTCAACCGGGGTCTTCGACCAGGTCTTGAAGGCAGCGCGGGCAGCAGCCACAGCGCGGTCCAGTTCTTCGGCACCACAGGCGGGGACCCGCCCGATGACCTGCTCGTTCGCGGGGTTCACGACTTCAAGCGACTCTGCGGTCGTGACCAGCTCGCCATTGATCAGGTTGGGATAAAGATGCGTCATGAATCTCTCCACTCGTTATGATTGCTATAAGATATAGCATTCTTGTCAGCGCGCTTCCAGAGCCTTGTCCTCGTTGGCGCGCTTGATGAGGTACTGGCGGATGTTGTCTGCATCCTCTGGCCTGAGCGCCGATTTGAACGACACCATGCCGTTGTGCTGCAGCGCGCCGTCTATGACAACCGATCGGATGGCTTCGGGAGCGTTGAGCGCAGCAGAGTGGCGCAGGTCCGGGTTCACACCGCCGGCAACGGCCGCATCGCCATGGCAGACGTTGCAGTAACGACCGTAGAGTTCGCCACCAGCCTTGACCTGTTCCGGCGTGCCGGTGAACGGCGGCGGGTCGAGGACCATCTTGGCCATCGGCGGAGCGGCAGGCAGCGTGGCCTTCCCGCCGAGCTTGAACACGACGAGGCGGCTGATGTTGCGCTGCTTCTTGGCCTTGTGCGCAAGCACACCCGTGGCAACGTCCCACACGCCGCCCCAGCCGACCATCACGGCGACATACTGTTCGCCGTCGATCGCATAAGTCATGGGCGCAGCAATGATGCCGCTCTGCGCCGGGAACGACCAGAGCTGCTTGCCCTTGTCGGCGCTATAGGCGACGAAATCGCCGCCTGCAGTGCCCTGGAAGACGAGATTGCCGGCGGTCGAGAGAATGCCACCGTTTGACGGGCTGGGCAGTTCGACCTTCCACGCAGCCTTCTTCGCGACCGGGTCCCAAGCGACGAGCGTGCCGGTGGTTGCGCTCATCGCGGCGGAGCGGGCCTTGGCATCGGCCGGCATTGCAGTGACATAACCATCGAGGCCAGTCTGGAAGCCGATGTCGGTGGCCTTCCAGTCCTTCGCCGCGGCGTAGGGGAATGCGGCGTTGTTGACCGGCAGGTAGAGCAGGCCGGTCTTCGGGCTGAAGCTCTGCGGCTGCCACGAGTGGGCACCCACAGCGCCGGGCAGGCTGACGAATGGCGCGCCCTTTTCGTACCGGGCGGCCGGATTGACTGTCGCCTTGCCTGTGTTGGGATCGATGCCCGTCGCCCAGTTGACCGGTACGAACGGCGTTGCCGAGATGAACTGGCCGGTCTTGGCATCAAGCACGTAGACATGGCCGTTCTTCGGGGCATGCAGCACGACATGGCGCTGCTGGCCCCCGATGTTCAGGTCCGCCAGAGTGATCTGCTGGGCGGAGTCGAAATCCCAGCGGTCTTCCGGGGTTTCCTGGAAGTGCCAGGCATATTCACCGGTGTCGGCATTCACCGCGACGATCGACGAGGTGTAGAGGCTGTCGCCCTCACGACCGGACGCAGCGGGGTTCCACGGCTCGGCGTTGCCGGTGCCAAACAGGACGAGGTTGGTCGTGGGATCATAGGTGATCGCATCCCACACGGTTCCGCCGCCGCCCAGCTTCCACCATTCGCCGGCCCAGGTCTTGGCGGCGTTTTCCATGGCCTTGTTCTCGAAGCCATCGGCGGGGTTGCCGGGAACGGTGTGGAACTTCCACACCTCGTTGCCGGTGTTCACGTCATAGGCAGAGATGTAGCCGCGCGCCTTGTACTCCGAACCGCCGCTGCCGATCAGGACCTTGCCCTTCACCACGCGCGGCGCGCCAGTGATGGTATAGTCCTGCTGGTTGGGCACGACGACCTTCGACCAGGCAACCTTGCCGGTCTTCTGATCCAGCGCAACGAGGCGTCCGTCCAGCGTGCCGACGAACACCTTGTCTCCGTAAAGCGCAACACCGCGATTGACCGCATCGCAGCAGGCCCGGACGAGCGTTTCGCGCGGCACTTCGGGATCGTAGGACCATTTGAGCGCCCCGGTCCTGGCATCGAACGCCTTCACCATCGACCATGCGGTCGAGATGTAGAGCGTGCCGTCGTGCATCAGCGGCGTGGCCTCCTGCCCGCGCGCCGTTTCAAGATCATGGAACCATGCAAGGCCAAGCTGTCCGACGTTGCTGTCGTTGACCTGGGTCAGCGGGGAGAAGCGCTGTTCACCATAATCGCGCCCATAGCTCAGCCATTCGCCTTCGGGCACTTGCGCGATCATCGCATCGGTGACGCCTGCGGAAGCGACAGCGACCGTGTCGCCATCACTCTTGATGTTGCACGCTGCCAGCGGCAGCAGTGCGGCCATCAGGCTTAAGACCTTCAAACGCATATGCAGCTCTCTCCCGACTGTCCGTTTTCCGGATCAGTTGACCATACGATCGGCGTTACCCCAATAGGGAACCCGCAGCGCCTTCTTGTCCATCTTGCCCGCAGCAGTGCGCGGAATCGAGTCGATAAACGTGACAGATTTCGGCGCCTTGACCCCGCCGAGGCGATCCTTGGCATAGGCGATGATTTCGGCCTCGGTAATGCCCTCGGCCACGACCACCGCATGGACCTGCTCGCCCCACTTCTCGTGCGGGATGCCGAATACGCAGGCCTCGCGCACTGCTGCCAGTTCTGTCACGGCAGCTTCGACTTCGGCGGTGAACACGTTGAAGCCGCCGGAAACCACCATGTCCTTCTTGCGGTCGACGATGTAGAGGTAGCCGTCGTTGTCGAACTTGCCGACGTCACCGGTGTGATGCCAGCCGAACTTGCGGATTTCGGCGGTTTCCTCAGGCTTTTCGAAGTAGGAATGCGTGACCAGCGCGCCGCGCACGCAGATTTCGCCCGCCTCGCCCAGCGGCACCTCCTTGCCATCATCGTCGAGCAGCGCGACCTTGATCGAGCGGGTGGGCTTGCCGCAGGCGGCGAGCTTTTCCGGTGCGGAAGTGGCGAACTTCGCGACGTCCTCGGGCGGGAACCACGCCACGATCATCGGGCATTCGACCTGACCGTAGGACTGGCACATCGCCGGTCCGAACACCTCCACTGCCTGGCGCAGCTTTTCCGGGCTGCAGGGCGAGCCGACGAGGATGAAGATGCGCAAGCTGGAGTAGTCATGATCGCCCAGTTCCGGCGAGGCGAGCAGCTGGTACAGCGCCGTCGGCGGCAGGTACATGTGGGTAACCTTGTACTCCGCAATCGTGCGCAGCACGCGCTCGGCGTCGAAACCGGGCAGGATCACCTGCGTTGCGCCGAGGCTCAGCGTCGAAAGCGCGATCGGGCCAGCAGCGTGCGTGATCGGCGCTGAAACAAGCGCGACCGGGGAATCGGTGCGGCTGCCCATGCCATCGGCAGCGGTCTCGATCATCGTGCCCCAGCCGAGGTTGGTGACGTTGGCACCCTTCGAAGGGCCGGTGGTGCCGCCGGTGGGAAAGATGCCGACCATGTCCATCAGGTTGCCGAAGGCATCGATCTCGGGCTCGACAAAATCGGCCTCGCTGACACCGGCCATGAATTCCTCGAGGCTCGGGTCATCGCCCATGCGCTTGTCGAGGCAGACGAAGTGCTGGAGCGTCGGACAGAGGTTCTTGAGCTGCTGGACTTCGTCGGCCTTGGACGAATGATAGACCAGCCACTTCAGGCGCACGTAGTTGATATAGGCCGCGTTGGCGTCGATGGCGTTGCGGGTGTTGACCGGGATCCACTTGCCGTTGGCGCGCCACATCGCCAGCAGGACGACGAGCAGCATGCCATCGTTCGGGCCATAGAGACCGAGGCAGTCCTGGTTCTCGAAACCGCCCTTCTGCAGAGCCGCAGCGATGCGTTCGGACAGGGCCTTGGTTTCGGCAAAGGTCAGCTTGAGGCCCGTCTCGGTATCGACGATGGCGAGACGCTGTGGATCGCGATCGTGGCCGCGGTCAAAGTAGTCGATGGCGCGCATTGGTTATCCCCAACGATTGATTTCTGGCCCCGGCGCCCAGGCGCGGAGCGGTTCGGAAACGGTCGACCTGGCAAGCGCCGCCTTCACGCAGCTCTGCTCGGCCATGCGGGCTAGCCAGGCGGTGGTGAGGGGAGCAGCGGCGAAGGCATCCGGCCGCAGAAGCTGCATCCCGGCCAGCCAGGAATACGTGACGAGATCGGCAATCGAAAAGCTGCCCATCAGCCATGCACGGCCATCGGCCAGCTGCTTCTCGCAGCGCTCGACGGCGGCGACGATCTTGGTCTCGCTGTCGGCCACTTGCGCGGCATCGACGACATCATCGTTCAGCACTTGCCAACGGTTGCGCAGATCGTCCGACACGATGCGCGCTGTCAGCGTTGCGAAATCGTCGGCCGGAATGGCTGCAATGGCATGCTGCGAGGAAGCAAGATTGCCGAGCAACGCTGCTGCAGGGGACAGGCGCTCGGTGATCTGGCGGCACCACATCATCATTTCCCAGCGCGCATAGGCGTCCATCGGCTGCAGCCCGGCCCCGCCCGCGGCCTCGTCAAGATACTGTGCCAGGAACACGGATTCTGTCATCGCCTCACCATCGATGACCAGCACCGGCCCTTCGCCTTCAATGCACAGGTCGAGCGCAACAGGATCGGCAATGCCAGGCAGCGCATGGCGCTCCCCGGCAAGCAGGTCGATGGGGCGGCATTCGATGTCGAGTCCCGATTGCGCCAGAGCGGCAAGCACGGTCAGTGAAGCGCCATTCGGCTCGCCGTGGTAGAGCACCGCGTTCATGCCTCGATCTCCGCCATGATCAGACCATAGCGATTGGCAAGGTCGGTCTTGCCCATCGCCCAGGTCCTCTTGACCGCATCACGCGTATAGACCCGCTTGAGCCAGCGCATGATATTCGGCGTCTTGTCCTTGCCCGCCAGATCTGGCTGCGACAGCGGCAGCGAATAAGTGCTGTTGAAGATGTTGATGTCGGCCAGGCTGTACTCATGCGAGCCGACATAGGGCCGCTTGCCCAGTTCTTCTTCGAGCTTCGCGATGCCCAGACCGACGCGGCGACGGCTCTCGGCCATCTCGCTTTCCGAAAAGTCGCCATTGATTGCCTTGCGCCATGCGACGCGGCGTTCCGGCAGGGGAATGCGCTCGATCGCCGCTGCGAGTTCGGCAGGATCACGCTGGCGCACCATGGGCCCTACGAATACGCTCCACCCGATCATCGAGAAGCTGGGGCCAAGCCACTGGTCCATGAACTTCATCCACCAGCGCACGCGCCAGCGATCACGCGCATCCGACGGCATGAGGTCCGGCCCGTCGAACCGATCGTTCACGTATTCCATGATCGCGGTGCTCTCGGTGAGCACAAGACCATTATGGGTCATCGCCGGGATGGTGCCCTGCGGATTGATCGCAAGGTATTCCGGCTTGTGCTGATCGAACTGCAGCATGTCGATGTAATGGCTGGAAAAGGGCACGCCTTTTTCCATCAGCGCCAGCATCGGCTTCCCCGAGTTGGCGTTGGGTTCCCAGTGATAAAGGGTTACCGCGTCCATTCGTTGCCCACTGGTTCCATCATCTCTCTCCCGATTCCGATGCGTGTCGGAATTTGTTAGTAACACATACTAATTGCGCAGGAGCGCGGGTCAAGCCCGCATGGTGTCGAAATACGCTTTGGGGATTAAGACGCGGGTGGGGCAGACGCCCATTTCGAATGTTTCACCAAGTGAAAGCTGACCGCACGATAAAAGGGGCACGTCCCGACAGGAACGCACCCCTTTTGCAGACTTCTGGCTTTGCGCCGGGACTGTCTAGCGCGCAGTCATCGTCCAGAGGAAAAGATGCGTGCGACCGGAGAGGGGAGCGGCAGCACGAATCTCATCCGAGAGTCGCAGACCCTGCGCCTCCATGACCCCTCTTAGCGCAGTCCAGTCGCTCCAGCGTGTGAGCCCTGTCACGACTTGTGGGAATTTGATCGCACGCGCAGCATCAGCCGCACCCAGAGCAAGGTCGATCGCCCGCTGCGTGTCCTTCGCTGCAGCAAAGGCTGCGGATTCGGGAATGCGGCTGTCGAACACCACCAGCGGCACGGGGCTCGCCATGGCTGCCACCGCAGGCGTTGCGGCGACCGCTCCGGCCAGCGCACTGCCCTTTAGCATCGAGCGGCGTGAGACGCGCATCAGCCTGCCTTCCCGAGGTATTTCGCCACGGCATCAAGCTCGGCATCGGTAAGGTCGACCTTGGTCTGCTGCGGCATGGCACCCTTGCCCATGCGGACCACGGTCTTGACGTAATCGGCAGTCAGATCGGTGCGATTGGCGAGCAGGCCCTTGTCGGGCGAGTTCCCAGCCATGACCTGCTGCTTGGTGAGCAGGTTGGTGCCCATGCCGCCGGTCAGGTGGCAATAACCGCAGTGCACTTCGAACAGCACCTTGCCATCCCTACCGGGCTTGAGCCTGTCGCCGGTCGGCGCAACCGGTCGCATCTGATACGGCGGCGGGGGGCCGGGCGGCGGCCCCGGAGGTGCGGCAAAGACGGCGGTCGCGGCAAGGCCCAGTGCGCCGACGAAAGCGAACGATGCGCGGTTCATGCCCCGTGACCTCCGGCGTTGCTCCTGCCACGGGCATCGGAATAGGCGGCAGGCCAGATGCCCTGCTTGCCCGGCGCGATGATGCCGTTGGGGTCGAGCGCGTTCTTCACCTTCTCGCCGAAGCGGCGCAGCGCGTGGTTGTTGAAATCGAAGGTTTCCATGACCGGGTCCATCCAGCCGAGGTGGGTGCGGTATTCGGCGTAGCCCGCCTTTGCCGTCTCGGTGATCAGCGCATCGAACAGCTTGCGCATCTTGACGACTTCAGCCGCGTTGTCGCGGTCGTACATCAGCATGTTGACGTTGTTGGCAAAGCGCCCACCGATGGTGAAGCTGGCGTAGAAGTCGACGTCGAAATCAGCGATGATCTTGCGGCTGCGCGCCATCTGATCGAGCACATGCTTGCCGGTTGCCGGGACAACGGGCGAGAAGCCCATGTGCGCCCCGCGTCCGCCGATCCAGTCGGACATCTGCAACGGCACGGCCGACGGAATGCCCATCGTGGTGTCGACGCCGTGGATATAGTCGCCAGGATGCCACCAGTGCTCTTCCGGAGCGACGGCCAGGTTGCGCTTCATCGCCGCCTTGACCACTTCGGCCTTGGCCTTGACCACGCTTTCCTCGCCATACAGGCGCAGCGCGACTTGCCAGTAGCCCAGCTTGTGCTCCTTCAGCAGTTCCTCCACACGCCATTCGGGGATGGCCGAGGGCTTGTCCCAGAAGTCCTGACGCTGGCCCTTGAGAACCATCTTGCCCAGCCACGAAGGGATGAACACATTCTGGTCGATCAGGCCCGAGATCTTGAGCGGCGCAATGGTATCGACCACCCAGCCGATGTCCTCGACCTTGGGGATGTCCCACACGATCTCGAGCGAGCTTTCGGGCGCGGGCTGCAGCCAGATGCCGGCCTTGGTCACCACGCCGAGGTTAGACTGCGTGAAGGCGAGGTCGAAGGTCGGCCCGTAGCTCATCGGGAAGAGGTGCCAGGCCGGGTTGTTGCTCATCGCGCCCATCCCGGTGCGGACAAGGTCGCCATCGGGCAGCACTGCCTCGATCCCGCAAAGGTTGCGGGCATGCAGGCCATAGGGCGTGTAGCCGATGCCATGTTCGAGCGCGTTGCCCAAAACCGAGCCCCAGGCATTGCCCGGCACCGACATCCACAGCGGCGCCTTTTCGCGCTGGATATGCTCGTAGAGATCGAAAAAGCCGACGCCCGGTTCGACCACACAATAGGCCAGCTTGGTGTCGAGTTCGAGCACCTTGTTCATGCGGCCAAGGTCGAGCACGACCGTGCCTGGCAGGCGCGGCGCGGCGGTGCCATAACCCAGGTTCTTGCCGCGCGCGACGGGCCAGAGCGGCGTCTTGTGTTGGTTGGCAAGCCGCACGATGGCGCGCACTTCATCGACAGAGGCGGGCGCGACGGCAGCCGAGGCGGGCCACTCCTCGGTGCTGCCGGGAGCATAGGTATCGGCATAGGCGTCGCGGTCGGCGTCGGAGTCCATGACCCATTCCTTGCCGACCACGCCGGCAAAGGCGGTCATCGCCGCCTGGAACTGCTTGGGACTGACGCGCGGGGGCAGGTGCAGCTTCAAGGCGTGGACTCTCCCGTCACTTATTTTCTAACAATTGTTATTGTTTGCAGCACTTGTGATTTGCCGTCAAGCCTCACGTCAGCGCGTAATACTTGACGTAGTTGCCGTCCGGCTTGCGCTCGCCCACGCCGATGAACACATGCCGCGTCAGCCAATCGTGCTTGCCCTTGCTTGTCTCGAAGGTGGGCTGCGCGCGCAGGTAGTATTCGGCATGCGGGACGGGCTCGCCCCCGGCGAAGGCCCAGGCGCGGAGGCGGTCCATCGTCCCCGGCTCACGGCCCCACAGGAAGCCCTTGTTCTGCATGTAGATCAACGTGCCGTCATCGACTTCGAGCACATAGCGCGCATCGAACACGGCGGTGTCGTCCGGGCGGAAGAAGGCATAATCGCCGCCGGAGTTCGGCACTGCCCTGCCCTTGAGCAGCGGCCCCTCGAACTCGCCGTCGTCGACATAAACGGCGCTGCGCATGCCGCCAGAAGGCAGGTCGGGCACCATCTGCACACGGGTGAAGCGCAGGCGGCAGGCGAAGGCAAATTCGAGGCGGGGGTTGTCGAGCGTAGAGAAGTCCATGGGGTGCCTCAGTAGTTCGAAAGGATCGTCAGGCTCGGCCCGTCGAGCGGCTTGCCGGCCTTCTGCTTGGCTTGCTCGTCGGCGCGGGTCTTGGCTTGCAGGTCGATCAGGTAGGCGTGGATCGCATCGGCATCACCGGGCGAGAGGATGTCGTCCCAGCGCGGCATCCCGTTCGGCGTCAGCAACCCTTCGAGCACGATCTGCCGGAAAGCCTCGTGCGTGCCCGGCTGCATCCGGCGCAGGTCCGGCGTGATCGAGCGCGGCTGGTTGGCATGGCAGATGGCGCAGTTGCCGAAGAACAGCCCCTGCCCCCGGGCAATCGTCGCCGCAGTGACGCCCGGTGCCTGCGCCGGAGCTTCTGGCGCAACTTCCAGCGGTGGCAACAGATCGGGCATCGGCACCTTGCCGCCACCCAGCCTGAACACCAGCAGCCGGTTCATGTTGCCGCGCGTGTAGGCGGCGGAATAGCGCGGAACAAAGGGATAGCCGCCCCCACCCCACCCGGCCATGACTGCGACATACTGCACGCCGCCGACCTCGTAGGTCATCGGCGCGGCCATGATCGGGGTGCCGGTGTCGATTTCCTTGAGCAGCTTGCCCGTCCTTGTCTCCCGCACGAAGAGCTTGCCGGTGACGCCACCGTAGATTGTGAGGCCGGTAGCTGTGGTCAGCACGCCGCCGCGATCCTGCCAGCCTGCGGTGTCGGCAGACCAGACGGTCTTGCCCGTCAGCGGATCGATCGCGCGGATCTGCGCGGTGGCAGGCTGCCTGAGCGCTTCCTGATAGGCCGGAAGCTTGCGCACGGCATCGCCGAACTCGGGCGGAAAGCCCGCCAGCGCCTCTTTCACATCGGGCGTGAAGATCAGCGCGGCATCGTTGTTGAGCCCGCGCGCCTTCAGCGGCTTGGCCCCCGGCGTCATGAAGATGAGGTTGCCCATGTCGAGCACCGCGCCGATGTATAGACCGGTAGCGGGATCGTAGCTGGCCGGATGCCAGTTGCGCGCGCCGGTGGTGGCGGGAAAGACGATCTTGGGGCCGGTGGTGTAGTCCGCCGCTTCGGGATCCAGGATCGGCCGCCCGGATGCGGGGTCGATCCCCTTGGCCCAGTTGGTGCGCACGATCGGATTGGCGCGCAGCAGCTTTCCGTCACGTCGGTCGAGGATGTAGAGATAGCCGTTCTTTGGCGCGTGGAGCACGACCGGGCGGTTCTCGCCATCGATGTCCATGCGCGTGAAGATCATCGGCTGGGTCGCAGTGAAGTCCCAGTTGTCTCCGGGCGTTTCCTGATAGTGCCACTTCATTCGCCCCGTCTTCGGATCGAGCGCGACGAGACTGGCGAGGTAGAGGTTGTCCCCGCCCGAGGGCGAGCGCTTCGACGTGGCGTAAGGCCCGCCGTTGCCGGTGCCGACGAGGACCAGCCCGGTCTCGGGATCGTAGTTGATCGCATCCCACGGCGAACCGCCGCCGCCGATGTCCCAGCGGCTGTTCGGGTCCCATGTCTTCAATGCGGCTTCGAGTTCCGGTGTTTCCTGCGGGCCGAGCTTGGGATCGCGCGGCACCACGTGCCAGCGCCAACGCAGCTTGCCGGTATCGAGATCCAGCGCGGTGACATAGCCGCGCACGTCATATTCGGCGCCACCCATGCCGATGACCACGACATCGCCAGCCACTTCCGGAGCGCCGGTTGAATTGTCGCCTTTGGCGCGATTCTCGATGAAGTCGCTCTTCCACGCAACTGCGCCGGTCCGGGCATCGAGCGCGTACATCCAGCCATCAAGCGAAGCGACAAACACCTTGCCCCGCGCCACGGCGACGCCACGGTTGACCATGTCACAGCAGACCGTGCGGTTGACCTGCATGTCGACTTCTGGCTCGAACCGCCAGAGCGGCTTGCCGGTGGCCGCATCGAAAGCATAGGCGCGGCCTGCAGTGCCTGACGTATAGAGTACGCCATCGACCACGACCGGGGTGGCTTCCTGCCCCCTGAAGGTGTCCAGTTCGGCAGACCACGCGAGGCCCAACTGGCCTACGTTCTGCGCATTGATCGCAGTGAGCCGCGAATGGTGAGTCTTGCCGGAATCCCCGCCGGGACTGGTCCATTCCCGCCCTGCCCCCTCGGTCAGCGCCGTCGCGCCGCCCAGCGAGCAGGCGGCGAGCCCAAGAAAGAGACTGGCGAGAAACTGGCGCATCACAGCGCGTCCCACGGACTGGGCATGCGGTAGGGCACGGTTATGAAGTTCGCTTCGATCTGTTCGATCATGCCATGGTCGATCTTGAACAGTTCGGAGATGTAGAAGCTGTGCGGGCGCAGCACCGGACTTTTCACCGTGCGCCCATCGGTCAACTGGAACTCGCGCAGGCGGCCGGAATGATCGATGAAACCGAAGGCCAGCACCAGCCCGCGCTCTTCATCCACCAGCGGGAAGCGACGGGCGCGCAAGTCATCGTCGTAGCGATAATTGCCCATGCGGAACTGCTCTTCGCAGCCCAGCGCCGAGACCGGCACGATCTTGGCGAAGTCGGGATTGCGCGTGGTCTGGACCCCGTTTTCCACGCGATTGCAATCGGGGTGGAACTTCGTGTGGATCGTTCCGTCGTTGCGCTGAAGGGTATCGAAGTAGCCGTTCGAAAGGCGCACCATCTCCTCTCGGGACACCGGTTCTTCAGGTTCGCGGTGCAGGATCGGCTTGTCCCAGTAGCGGCAGTTCTCGAACTTGATGCCACTGTCGGACTGGCGGACGATCAGCATCTCGCACTCGGCGATCTGGCCCGCTTCGTTCACGCCGAGGCGCAGGGTGAAGGCCGATTCCTCGATAGGCTCGATCACCGTGCCGAAGTAACCGACCTGTCCCGTCTTCACGTCGGCAAAGCGCAACTGGTAGTCGCCCAGCCGGTCGATCGTGCCCCACACGCCATCGCCGATCTCCAGCATGACGTTGTTCTCGCTATGATGCGCGCCCTGTGCCCAATCCAGCGCATGGGGATCGCGCGCGTTCAACGCTGCAAGGAACCGGTCAAGAACGGCATAGAGCTCGGCGCGGGTCATCGATTCTCCCAAGATTGCATTGAGGCTTTGACGGCCTTCTCTGCCCAAGGCATACTCTACCAATTGTTATAAATAAAGGGGAGAGGCGCATGGCGCGGACAGCGGCCGAACAGGCCAACCACGACCTCGTGCTGGAGATGTACCACAAGGTCCTGTTCGCGATGGATAGCAGCGCAGTCGACCGCTACATCGCAGCCGAATACGTGCAACATTCCTCGCTGGCCGCACCGACGGTTGAGGCGCTGAAGGGCTTTCTCGACCGGGTGCGGGCCGAATCGCCCGATGCCGTGCAGACCATCCACCGCAGCTTCGTCGATGGCGATCATGTCATCACGCACACCCACGTGGTGCGCTGGCCGGGCGATCCGGGGCTTGCCGTGGTCGATATCTTCCGGGTGGCGAACGGCATGATCGTCGAGCACTGGGACGTGATTCAGGACGTGCCGGCCCAGCCGGTCAACCCCAACAGCATGTTTTGAAGGGAGAAGAACGATGCGCCTCGTAACCGCAGCAATTGCCCTTGCCCTCACCGCCAATGCCGCGCAGGCGGCGGAATGCAAGCTGACCCCGAAGCAGGTGGTCAGCAACTTCATGGACGAGTTCTACATCCAGAAGAAGGTCCGCTCCTCGTTCGAGCGCTGGGTCGATCCCGGTTACATCCAGCACAACCCCTATGCCGCCACCGGCCGGGAAGCCGCGATCGGCTTCCTCGAAAAATTCGTCGCCGAAAACCCCGGCCAGCGCACCACGATCCATCGCATCATCGCCGACGGCAACCTGGTGGCGGTCCACAGTCACGGCTGGATGGAGAACGGTGATGCCGCAGCCAAGCGCGGCTTCGCGGTGGTCGATATCTTCCGTGTCGAAGGCTGCAAGGTGATGGAACACTGGGACGTGCTCTCGCCCGTGCCGGAAGCGTCGGCCAACACCAACACGATGTTCTGAGATGAAGCGCTTCGACAACAAGTGCGTGGCGATCCTCGGCGGCAATGCCGGCATCGGCCTTGCCGCCGCGCGGATGTTCGCTGCCGAGGGCGTCAGGCTTGCCATCACCGGGCGCAATGCCGAGACCTTGCGGGCTGTGGCCGAGGAACTCAGCGCGCTGTGCATCCGCTCGGACATCGGTGACCTTGCCCAGACCCAGGCGGCGTTGGGCGAGATCGAGGACGCACTGGGCGGGATCGACGTGCTGTTCGTCAACGCAGGGGTCGGCGGCTTCGCCATGGTGCCTGATGTCACCCCGGAGTTCTGGGATCAGATCCACACCGTCAACCTGCGCGGGGCGTTCTTCGCGATCCAGAAGGCGCTGCCGCTGATGCGCAACGGCGGGGCCATCGTCATTACCGGCTCCATCGGATCGACCGCGGCTGTGCCGGGCAACGTCGCCTATGCCGCAGCCAAGGCAGGCCTGCGGGCCATGGCGCGCATCGTCGGCAAGGAACTGCTGCCGCGGCGCATCCGCGTAAACATGGTCAGCCCCGGCCCGACCGACACCGAAATCTTCAAGCGCGATGCAAGCCCTGAGGAGATTCAAGGCATGCGCGAAATGCTCTCGTCGGTCGTGCCCCTGGGGCGCATGGGGACCTCGGAAGAAGTGGCGCGCGCAGTGCTGTTCCTAGCCAGTACCGAGGCCAGCTTCATCAACGGTGTAGACCTCAGCGTCGATGGCGGGTGCATCGAGCTGGGCTGACACTTGGGCTGATTATTGCGTGGGCCCCGCCTCGGCGGCGCCCTTCAGCGTGGCGCCGCTGCGGTCGGGCAGGGTCCAGATGATCAGGTTCACCACCATGATCCCGGCGAGCGTCAGCATCAGCGCAGGCCGCTTGCGTTCGCCCCGGCGGAACAGGAACACAGCCCCGCCGACAAGGGCGATCGCGGCCAGCATCATCAGGGACAGCGCAGCATCAAGCATGCAGGATTCCTTGAATACGGCACCGGCCCGCTCCCCCGGCCCGACCACCCATAGGATACACTGTCGGG
>NZ_JBXAFX010000034.1:0-42012 GCF_058793515.1 Novosphingobium sp. GW835-FHT14H07
CCTCGACCGACATACCCACAAGGACGGCTTCAGCCCCACCGCTTGATCCTACCGGCGTCAGCCGGTCAGTGATTCAGTGATCTAATGTCCGGTGTCGTCGTGACAACGGGGGCCATGACCCTTGGCGCGGATTGAGTCATCGATGTCACCGGGGTCGCGACACCTGCGCATCACAAGCGCGTCGCATCGCGAGCATCGCTCAATTCGATGGACGGCGAACACGCTGTTTTCGCTCGCGATGCTCGTCGTGTTCTGCTGGCACGGCATCCTTGTCCAGACGCATTTTCACACCAATGTCCGGCCGCTGTCCGCAGCGTCCGAATTGGCTTCGAGCAACGGTCTTACACATGGGCAATCCTCGCCCGATACGCCCGACCGATGCCAGATCTGCCGCGAAGCCGCGACGGCCGGCCACTATCTCTCGCCTACCGTACCGGCGTTGGAAGCACGGATCGGGTTTGCCTCATGGCGGCCCGTCACGCCTTATATCCGCCAAAGCGGCCGTTCGCGCTCGCATGCCTGGCATAGCCGCGCGCCGCCCCTGTTCCTGACCCACTGAGACAAAGCAGCGGCAACGGTCCCTCGAGTGGATCGTGCCCGGCCCTGTGGGCTGTCTGCCGGCAGAGCCAAGTCCTCAAGGTTCCTGGAGATCAGGTCATGTGCACTCTACTTCGTTTTGGCGTGGTAACAGCCGCGCTGTTCCCTGCTGCCGCACTGGCGCAGCAGGCGCCGTCCACCACCCCCGACCCATCGACGGACATCATCGTCACGGCGTCGCCCTTCGGCAACGACACGCCGACGATCGTCGCCAAGGTCGATCGGGATTCGATATTGACGACGGGCGGCTCGAATATCGCGGATTCGCTTCAGACCGTGCCCGGCATCTCATCGACCGCATTCGCGGCGGGCGCCAGTCGCCCGATCATCCGCGGCATGGACGCAACGCGCGTGCGCTTGCTGGAGGATGGCAGCAGCAGCGCGGATGTGTCCGACATCGCGCCCGACCACGGCGTGCCGATCGATCCGCTCGCGGCGCAGAGCATCGAGGTCGTGCGGGGTCCGGCGACCTTGCGCTACGCTAGCCAGGCGATCGGCGGGGTTGTCAATGTCATCAACAATCGTGTCCCGCAGTCCCTCCCGACGAAGACGGTGTCAGGCGAGCTGAACGGTAGCTTCGGGACGGTCAACAATGCCGGCGAGGTGTCCGGCCAGACCGACGTCAGGCTTGGCAGCTTCGTGCTGCATGGCGACGCCTTCTATCGCCGTACCGACGACTATGACACGCCGCTCGGCACACAGCAGAACAGCTATTTCCGCGGCGATGGCCTCTCGGCAGGCGCATTGTTGATTGCCACTGAGAACTGACCCGGGATTTCCATCGAGAAGTGACCCGGATTTTCACGCTGCGGCGTGAGCTGGTCCGCTTCCAGCGCGTGCTCGGTCCCATGCTCGAGGTCGGTCGCAAGCTGGTGAACCTGCAGCTTCCGCGGCTTGATGAGGCCTCCAAACCCTATTTCCGTGATCTCCTCGATCACATGCTCCGGGTTGAGAGCGCCATCACCGGCATCCGCGACATCCTGATCTCGGTGTTCGAGGCGAGTCACCTGCTCGAACAGCAGCGCCAGGGTGCGATCACGCGTCAGCTCGCCGCCTGGGCCGCGATCCTAGCGGTGCCTACCGCGATTGCCGGGATCTACGGGATGAACTTCGAGAATATGCCCGAACTGAAGACGCAGCGGGGATATTTCGTCATCCTCGGCGTCATCGCTGCGGTCTGCATCGGACTCTACATCCGGTTCAAACGCAGCCACTGGCTTTGACGTCGCTGACCGCTTTCCACATCGCGCGGGCTGAGGCCGCTGGGGCAGGCCGGCATAACTCAATGCTTTCGAAGCGTCTCGGCGCGGTGCCGGTCCAACGCATCGAGCAAAGCCCTGCCGATCAACGGCTTTGCGAGAACGTGATCGAAGCCCGCCTCGGCGGCCCGCGAGGCCAGCAGCGTGTCGTGAAAGCCTGAGATCATGATGGCCCGTCCCGACCATCCGAGCTGGCGGAGGTGACGCAGCATCGCAAATCCGTCGATGTCGGGCATGCGATAGTCGAGGATGACGCAGTCCGCCTCCTTCGCGCGGGGGTCGGCCAACAGCGCGTGGCCGGTCGTATATCCCCACACGGCATAGCCGCGCGATCTCAGCAGCAGCTGGAGGCCACGCCGCACGCCGGGATCGTCGTCGGAAACGAGGATGGTGTATCTGCCATCGTGCTGGGTGGAACGGACTGATGGCATTGCGAGAAGCGGACACCCGTGTGACGATTGCACCATCGATCGCATATCGCGCCTCGTCCCGTCGCTACGTAGAGGTCGCAGTCATTTCGGCTTGCGGCCCATGCCCGCGGCAAAGGCGATCCGCAGGGCTTCGGACAGGTTGCGGACCTCGAGCTTGGCCATCAGGCTCGCGCGATGGACCTCGACCGTTCGCGATGAACAGCCCAGGTCATAGGCGATCGTCTTGTTGGGCAGGCCGTTCGCCAGCCCTTCCAGCACTTCCCGCTCCCGGGGCGTCAGTGCAGCGACCCGCACACCGGCTTCGGACGTTTCCAGGGTACGAAGGTCGACATCGTCGAGACGCGCGAACGCGCGGCTGACGGCGCCGAGCAGGGCGGCTTTCTCGAAGGGTTTCTCGAGAAAGTCGACCGCGCCGCCTTTCATGGCCTGCACCGCAACCGACACGTCGCCATGGCCGGTCAGGACGATGACCGGCATGTTGACCCCGCGCGCTGCCATGGCGGCCTGAACCTCGAGACCGTCCATCTCGGGCATGCGCACGTCGAGGATGACACAGCCGACGGCCGCCGACTTCGCCTCCTTGAGAAACTCCACCCCCGAGGCATAGGTCACGACGTCGTAGCCCGCGGTCTTGAGCGCAAAGCTCGCCGCCTTGCGAATGCTCTCCTCGTCGTCGACGAGATGGATGACGCGTCTATCCCCCATGTTCCTCCTCCGCCTGCGCATGGATCAAGGTAAAATGAAAGCGGGTGCCGCCGCGGTCGGGGCGCTCCATCCAGATGCGGCCGCCATGTGCTTCGATGATGGTCCGGCAGATCGAGAGGCCGAGGCCCATGCCGTCGGCCTTTGTCGAGTTGAACGCCGTGAAGAGCTGCTCGCGGACCTCGTCGGCGATGCCGGGGCCGGTATCCTCCACGGTCACCTCGATCAGCCCGTCAGGGCGCAACCTGGTCGCCACCTTGAGGTCGCGAACCGGACATTCCGCCATCGCCTCGATGGCATTGCGCATCAGGTTGACCAGCACCTGCTGGATCTGCACCCTGTCGACGAGGACTGGCGTCGCGGCGGGATCGACCGCAAAGAAGCTGCGGATGCCGCGCTCGCGGGCGCCGACCAGCGCGAGCTGGCTCGCCTCGGCGATGACCTGCGGCAGCTCGTGGAGGCTCTTGTCGACCTCGCCGCGGGCGACGAAATCGCGCAGGCGCCGGACGATATGGCCGGCCCGCAGCGTTTCCTGTGCCGCATCATCCATCACCGATCGCAGCGACACGAAGGGTTCGTCGTCCCGCTCGTCGAGCATGTCGCGGATCGTCTCGAGATAGAGCGCGACCGCGGCAAGCGGCTGGTTGAGCTCATGCGCGAGGGTCGAGGCCATGGTGCCCATCGCGCTCAGCCGGGAGACATGGACCAGCTCTGCCTGCAGTTCCTTGAGCCTGAGCTCATCCTGCTCCTTGGCGGTGAGATCCCGGATGAAGCCGGTGAACAACCGCTGCCCGTCTTCACCGGCCTCGCCGACCGACAGCTGCATCGGGAAAGTCGAGCCGTCGCGGCGCTGGCCGACCACGACGCGGCCGAGGCCGATGATCCGGCGCTCGCCGGTCTTGAGATAATGCGCGATATATTCGTCATGCCGGTCGCGATCGGGCTGGGGCATGAGGCAGGAGACGTTGCGGCCGACGAGCTCGGTTTCCGAATAGCCGAACAGGCGTTGGGCCGCTGCGCTGAACGACGTGATGGCGCCGGTCTCGTCGATGATGATCATCGCATCGGGGACGGTCGCCAGGATCGATTGCAGATGCTGCTCGCGGGTCTCGATCGACGCGCGGACCGCCGCCTCGTCGGTGACATCGCGACTGATGCAGGCGAAGCCTCGATGTGCGTCGCCTTCGAACAGGGCGCTGATCGTCAGGCGCGCGAGATACTCCGCGCCGTTCTCGCAGACCCGCCACGCTTCGCGCTCCAGCGTGCCCTCGTGAAAGGCGGCCGCCAGGTCTGCGCACGGGCGGCCGGCCGTAATCTCGTCGGGCGGGTAGAACAGGTCGTGGGGCTGTCCCAGGACGCGGTCGAGCGGCCAGCATTCGGCACGCTCGCCTTCTTCATTATAGCTCAGCACGATCCCGGCAGGATCGAGCAGCGTCAGGACATGGCCGCCAGCCTGTCGCAGGAACAGCGGCGCAAGCCGCGCCACCTCCCTGGCAATCTCGTCCGGCCCGCGCCTCGTGTCGACCATCGTCCCGGCTCACATGCCTGGCCGGGCGCACGCATCCGGGCGTAGCCCGACCGTGCCACTCAGCGCCGCGCGAGTATGGCCTTCATCTCGTCGATTTCCTGCCGCTGCGAGCGCTTGATCGATTCGCAAAGCCGGATGACTTCCGGATCGCTGAGCTTTGCTTCCTGGCACATCAGGATCGCCCCGGAATGATGCGGGATCATCGAGCGCAGAAAGGCCGTGTCGCCGATCGTGGTCTGGGTGCGGATGAGCGCAAAGCTGCCGAAGAAGGCGACCAGCGACGCGGCGATCAGCGCGATGTTGGCGGCTTTCGACGCGAACATGTGCCGCATGGCGACGATCATCAGCACCACCATCGGCGCGACCATCATCAGCGTCATGTAGAGCATGTTGAGGTTGTTGTAGAAGCTGTCGAGCCCGTCGATCATGACGAACATCACCAGATACATGATGACGCCGCTGATGACGGTCTGAACGGCAAGGCTCCAATAGGCGCCCATCTTCCGGGTGTTCATGTGGGACGAATGGTCCATGGCGTATCTCCTTCGCTCGGCGCCGGCCGACCTGGGTATGAGTGTAACGCCCCGCTCTCTTGTTCGCCCCCGCCATCAGCCGTCCTGATGCTAAAACCAGAAGCGAACGCCGGCGACGAAGCTGGTGGCATGGACGTCCTCGCCCGCAAGCCTCGACAGCCGCGCCGTGTCTCCGGCTTTGC
Organism: Novosphingobium sp. GW835-FHT14H07; assembly: GCF_058793515.1. Taxonomy (NCBI): domain Bacteria; kingdom Pseudomonadati; phylum Pseudomonadota; class Alphaproteobacteria; order Sphingomonadales; family Sphingomonadaceae; genus Novosphingobium; species Novosphingobium sp. GW835-FHT14H07. Next base: position 5,233 of record NZ_JBXAFX010000034.1, read on the forward strand.
GCAGATAGGAAACGCCGATGTAAGGCGCGAACTGGCGGCTGAATTCGTAGCGCAGGCGCGCGCCGAGCTCTATGTTGACCAGCCCCGAACCGATGTCGTTCTCCGGAATATCCTGTGCGGCGAAATTGACCTCGGCGCGCGGCTGGAGGATCAGGCGCTGGGTGATGCGCTGGTCGTAATAGCCCTCGACCCGGCCCAGAACATCGCCCTTGGTCGAGAGGAACAGCGCGCCTTCGACCTCGAACATGCCAGGAGCCAGGCCCTCGACGCCGATCGTCGCGTAGGTGCGGTCGGGCCCGCGGCCGAAGTCCTGGCGGATACCGCCCTGAAGATTGAAATAGGGGTCGATGGCCCGGCTATAGAGGGCCTGGACCTCGGCGCTGTCGATGCCGCGGCCGAACTCGCCTTCGCCCTCGCTCTTGAGCCAGAGCCGGTTGATGTCGCCGCCGTAAAAGCCTTCGCCATCCCAGCGATAGCCATCGCGGCCGCTATGCGCCTGATACTCGAACAGGTTGAGCAGCATCTGCCCGAAATTGTTGCCGCCGCTATCCTTCATCATGATGTCGCGCGAGCGCGCCATCTCGCCGCCGGGAAAATCACGATCGGCGAAGTGGTCGCTTGGGGGAGGCGGCGGGGGCGCATTGCCGGCCGGAAGCGCCGTGCCGGTCATTTGCATGCCGGGCATGGCGGGCATTCCCGGCATCGTTGTCTGGCCATGCTGCGAATGGTCCATACCCGGCATCTCCGGCATCGCGGGAGACGCGGGTTGCGGCTGACCGGCCGCATCTCCCTGCGGCGCAGGACTGGCCTGGTGCTGCGAATGGTCCATCGCCGAGGTGGCGTCCGGCGCTGGTGTCTGAGCGCGCGGCCTGGCGGCGGCCTTGTCCTTCTTCTTCTCCTGCGCCGGCGCCACTTCGCCCGGCGGCGCCATGCCGGGCATGCCGTGCATCGAATGATCCTGGGCAAAGGCGGGCGCGGCAGCGAAAAGGGCGATCGCGCTCACCAGCGGCGTGAGGATGCGGGTCATTACGCGTCTCCCTTCGGACGGACGCTCACGACCCGCATCATCCCTGCATGCATGTGGTAGAGGAGATGACAGTGGAAGGCCCAGTCGCCGACCGCGTCGGCGGTGAAGTCCCAGGTCACCTTGCCGCCGGGCTGGACGATCACCGTATGCTTGCGCGGCGCATGATCGCCATGCCCCGTCACCAGCTCGAAAAAATGCCCGTGAATATGGATCGGATGCCCCATCATCGTGTCGTTGATGAGATTGACGCGCACCCGCTCGCCTTCGATGAAGGGGATCGGCTCGTGATGGTCCGACATTTTTTCGCCGTCGAACGACCACATGAACCGCTCCATGTTGCCGGTGAGGTGAATGTCGATGCTGCGGCTCGGCGCGCGCACATCCGGATTGCGCTCGAGCGCCATCAGATCCTTGTAGACAAGCACCTTGTGGCCGACGTCGGCGAGGCCCTGGCCGGGCTCGCCGGTGCGGTCGACGGGCATCGGCGAGATGGTCTGGACGCTCGGATCGCGCTTCACCTGGGGCGCATTCGAGAAATCGCGCATCTTCATCGAGCCCATCGCGTGCCCGCCATGATCCATGCCCGCCATCTGGCCATCGGCGCCCATCGCGCCGTGGTCCATGCCGGCCATCGATCCATGATCCATCCCGGTCATCGCGGAATGATCCATCCCCGAATGGTCCATGCCCGCCATGGCGCTATGGTCCATGGTCGCCACCGCTGCCGCCGCGCCGGTCGCGAGGCGCGCGGAGGCGTTCTTCTCGGCTGTGGGATCGACGCCCCGCATCGCGCCGCCCGACATGTCCATGCCTTCCATGCCCGGCATCGAGGACATGTCCATGCCCATGTCTTTCATGTCGGCGAGCGGCCGTTTGCGTAAGGGAGGCACCTCGCCGGCCATGCCGGCGCGCGGCGCGAGCGTGGCACGCGCCATACCCGAGCGGTCGATGGCCTCGCCGACAAGGGTATAGGCCTTGTCATCGCCTGGGCTGACAACGACGTCGTAGGTCTCGGCAACACCGATCTGGAACTCGTCGACGGTGACCGGCACCACATTCTGCCCGTCGGCCTGGACGATGCTGAGCGGGAGGCCGGGAATGCGGACGTTGAAGGTGGTCATCGCCGACGCATTGATGACGCGCAGCCGCACCCGCTCGCCCGGGGTGAAGAGCGCGGTCCAGTTGTCCATCGGACCATGGCCGTTGACGAGATAGGTGTAGGTCGATCCGGTGACATCGGAGATGTCGGCGGGGTCCATCCGCATCTGGCCCCAGTCGAGCCGGTCCTTGAGCGGCTGATCCTTGCCTGACAGGAGCCCGGCCAGGGTCTGGCGCTGGAAGTTGAAATGCCCGGGGTTGACTTTGAGGCGCCGGAAGATCGCCTGCGGCGAGAGCGCACTGTGATCGGCGAGCACGATGACATGCTCGCGGTCATAAGCGACCGGATCGGCACCGGCGGGATCGATGATGATCGGGCCGTAATGGCCTTCCTGCTCCTGCAGGCCCGAATGGCTGTGGTACCAGTAGGTGCCGTTCTGCATCACCGGAAAATCATAGAGATAGCTGCCGCCAGGCTTGATGCCGGGGAAAGAGACGCCTGGCACACCGTCATGCTTGGCTGGCACCAGCAGCCCGTGCCAGTGGATCGAGCTGTCCTCCTCGAGCTGATTGACGACGTTGAGCCGCACGCGCTGGCCTTCGCGCAGCCGGATGAGTGGCGCAGGGACCGTGCCGTTGACGCCGATTGCCCGGAACTGGCGACCATCGATGCTCATCGACTGCCGGGCGATCGTCAGCGTGATGTCTTCGCCCGACACGGTCGGCAGCGTCGGCCGCATCCCCGGCGAGATCGTCTGCGCCCAGGCCGGCAGCCAGGCTGACAAGGCGGCGCCGCCACCGGCGAGGGCCGCGCCGCGAAGGAACTGGCGGCGGTCGAGAGCAGAAATCATTCGGTTTGTCTCAGCTTGCGGAAAGAGGGCGGGCCTACTGGAAATACGCAGCCCGCCCGCGTGCCCCTCAAACTTTCTTCAAAATTTCCGCGAGGCGCGCCCGGGCGCGGTAGAGGCGTGTTTCGACCGCCTTCTGGGAGATGCCGAGAATCTCGGCGGTTTCGGCTTCCGATTTCTCATCGATCGTCCGCAAGACGAGCGTGTCCTTGAGCGATGCGGGCAGGGCGGCGATCGCTTTCATGGCCTCTGCCAGCTGCTGCTCGGCGCCGATCGCCTGGTCGGGTAGTGGCGCCTCGTCGACGACATGTTCGGCTTCCCCCAGCGCCAGCGCGTGGGAGAAGAAGTTGCGGACCGCGCGGCGGCGGCGCCAGTCATGGCATTTGTTGATGACGATCCGCGACATCCAGACCGGAAAAGGTCGCGCAGCGTCATAGTGGTTGAGTGCGGCGAAGGCGGCGACGAAGCTCGCCTGGGTCACGTCGAGCGCTTCGTCGCGGTTCCCGACATGGCTGCGCACGAGGCGGTGCACCCAGCCCTGATGCCGGCGGACCAGCTCGCCATAGGCCGCTTGCCGGCCTCCAAGCGCCAGAGCCGCGAGCTCCCCGTCCGAGCAGTCGGGGAGGCACGCGGTCATTTGGACTTGGCCGTCAGCGCTTTCACCACGGCGTCGTCGAACTTGTCCGTCTGATCCGGGCGCAGCACGGCCCGCATCGCGAATATATGCTCGAGTGTTTCCTTCTGCAGCGCGCCCATCGCCTGGTGCGAGCGATCCACCGCCCCTGCAACCCGAGGACCATAGCCATGCTCCGCCTCGATCGCCTCGGCGAGCCGCGCGTTATCGGCGCGCAGTTCGGCCTCCAGTGCCTGACGCCGGATCGCATAGTTCTTCTCGATCGTCTCGAGACGGCTATGTTGCGCGGTGTCCAGCTTCAGATCGCGATGGAGCAGGTCGTGCAACTCATTTTCGACCGGGCGCACCGGAACCACATAGACGCGGCCGATGACCACACCGGCGATCGCCGCGGCAAAGGTCAGCAGGACGAGGAGCAGGAGCCGGCGGTCGCGCATCATTGTGAACTCAGCAGCGTCGAAGGAGCGAGCGCGAGCCGCGCGTCAAAGGGCGATATCGGCCCGGCTTCGGTCGACCGCACAGGCACGGCCGAGCCGGCAATTCCCAGGAACAAGGCTGCTGCCGCGGCGATACCGAATGTCGTGGCGCTCAGGCGGGGCATGGCCTGGAGCCGGGCGATCTCGGCCATGACGCGGCTGTCCAGCCCGGCAAGCCGGGGATCGAGCGGCGCTTCCCGCAACCGGCTGAGCATGTCGTCGAGGTGGTCCATGATGTTTCTCCGTCTTCACTTCTCAATACGCAGGATGGTCCGGCAACCCTTGTCCGGGAACAAAAAGAAAATTGCGAGGGGTGCAGGTCGCGGCTGCGTATTCTCTCATGTCACTGACAGGAGAATGTCCAAATGCGCTTCTTTTCGCCGCTCGCAGCCATCGCCGCCGCCGGCCTGAGTGTTTCGGCTCCGGCCTACGCCCATCCCAAGCTCGTGTCCTCGACGCCCGCCGCCAACGCCAGCGTCCCGGCGCCGTCGCGTATAACGCTCACCTTCAGTGAAGGTCTGATGCCGAAGCTGTCGGGCGCCGAGATCGTGATGACCGGCATGCCCGGCATGCCCAACCACCGCATGGCGGTAACCGGCTTCAAGACGTCCGTCGAAGGCGACAAGACGCTCGTGCTGACGCTCGCCAAGCCGCTCATGGCGGGCAGCTATCAGGTCGCCTGGCACGTCGTCTCGACCGACACGCACCGCATCCAGGGCAATCTCGCCTTTACCGTCAAGTGACGCCATGAACGACGTGGCACTCGTCGCCGTCCGCTGGGCGCTTTACGTCGATCTCGGCCTGTTGTTCGGCCTGCCGCTGTTCGCGCTCTATGCGCCCGGCGGCGGCCGGATGGTACAGCGGCATCTGCCGATGGTAGCAATGGTGGCCGGTCTCGCCTGTCTCGCCCTCCTGCTGTCGGTGCTGGGGTTCGCGTTGCAGGCAGCGGCCATGACCGGGCTGCCGCTCACCCAGCCTGATCTTTCCATGGTCGCAGAGCTGTTCAACGGCACGTCCATGGGAACGGCGCTGAAGGCGCGCCTCGTCGCGCTCCTCGTTCTTCTGCTCTCCATCCCCTTCTATCGCCGGCAATCCCGTCCTGCCTTCATCGCCTCCACTCTGGCAGGCGCGGTCGCACTCGCGACCCTCGCCTGGAGTGGGCATGGCGCGGCTGGCGAAGGCGAGGCGGGCTGGCTGCAACTGGGGGCCGATCTCATCCATCTGCTCGCCGCCGGCGCCTGGGTCGGCGCGCTTGCCGCATTCCTCGCGCTGGTACTTCCCAGGCTCGCAACCGACGATCTCGCCGCTCAAGACATGGACCGGGTCACGCTCGCCGAGGAAGCGTTGCGGGGCTTCTCCCTCGTCGGCACGATCATCGTCGCCCTGCTGATCCTGACCGGGACGGTGAACGGCTGGTTCCTCGTCGGTCCGGGCAACATCGCCTCGCTCGGGCAGTCGACCTACGGCCTGCTGCTCATCGCCAAGCTGCTGCTGTTCGCCGGCATGCTGGGCCTGGCCGCGCTCAACCGTTATCGCCTGACCCCGGCACTTGCGCAGGCGATCGAGGAAGAGGACGCGCCACGGGCGCAGGCGCTGCTGCGCGCGAGCCTCGTCGTCGAAGGCGGTCTTGCGATCGTCATTCTCGGGCTCGTCGCCTGGCTGGGGACACTATCGCCGCCCATGTCGATGTAGCTTATCGTTTCGGACGCCTCGCGTTGGGAGAAGCCAATGCAATCCTACACCCCGCCGCTCGGGACCGGATCGACGAAAGACTATGATCGCGCGATCCGCCTGTGGACGCGGGAGAAGCGGTGGCGTGCCGCCATGCTCGCCGCCCTGGCGCCCAAAGCCGGTGAGACGGTCGTCGACGTCGGCTGTGGCACCGGCAGCTTCGCGCTGATGCTCAAGCAAGCCGAGCCCAGGACGCAGGTGATCGGTCTCGATCCCAATGCCGAGGCGCTCGACATCGCGCGGCACAAGGCCGCTGTGCGGCGGGCCGATATCGACTGGCGTCAGGGATTTGCCAGGGACGTGGCCCCGGGTACCGCCGACGCTGTCGTGTCGAGTCTCGTGCTGCATCAGATGCCGGTCAGGGAGAAGGCGGCAACCCTGCGCGCCATGTTCGCCATGCTGCGCCCGGGTGGGCGCCTGGTGATCGCCGATTATGGCCGCCAGCAGGGTTTCATGCGGCTTGCCTTCCGCCTGACCGTGCAGCGGCTCGATGGCATCGATGATACCCGGCCCAATGCCGACGGCGTGCTCCCCGGCCTGATCGCGGCGGCCGGCTTCAGGCATGTGGCCGAGACGTTTCGGCTTTTGACCATCACCGGCGCGATCGACTTGTTTACGGCGCATCGACCGGCGCAGGACCACGGCCTTACGGTTGCCAATGACCTTGGCTGATGGCGGCCAGGCGAACGGGCCCGCCGATTTGTCCGCTTAGGCGATTACGTATTGACCCTGACACGGTGTCAGACCCTAGATCGTCAGGCGTCGAAAGGAGCAAGGCGATGAACGAGACACATGGTGCGGCGCATGGCGGCGGTTGCTGCGGCGGCCACAGCGCCGCGAAAGCGGCGACCGGCGTCAAGGACCCGGTCTGCGGCATGACCGTCGACCCGGCGACCACGGCGCATCAAGCCGAGCATGGCGGTGAACGCTATCATTTCTGTAGCGCGGGCTGCCGGACCAAATTCATCGCCGATCCCGAGCGCTATCTCGGCCCGCCAGCGCCGCCGGTCGCGGCGCCCGAAGGCACGATCTGGACCTGCCCGATGCATCCAGAGATCCGGCAGGACCATCCCGGATCCTGTCCGATCTGCGGCATGGCGCTCGAGCCCGCGACCGTGACCGCCGACAGCGGCCCCAGCCATGAGCTGGTCGATTTCACACGGCGCTTCCGGGTCGGCCTGATGCTGGCCCTCCCGGTGCTGATCCTCGAGATGGGCGCGCATCTCTTTCCCGCGATCCATCGCCTCGTGCCGATGTCGATCTCGGTATGGATCCAGTTCGTGCTGGCGACACCCGTCGTGCTCTGGGCGGGCTGGCCCTTCTTCGAGCGTGGCTGGGCCTCGCTCAAGACCCGCAACCTCAACATGTTCACCCTGATCGCGATGGGGACCGGGGTCGCCTGGATCTACAGCGTCGTCGCGACGCTCGCGCCCCAGCTGTTCCCGCCCGCCTTCCGCGGAGAGGACGGCATGGTTGCCGTCTATTTCGAGGCGGCCGCGGTGATCACTGTCCTCGTGCTGCTCGGCCAGATGCTCGAACTGCGCGCGCGCGAGCGGACCTCGGGCGCGATCAAGGCGCTGCTTAACCTTGCGCCAAAGACCGCGCGCCGGATCGGTTCCGATGGCAGTGAAGAGGAAATCAGCCTCGATCTCGTTGCGGTCGGCGACCGCCTGCGTGTGCGTCCTGGCGAGAAGGTGCCGGTCGATGGCGTGGTCGAGGACGGCCGTTCCTCGCTCGACGAGTCGATGGTCACCGGTGAGTCCATGCCCGTCACCAAGGCCAAGGCCGACACGGTGATCGGCGGCACGCTCAACCAGACCGGCGCGCTCGTTATCGTCGCCGACAAGGTTGGCCGGGACACCATGCTCGCGCGCATCGTCCAGATGGTCGCCGAGGCGCAGCGCTCGCGCGCGCCGATCCAGCGCATGGCCGATCAGGTGTCGGGCTGGTTCGTGCCCGTGGTCATCGCGGTCGCGGTGGTCGCGTTCATCGCCTGGGGCATCTGGGGCCCCGAGCCGCGCTTCGCCTACGGGCTGGTTGCGGCGGTCGCCGTGCTGATCATCGCCTGTCCCTGCGCACTGGGTCTCGCCACGCCGATGTCGATCATGGTCGGGGTTGGCCGCGGCGCCGGGCTCGGCGTCCTCATCAAGAATGCCGAAGCGCTCGAGCATATGGAAAAAGTCGACACGCTCGTCGTCGACAAGACCGGCACGCTGACCGAAGGCCGGCCTGCCGTCACCCAGATCGTGCCGGCGCCCGGCTTCGACGAAGCCGAACTGCTGCGGCTTGCCGCCTCGGTCGAGCGGGCCTCCGAGCATCCGCTCGCGCTGGCGATCGTCGAGGCCGCCAAGGATCGCGGCATCCCCACGAGCGACGTCACCGACTTCGATTCCCCCACCGGACGCGGCGCGCTCGGCACCGTCGACGGCCGCCGGATCGTGCTCGGTAATGCGCGGTTCCTCTCGGAAGAGGGCATAGCAACCGACGCGCTGGCGGAGCAGGCCGACGCCCTGCGCCGGGATGGCGCCACCGCGATCTTCATCGGCGTCGACGGCACCGTCGGCGGCGCCTTTGCAATCGCCGATCCCGTGAAGCAGACGACGCCGGAGGCCCTGGCCGCACTCAAGGCCGAAGGCATTCGCGTGGTGATGTTGACCGGCGACAACCGCACCACAGCAGAGGCGGTGGCAAGGCGGCTCGGCATTGACGATGTCGAAGCCGAGGTACTGCCCGACCAGAAGAGTGCCGTCGTCGCGCGGTTGAAGAGCGAGGGGCGCGTGGTGGCGATGGCCGGCGACGGGGTCAACGACGCCCCCGCACTGGCTGCCGCCGATGTCGGTATTGCCATGGGCTCGGGCACCGACGTCGCGATCGAGAGCGCGGGCGTGACGCTGCTCAAGGGCGATCTCATGGGCATCGTGCGGGCACGGCGGCTGAGCCAGGCGACCATGTCCAACATCCGCCAGAACCTGGTCTTCGCCTTCATCTACAATGTCGCCGGGGTGCCGGTGGCGGCGGGCGCGCTCTATCCGCTGTTCGGCATCCTGCTCTCGCCGATCATCGCGGCCGCCGCCATGGCGCTCTCCTCGGTCAGCGTGGTCACCAACGCGCTGCGCCTCAACCGGAAAGCGCTGTGAACATCGGGGAGGCGTCGAAGCAAAGCGGGGTCTCGGAGCGGATGATCCGCCATTATGAGAAGATCGGCCTCATCCCGGCGCCGCCGCGCCGGGGAGCGGGTTATCGCGACTATGGCGAGAGTGACCTCCATCGCCTGCGGTTCATCGCCAATGCCCGCGATCTCGGTTTTCCGATCGAGGAGATCCGGACCCTGCTCGGCCTGTGGGCCGACACGGGCCGCAGCAGCGCCGATGTAAAGCGGGTCGCGTTGGCGCGGGCGGAGGAATTGCAGCGCAAGGCCGAAGCGCTGACGACCCTGCGCGAGACCCTCGTCGATCTCGCCGAGCGCTGTCATGGCGACGAGCGGCCAGATTGTCCCATCATCGCCGAACTGAGTCTCGACAGAAAATGTTAGCGCCGGCCGCCTCTCGGACCAGACCCGCTCTGGCGGCCGGGGTGCTGATCGCACTTGGCATTCTCACGACGGGCCTCGCGATATATTTCCTCGCAGTCCGCCCGCCACTGCTGGCGGAGGATCTTCGCCATATCGGCGGCAACCCGCAGACCCTTTCGCCGGTATTGCGGGACTGGTTCGGCGGGATAGCTGGCTCGCCCGTGCGACCGCACTGAGCCTCCTGATCGTATTTGGCCGCTTTTCATACAGCAATGTCGTGCTGAGCTCTGACTTCTGGGGCTGGCATATGCGAGGCAATCCCTCCGTAGGACTACGGAGTGCGCAGAGGCTTCCTGCGCTTCAGGGCTTGTTGCACCGCAGCAGGAGCGAAAATGTGCAGAGTCGAAGCAATATCCCTGACCCGTTGGACGGTCTGGCCACGACGCTGGATCGGTCGAGCTTCGCCGCCATCGCGCAGCTGACTTCAGGCCAGTCGCCCGCCACTTTGGCGCAGTCTTTTTCCGACTGGTGGACGCACATTCTCTGCTCGCCAGGCAGGCAGCTGCAGCTCGCCGCCAAGGGCGGGCGCAAGCTGATGCGGCTCGCCGACTATGCCATGCGCAGCGCATCCGGCAGCGATCCCGAGCCGGCGATCGATCCGCTGCCCCAGGATCGGCGCTTCGCCGACGCAGCCTGGAAGCGCCATCCGTTCGACCTGATCGAGCAGGCCTTCCTGCTCCAGCAGCAATGGTGGCATGCCGCGACGACCGGCGTGAGCGGCGTCACCGGGCACCACGAAGCGATCGTCGAGTTCGCGACCCGCCAGATGCTCGACATGGTGTCCCCGACCAATTTCATCCCGACCAACCCCGTGCTCCAGCAGCGCATCCTCGAAACCGGAGGACAATGCCTTGTCGAGGGTGCGCGATTTTTTTGCGACGACCTGGAACGCCTGGTACGCGGGGAGCCCGCAGCGGGCACGGAGGCCTATCGGGTCGGCGAGAAGGTCGCAGCCACGGCTGGCAAGGTCGTGTTTCGCAACAGGGTCATGGAACTGATCCAATATGCGCCCGCAACCGAGACGGTGCGTCCGGAGCCGATACTGATCGTGCCGGCATGGATCATGAAATATTACATCCTCGACCTGTCGCCGGAAAATTCGCTCATCCGCTGGCTGGTAGGGCAGGGCTACACCGTGTTCTGCATCTCCTGGCACAATCCCGACAGCGCCGACCGCGATCTCGACATGGAGGATTATCGCCTGCTTGGGCCGATGGCCGCCGTGGATGTCATCCAGGCGATTACCGGCACCGAGAAGATCCACGCGGCCGGCTATTGTATCGGCGGCACGCTGCTCGCCATCACCGCGGCCGCGATGGCGCGCGATGAAGATGAGCGTCTGGCGAGCGTCACGCTGTTCGCCGCCCAGACCGAGTTCAGCGAGCCGGGCGAACTTGGTCTGTTCATCGACGAGGCGGAGATCAACCTGATCGATGCGATGATGTGGGCGCGCGGCTTTCTCGACAGCAGCCATATGGGCGGCGCCTTCCAGATGCTGCGGTCCAACGATCTGCTCTGGTCGCGCATCCTCTCGACCTATCTCATGGGCGAGCGCGAGCCGATGACCGACCTCATGGCATGGAACGCCGACGGCACCCGCATGCCCTATGCCATGCACGCGCAATATCTTCGGCGCCTGTTCCTCGACAATGACCTGTCCGAAGGGCGCTACGAGGCCGGCGGCCACCCGGTCTCGCTCTCGGGGCTGCGCATGCCGATCTTCATGGTGGGCACGGAAACCGACCATGTCGCGCCGTGGCGCTCGACCCACAAGCTCCACATGCTGACGGGCGCGGAGATCCGCTTCGTGCTGACGAGCGGTGGCCACAATGCCGGGATCGTCTCCGAGCCCGGGCATCCTCATCGCCACTTTCGCGTCGCGACACGGATGCAGGATGGCCCGGCGCCAGGTCCCGATACCTGGCTGGAGCGGGCCGAGCTGCGCGAAGGGTCGTGGTGGCCGGAATGGAGTTCATGGCTTGGATCGCACTCGGGCAAGGCGGCCGCCCCACCGTCGATGGGCGCGCCCGAACGGAACTATCCGCCGCTCGGTGATGCCCCCGGGCGCTACGTGCTGGAGCGCTGAGCCATGGCCACCGCCAACCTCATCGAGAACCGCACGTTCGACGAGATCGCCGTCGGCGACACGGCCAGCCTCACCCGCACGCTGACCGCCGACGACATCCAGCTCTTCGCGGCGGTGTCAGGCGACGTGAATCCGGCGCATCTCGACCCTGTCTATGCCGAAACGGACATGTTCCACAGGGTCATCGCTCATGGCATGTGGGGCGCGGGGCTCATCTCGGCGATCCTGGGAACCGAGCTGCCAGGGCCCGGTGCGATCTATCTCGGCCAATCGCTTCGCTTCACCCGCCCGGTGGGCGTCGGCGACACCATCACGGCCTGCGTCACCGTCGCGCAGAAGCGCGCCGAGCATCATGTCATCGTTCTCGACTGCACCTGCGTGAACCAGAAGGGCGAGACCGTCATCAGCGGCCAGGCCGAGGTCAAGGCGCCCACCGAGAAAGTCAGCCGGCCCCGCATGCCGCTTCCCGACGTGCGGATCGCCAGCCATGACCGCTTCCGCCAGTTGATGGCGCGCGCCAAGGACGGATCTGCGTGCGTCACGGCCGTGGTCCATCCGTGCAGCGCCGACGCCATGCGCGCAGTGGCTGAGGCCGCCGACGCCGGCATCGTCGTTCCGATTCTCATCGGCCCTGCGGCGCGTATGACGAATGCGGCGAAGGACGCCGGTGTCGATATTGCGGCCTTCCGGGTGATCGACGTCCCGCACAGCCACGCCGCCGCCGCCGAAGCCGTCGCGCGCGTGCGGGCCGGCGAAGCCGCGCTGCTGATGAAGGGCTCGCTTCATACTGACGAGCTCATGGGCGCGGTCGTATCGTCCGACACGGGCCTTCGGACCGAACGCAGGATTAGCCACGCCTATGTGATGGACGTGCCCGGCTATCCGCGCCCGCTCATCATCACCGACGCCGCGATTAACATCGAGCCGACGCTTGAGGACAAGGCCGACATCGCGCGCAACGCGATCGACCTTGCCCATGTGATCGGGATCGAACAACCCAGGGTCGCGATCCTCGCCGCCGTCGAAACGGTCAATCCGAAAATGCGCACCACATTGGATGCCGCGGCGCTCTGCAAGATGGCGGACCGGGGCCAGATCGAAGGCGCGCTGCTCGATGGCCCGCTCGCCCTCGATAATGCGATCAGCGAGGCGGCCGTGCGCGAGAAAAGTATCGTCTCGCCGGTCGCCGGCCAGGCGGACATCCTGCTGGTGCCCGATCTGGAGGCCGGCAACATGCTCGCAAAGCAGCTGACCTTCCTGGGCGGCGCCGATGCCGCAGGCGTGGTGCTCGGCGGGCGCGTTCCGATCATCCTCACCAGCCGGGCAGACAGCGTGCGCACGCGCCTCGCCTCCTGCGCGCTCGCGGTGCTGCTGGCGCGGGCTGCGACCAAGGCGGCTCCCGGCGTTGCGGGACAGCGCCGCGATGGCTGAAATCCTGTGCCTCAACGCCGGTTCGTCGAGCCTTAAGTTCGCGCTCTACGCCGAGCCGGGCACTGATGAGCCCTCTTTGCTGGCGAGCGGCAAGATCGAGAATATCGGCCTTGAGCCGCACCTGATCGCGCGCGATGCGAAGGGGGATGTCCTTGCCGACCGGCGCTGGACGAAAGACGTCACGATCACGCATGAGACGCTGCTCAAGGATTTGCTGCGGGAGATCGAAGCTTCGGTCGGCGAGGATCTGATCGCGGTAGGACATCGGATCGTTCATGGGGGCGCTGACCATTCAGCGCCGGCGCGGGTCGACGCGCCACTCCTCGCCGCACTCGAGGCGCTTTGCCCACTGGCGCCATTGCATCAGCCCCATAATCTCGCCGCGGTCCGCGCCGTCTCCAGGCTGCGCCCCGCTCTGCTGCAAGTCGCCTGCTTCGACACCGGCTTCCATCATGGCCAGCCCCCGGTTGCGACGCGCCTCGCGCTGCCGCGCGCGCTCGGCGAAGAGGGCATGCGGCGCTACGGCTTTCACGGCATCTCCTACGAATATATCGCGCGGCAGCTGCGTTTGATCGATCCCGATACAGGCGGTGGCCGCACGATCGCCGCGCATCTCGGCAACGGGGCCAGCCTCTGTGCGATGGACGGGGGGCGCAGCATCGACACGACGATGGGGTTCACCGCACTCGACGGATTGGTGATGGGCACGCGGTGCGGAGCGCTCGACCCGGGCGCGGTGCTCTATCTTCTCCAGCAGAGGGGCATGACGGCGCGCGAAGTCGAGCATCTCCTCTACAGTGAGTCCGGCCTTTTGGGCGTGTCCGGCACATCGAGCGACATGCGCGCGCTTCTCGGCAGCGAAACGCCCGCCGCTGGGGAAGCGATCGACCTCTTCGTCTGGCAGATCGCGCGCCAGGCTGGCGCCCTCGCATCCTCGCTCGGGGGGCTCGATAGCTTCGTGTTTACCGCCGGGATCGGCGAGAATGCGCCTGAAATCCGCGCCCGCGTCGCCGATCGGCTCCGCTGGCTCGGCGTGGCGCTCGACACGGACGCGAATCTCCGCGGAGCGTCGGTCATCAGCGCGCCGTTCAGCCGTGTCACGGTGCGCATCATCCCGACCGACGAGGAGTGGATGATCGCCATCCACACCGCCGATCTTCTGCGTGAGGAGCCGAAACCATGAAACCTCTCGTCGATCTTACTGGCAAGCGCGGCCTGGTGATCGGCATCGCCAACGCGCAGAGCATCGCGGCGGGCTGCGCCCAGGCCTTCCACGACTGTGGCGCGAGACTGGCGGCGACCTATCTCAACGGAAAGGCCGAGCCGCTCGTGGCGCCCGTCGCGGAGACCCTGGGAGTCGAATGGCTCGCCGCGTGCGATGTCCGGGTGCCGGGCGAACTGGAGGCCCTGTTCGAGCGGGTGAAGTCCGAATAAGGCGGCCTCGATTTCCTGCTTCATTCGATCGCTTTCGCGCCGAACGAGGATTTGCACGGCCGCGTCGTCGACAGCTCGGCCGAAGGCCTCGCGCTGGCGATGGACGTCTCGTGCCACAGCTTCCTGCGCATGGCGCGTCTCGCCGAGCCGCTGATGTCGGATGGCGGCTGCCTGCTGTGCGTCACCTTCTACGGGTCGGAGCGGGTGGTCGAGCACTACAACCTGATGGGGCCGGTCAAAGCGGCCCTCGAAAGCGCGACCCGCTATGTCGCGGCTGAGCTTGGCCCCAAGGGCATTCGCGCCCATGCGATCTCGCCAGGCCCGATCGCGACCCGCGCTGCCAGCGGCATCGACCGCTTCGACGAGCTGCTCGAACGGGCCGCGGCGACGGTCCCGCAGCACCAGCTCGTGACCATCGAGGATGTCGGAGGGCTCGCCGCCTTCCTGGTGAGCGATGCCGGCCGCCATATCACCGGCACGATCATTCCGGTCGATGGCGGTCAGCACCTGCTCGGCTAGGGCGGCTCGCCGCGATCGGGGGCTATCCTATTTGTCGCTGGTGGCCTGCTTCTCGCCGTCGCCCGGGCTTTTCTGCCCGAACCATGGTCCGACAATGGCAGCAAAGGCATCCAGCGCCCCGGGAGCCGTCGGAGCGCTCGCGACGGCCTGCCAGGCCTGCTGCCATTCCTCGAACGCCGATCTTGTGCCGGCAATCATATGCTCGCGGACCGTGGCCATGTCCTCGAACAGTGCCCGCGGTCCGGCCGGGCTGACCGCGCCGGCGTCCGACGTCTTGTCCGTCGCGCCCGCAATCGAGGCACGCGCCTCTTCGGCGAAGCGGCCGGCGGCGCGGTTGCCGACCTCGAGCGACTCTTCGCCAACTTTCCGGGCGACTTCGGCGAGCTTCAGCATCAGGCCGACATTCGCTTTGGCGAGCGCGGCAAGTTGATCGACCGGATAGGGCATGGGACGATGAACCTTTCTCTTCGCGTCTAAGCTCCAGCGTATCGGGCATGCAGCCCTGGCCTGAGGCTCATCGCGTCGCGCCGCCGATATTCGGCGAGGCTGAATCAGAGAGAATCGGTAACTCTACGTATGCCGAATCTGCGGCTTGCCTGCGACGCTCAGCCAATGCACTTTTGGCTTGTCGTCCATGTCGTGCCCGCGGGCAGCGACTTCTACCCGTCCCGTCATGATCGCGGCACGGTCGGGCATGATTATGGTCTGACCCGGCAACCGGCATGGGCGTGATACCATCCATAGCCAGGCTCGGCCGGATTGCGGCGCTCCGCGGTCCCGTCCTCGATGTCGAGTTCGACGAAGGGCCGCTGCCCGCAGTCAATGAAGCACTGCGCATCGATGCGGCGTCAGGCCCGCTGGTCGCGGAAGTGCAGAGCCATATTGATGATCGGACCGTCCGCGCCGTCGCGCTTCAGCCGACCTCCGGTCTGGCGCGCAATGTCGGCGTGGTGGCCTTGGGCGCACCCATCGCGGTTCCGGTCGGAGACAAGGTTCTTGGGCGGCTCCTTACGCCGACCGGGCAGGTGGGGGACGGCGGCGCGCCGCTCGGACCGGATGTGCCATTGAGGCCGATCCATCGCGCACCCCCACCGCTCGACGAGCAGAGCGCGGCGACGGCGATGTTCGAGACCGGCATCAAGGTCATCGATCTGCTCGCACCGCTTGCCCAGGGCGGCAAGGCCGCCATGTTCGGGGGCGCGGGGGTGGGCAAGACCGTGCTGGTGATGGAACTCATCAACGCGATGGTCGCCCGCTACGAGGGTGTCTCAGTGTTCGCGGGCATCGGCGAGCGATCGCGCGAGGGCCATGAGCTGCTCACCGACATGCGCGGCTCGGGTGTGATCGACAAGACCGTGCTCGTTTTCGGGCAGATGAACGAGCCGCCGGGCGCGCGCTGGCGGGTCGGGCTGACCGCGCTCACCATCGCCGAACATTTCCGCGACGAGCAGAAGCGCAACGTCCTGCTGCTCATGGATAATGTGTTCCGCTTCGTCCAGGCCGGCAGCGAGGTGTCGGGCCTGCTTGGACGCATGCCCTCGCGCGTCGGCTATCAGCCGACGCTGGCCAGCGAGGTGGCCGCGCTGCAGGAGCGCATCGCCTCTGTGCATGGGGCTGCGGTGACCGCGATCGAGGCGGTCTATGTGCCCGCCGACGATTTCACCGACCCTGCGGTCACCGCCATCTCCGCCCATCTTGACAGTTCCATTCTGCTCTCGCGCGCCATGGCGGCCGAAGGCATCTATCCCGCGGTCGATCCCCTGGGGTCCTCGTCGATCCTGCTCGATCCGCAGGTCGTGGGTGATCATCATTACGCGCTCGCCCAGCAGGTCCGAGAGACGATCGCGCATTATCGCGAGCTGCAGGACATCATCTCGCTGCTCGGCATCGAGGAGCTGGGCCGCGAAGACCGGCTGATCGTCGGCAGGGCGCGGCGACTTCAGCGCTTCCTGACCCAGCCCTTCATGGTGACGCGGGCCTTCACCGGGCAAGCCGGCCGCTCGGTGGCGCTGGCTGATACCCTGAAGGGCGTCGCGGCCATCCTGTCGGGCGAGACCGACGACTGGCCCGAAAGCGCCTTCTACATGGTGGGCGATATTGAAGAGGCACGCTCTCGCGTGGGGCAGGGCGCATGAAGCTGCGCATCACCGATCCGACCGCGATCCTCGTCGACGCCGATGTCGCGTCGGTTCGCGCCGAGGACGCCAGCGGCAGTTTCGGCATCCTGTCGGGCCATGCCGATTTCCTGACCGCGCTTGGCGTCTCGATCGTCTCCTGGCGGGGCTCCGATGGCGCTCCCGGCTATTGCGCGGTGCGCAACGGCATTCTGACCGTGAGCCACGGCACGGAGGTCGCGGTCGCGACGCGCGAAGGCCATGTCGGCGATGACCTTGGAACGCTCGAGCATGACGTGCTCGCGCGCTACCGCGAGCGCGACGAGGGCGAACGATCCGAACGGACCGCGTCGGCGAAGCTCAGGATGCAGGCGATCCGCCATATGGTCGAGGCCCTGCAGGGTGGTGGCCGGGAGCTTGGTCTGTGAACGCGGACAAGCCCGAGCAGCCGATCGTCGAAGCCATCCGGACCCGCGCGGAACGGCGGCGGCTTGCGCAGCGGCTTCCTTCCGTCGCCCGCAATCTCGGCCAGATCGGCGTGCTCGGTTGGCAGATCGTCCTGCCCGCGCTGGTCGGTCTCGCGATCGGCCGCTGGCTCGACCACCGGCTGGATAGCGGCATCTTCTGGACCGCGCCGCTCCTGCTCGTCGGGCTCGCCCTCGGCTGCTGGTCGGGCTGGCGCTGGATGCACCGGCAATGAGCCAGCTCTCCCCCATCCTGTTCCTGGCCCTCGGATTTGCGGTCGGCCTCGCCCATTTCGCGGCCATCGCGAGAGAAGCCGACCTCGTCACACATGGCGGCTCGGCATCGCGCGCGATCCTGCTGAGGCTCGGGCGTCTCGCCGTCACTATTCTGGTCCTCGTCATCGCCAGCCGCCAAGGGTGGCCGGCGCTTCTTGCCGCAACAGCCGGCTTCATGGGCGGTCGCCAGATCATGCTCCACCGGTTCGGAGGTGCCCGATGAAATTCGCCTCGCCGCTCGAAGGCCATGTACTTTTCACCGTCGGCCCGGTACCGATCAGCCAGCCCGTGGTCACGACCTGGGGCATCATGGTCGTGCTCACCATCGGAAGCTGGCTGCTGACCCGCCGCCTTACTCTCCGCCCATCGCGTGCGCAGGCTGCGATCGAGCTGGTCGTCGAGACCGTCGCCGGCCAGATCCGCGAGACGATGGAGGCGGAACCGCGGCGTTATCTGCCGCTGATCGGCACGCTGTTCCTGTTCCTGCTGGTCGCCAACTGGTCGTCGCTGATCCCCGGCGTCGAGCCGCCGACCGCGACCCTCGAAACCGACGCGGCGCTGGCGCTGATCGTCTTCGGCGCAACGCTCTGGTTCGGCGTCCGCGCGCTCGGGCCCAGGGCCTATCTCGCGACCTTCGCGCGCCCCTCGATCCTGCTCGCCCCGCTCAATATCGTCGAGCTCTTCACCCGCAGCTTCTCGCTGATGGTGCGCCTGTTCGGCAACGTCATGAGCGGCGTCTTCATGATCGGCGTCGTGCTGAGCATCGCCGGGCTGCTCGTCCCGATCCCGCTGATGGCGCTCGAAATGCTCACCGGCGCGGTCCAGGCCTACATTTTCGGCGCGCTCGCCATGGTCTTTATCGGGAGCGCTATCAGCGAGAACGGCGCCCGCCCGGCATCCAAACAGGAGTCCCCCGCATGAACTGGATCCATCTCGCCAGCATCCTCGGCGCCGCTTTCGCGATCTCGATCGGCGCAATCGCCCCGGCGCTCGGGCAGGGCAGGGCCGTCGCCGCCGCGATGGACGCGATCGCGCGCCAGCCCGAAGCCGCCAACACCGTCTCGCGCACGCTGTTCGTGGGCCTCGCGATGATCGAGACGATGGCGATCTACTGCCTCGTGATCGCGCTGCTGCTGCTCTTCGCCAACCCGTTCGCCTGACATGCGGATCGACTGGTGGACGCTCGCGCTGCAGGGGGTCAATGTCCTCATCCTCGTGTGGCTGCTCGGACGCTTCCTGTTCCGTCCGGTGATGGATGCCATCGCTGCCCGCCAGGCATCGGCCCAGGCGCTGCTCGACGAAGCGCAGGAGGCAAAGGACCGGGCACAGGCCGAAGCGCAGGCGCTCAAGACGCAGAATGACGGCTTCGTCGCGGATGCGGCTGCGCGGCACGCCGAGATCCGGACCGAGGCCGAAGCAGAGCGCCAGCGCCTCCTCGCGCAGGCCAGGCTCGAGGCGGACGCCGTGGTCGAGCAAGGCCATGCGGCGATCGATGCCGAACGCGGGCGGGTGGCGGCACAGTGGCGGGAAAAGGCAGCGAGCCTCGCCGCCTCGATGGCGGGCACATTGCTCGCTCGTCTCCCGCCCGAGCAGACGGTGCAGGCCATGGTCGACGCGCTCAACGCGCGGCTCGGGGACCTTTCCGAGGCGGATCGCCGCAGCCTGGCGGTCGCCGGGACCGTCACCGTCGCGACGCCCGCGCCGTTGACGGCCGATCTGCAGACGCAGGTAGCGCGCGCGCTTGGCGAAATCCTGCCGGATACCGCGACCCCGATCTTCGCGGTCGATCCAGATCTCATCGCCGGCGCGGAGCTTCGCACGCCCCACGCCGTCGTGCGCAACAGCTGGCGCGCCGATCTCGACGCCATGGTGGAGAGCCTCAATGAGGACGATCATGCCCGGATCGCCTGAAGACTGGCTGACGCAGGCCCAGAGCTGTATCGCGCGCGCCAATCTCGGGCCGCGTGTCGATGCAATTGGCCGGGTGGAATCGATCGGCGACGGCGTTGCTATGGTCTCGGGCCTTCCGGACGCGCGCCTCGACGAATTGCTCTATTTCGCCCGGGGCCAGACCGGATTCGTCCACACGCTCGACCGGGACCGGATCGGCTGCGTGCTGCTCGACAATGCCGCCCAGGTGGAGGCAGGAGACACCGTAACCGGCTCGGGCGAGGTGGTGCGCGTGCCGGTTGGCGAGGCATTGCTTGGCCGCGTCGTCGATCCGCTCGGCCGTCCGCTCGATGGCGGCCCACCGATAAGGGCCAGGCGTTTCGACCCTGTCGAACGGCCGGCGCCATCGATCATCGAGCGCGACCTCGTCGTCCAGCCGGTCCAAACCGGCACGCTCGCGATCGATGCGATGTTCGCCATCGGCCGGGGGCAGCGGGAACTCATTCTCGGAGACCGCGCCACCGGCAAGACGACGCTCACGGTCGACACGATCATCAACCAGCGCACGAGCGACATGATCTGCGTCTATGTCGCAATCGGTCAGAAAAGCTCGGCGGTCGCACGCGTGATCGATCAGGTGCGGCGGCATGGCGCACCGGACCGCACCGTCTTTGTCGTGGCGAGCCCCGCCGCGGCGCCTGGGCTTCAATGGATCGCGCCCTTCGCGGGCTTCACGATGGCCGAATATTTTCGGGACGCGGGCGGCCACGCGCTGGTGGTGCTCGACGATCTCACCAAGCATGCCGCGACCCATCGCGAGATCGCTCTGCTGACCGGGCAGCCGCCCGGGCGCGAGGCCTATCCCGGCGACGTCTTCTTCCTCCATTCCCGCCTGCTCGAACGCGCGGCGCGTCTCTCGGCCAAACGAGGGGGCGGTTCGCTCACCGCCCTGCCGATCGCGGAGACCGATGCCGGGAATGTCAGCGCCTATATCCCAACCAATCTGATCTCGATGACCGATGGTCAGATCATTCTCGACGCGAAGCTGTTCGCGCAAGGGCACAAGCCCGCCATCGACGTCGGCACGAGCGTGAGCCGGGTCGGCGGCAAGACGCAGCTGCGTGTCCTGCGCGACGCGAGCGGAACCATGCGCCTCGACTATGCGCAGTTCCTGGAACTCGAGATGTTCACCCGCTTCGGCGAGCAGCCTGAGCCGCGCGTCCGGGCCCAGATCGAACGTGGCAAACGCTTGCGCGCCCTGCTCGTGCAGCCATTGCTCAGCCCCCTGCGGGCCGTCGACCAGGTGGCGCTGGCCCTTGCGCTCAGCGAAGGGTTGCTCGACGACATGGCAGTAGCGGAGATACCGTCGCTCCGCACACGGCTGCCCGCCTGGATCGACGATCACGTCCCCGAGCTTTGCGCGCAGATCGAGCGGACCGGACAGATCGACACTGCGCAGCGGGCCGCTCTGGTCGCGGCGGTGAAAGCGCTGCTCGAAAGCCCGCGGATGGGCGGTATGCCATGAGCGATCGTCTCGCCGAGATCGGCCACCGGATCGAGACCGTCCGCCAGCTCGGTGCGGTGGTCAACGCCATGCAGGGCATCGCCGCGCAGCGGGCGCAGCAGGCGCGCGCGCTGCTGCCCGCGGTGCGACGCTATGCGGAGACCGCCCGCACCGCCATTGGCCAGGCGCGCCGCCTTGACGAGCCACTGGCGCGTTTTCCGGCGCGGGCGGTCGGTGGTGCGAGAGGCGGCCTTATCCTGTTCGGTGCGGAGCAAGGCTTTGCCGGGGCCTTTCCGGAGCAGCTGCTCGACGGCGCCGCGGCCGACATGCAGGACAGGCATATTCTTCTGATTGGGGCACGCACGGCGGCCCTTGCGGCCGAGCGCGGTCTGCGCATCGCATGGAGCGCGAGCATGCCGAGCAAGGCCGACGCGCTTCCCGCGCTGGCGACGAGCATCATCGACGCGGTTTACGACTTTCTGGAGGAGGCCGGCGCGGTGCCCATTACCATGGCTTATCCGGTCTGGAGCAGCGGCAAGGGCATCTCGATCGTGCGTGCGAGCCTCCTGCCGCTCGACCTCGACACTTTCCCGGCGTCCACGGCGGATTTGCCGCCGCTCGTCAATATCAAGGCGGCGGACCTCATCGGCAACCTGACAGTGGAATATGTCTTCGCCCAGATCTGCGCGGCGGCGGTCGAGACGTTCGTCGCCGAGAATGAGGCACGGCTGCGCACCATGGCGACCGCCCGCAGCCACATCGATCGCAAGGGCGAGGCCCTGCGCCTCGAGGAGCGGCTCACGCGTCAGGATCAGATCACCAGTGAAGTCGTCGAACTGAGCGGCGGGCGACATCGGCGAGAATGAATGCAGGGCAGGCATTTCTGCTGTTCAGCAAGAAACC
Organism: Novosphingobium sp. GW835-FHT14H07; assembly: GCF_058793515.1. Classification (NCBI taxonomy): domain Bacteria; kingdom Pseudomonadati; phylum Pseudomonadota; class Alphaproteobacteria; order Sphingomonadales; family Sphingomonadaceae; genus Novosphingobium; species Novosphingobium sp. GW835-FHT14H07. Next base: position 27,239 of record NZ_JBXAFX010000034.1, read on the forward strand.
GCAGAACCGCCATTGTCGTCGGGATCGAAGAGGGAGTTCGTCATGCACTATAGTAGCGGAAACTATGAAGCTTTCGTGCGCCCCCGCAAACCTGAGGGCGCTGACAGGAAGACGGCCTGGTTCGTCGGCTCGGGTCTTGCGGGACTAGCGGGCGCGGCGTTCCTGATCCGCGACGGCGGCGTCGCCGGCGAGCATATTACCATCCTTGAGGAGCTGCATGTTCCCGGCGGCGCGCTCGACGGCCTCGACGTCCCCGAAAAAGGGTTCGTCATCCGCGGAGGGCGCGAGATGGAGGAGCATTTCGAATGCCTCTGGGATCTCTATCGCTCGATCCCGTCGCTGGAGATCGAGGATGCGAGTGTGCTCGACGAATTCTACCGGCTCAACAAGGACGATCCGAATTTTTCGCTGCAGCGCGTCACGCAGAACCAGGGCCTGGATGTGCCTGACAAGGCTTTGCTGACACTCGGCGATCGCGCGCAAAAAGATCTGATCTCCGTCTTCCTCGCGACGCGGGAGGAGATGGAGAACAAGCGGATCAACGAAGTCTTCGGCGATGATTTCCTCAGGAGCAACTTCTGGCTCTACTGGCGCACCATGTTCGCCTTCGAGGAATGGCATTCCGCGCTCGAGATGAAGCTCTATCTCCATCGCTTCATCCACCATATCGGCAGTCTGGCGGATTTCTCCTCACTCAAGTTCAACCGCTACAATCAATATGAATCGATGGTCCTGCCGCTGGTCAAATGGCTGCAGGATCGCGGCGTCAGGTTTCGCTACGGCGTCGAGGTCACCGACGTCGATTTCGACATCCAACCCGGCCGCAAGCAGGCGACCCGGATTGCCTGGATCGAAAATGGCGTCGAAGGCGGCGTCGATCTTGGCGCCGATGATCTCGTCTTCATCACCATCGGATCGCTGACCGAGAATTCCGACAATGGCGATCACCATACTCCGGCCAGGCTCAACGAGGGGCCCGCGCCGGCTTGGGATCTGTGGCGCCGGATCGCGGCCAAGGATTCCGCCTTTGGTCGTCCCGATGTGTTCGGATCCAATATCCCGGAAACCAAATGGGCATCGGCAACCATCACCACGCTAGACGCGCGCATCCCGGCGTACATTCGCAAGATCGCCAGGCGCGATCCGTTCAGCGGCCGGGTGGTGACCGGCGGCATCGTCACGGTCAAGGACTCGAGCTGGCTACTGAGCTGGACGGTCAGCCGGCAACCCCACTTCAAGAAGCAGCCGAAGGACCAGATCGTCGCCTGGTTCTATGCCTTGTTCGTCGACCGGCCGGGTGACTATGTGAAGAAGCCGATGCAGGACTGCACGGGCGAGGAAATCACGCAGGAATGGCTCTATCACCTCGGCGTGCCGGTCGCGGATATCCCCGGGCTCGCGGCGACGGGAGCAAAGACCGTGCCGGTGATGATGCCCTACATCACCGCCTTCTTCATGCCGCGCCAGGCCGGCGACCGGCCGGAGGTGGTGCCTCAGGGCGCGGTCAATTTCGCCTTCATCGGCCAGTTTGCCGAGTCGAAGCAGCATGATTGTATCTTCACGACGGAATATTCGGTGCGCACGCCGATGGAGGCCGTCTACACGCTCATGCAGGTCGAACGCGGCGTGCCTGAAGTGTTTAGCTCAACCTATGATATTCGCACGCTCCTGGCTGCGATCGGGCCGCTCAGGGATGGCAAGGGGATCGACATTCCCGGCCCGTCCTTCCTGCGCAAGCTGCTGATGAAGAAGCTCGAAGGCACAGAGATCGCCCAGTTGCTGGAAGAGTTTCACGTTATTTCGGAATAGTGATCGAAGGCCATCTGGCCGTTTGGATGGGGCGAGCCCGCGCCCGAGCCGCCGGAGCCTGCGTCGCCATGCCTTCGTCACGGGTTCGATGGATGCCGATGTATTATTCCGCCAACGCCTCGCTCTGCTCCGGGTCGGCGAAGCCAAAAGATGCGCAGTGACAGAGTTGTGTCTGCAGGCTTACGACCGCTTTCCCATTCCCGCCGAAAAGGCGATCCTCAAGGTCTCGGAAAGCGTATGGGCGCCGAGTTTGGCCATAAGGCTCGCACGATGGACTTCGACCGTTCGGGAAGAGATGCCGAGGTCGTAGGCGATGGTCTTGTTTGGGTGCCCCTGAGCGAGACCTTCTAGGACGTCCCGTTCACGCGGCGTCAGAAGATCTATCTGCATCCTCGCTTCAGCTTCTTCGAGGGCACGGCTCTCTGCCCGGTCGATGCGCGCGAATGCTCGGTCGACTGCAGTGAGCAGTACGGCCCTTTCGATCGGCTTGGCGAGAAAATCGACGGCGCCTGCCTTCATCGCCTGGACCGCCAGCGCGACGTCGCCATTTCCGGTCAGCACGACGATCGGCATGTCGATGTTTCTCTGTGTCAGAACTGCCTGAACCTCGAGACCGTCCATATCCGGCATATGCATGTCGAGAATGACACAGCCGATCTCGGCTTCACCCGCAATCTTCAGAAATTCCGGTCCCGATGCATAAGTCTCAATGATGAAACCCGCTGTTCGTAACGTGAACGCCACCGCTTTCCTGATTGTCTCCTCGTCATCGACGATATGAACGACGCGCTTTTCTGCCATGGTCCCCCTGGCAATTCAAACCTACCATGCTGCAGCGTCGGTCACGCCGCCGCTTCGCGCGCGCCTTGTGCGGGTTGGACCATAGTCCAAGGTCAAGGGGGATTTTGTGCCTCACGAACTCGGCGATCACGCCGGCATCTGGCGAGCCAAAGCGTGGACGACATGCTGTCGGCAGGTTCAGAAGCTATTTTAGGGAGGGGCGCCTGCGTGCCCCGCAGTCCTGCTTACGGGGCGTTGCGGACAGCCTCCGCGATCACCGGCATCATGTCGATGTCGTTGGAGGTGTGAACGATTGTGTTCGTGCTGACGATGCGCCCCACATACCCGCCCAGAACCTGCGCCGCGTCGCCCGCGAAGAGGGGATGAACCACCACACAATCGGGTGGTGCGAAACCCATGCTGGCGAGCTGGCGTGCCGCGACCGCGAGCGTTCGCCCTGACGAGGCGATATCGTCGACCAGCACTGCCTGGCGATCGAGAAATGCCGAGGCGTTGGGGATCGAAATCGTCACCTCACGGTCGCCGGACCGCACTTTCTCGCAGACGAGGAACGGCGCATCGGCGTCGGCCGCGACCTGCGCGACCCATTGCTCGCTTTCCATGTCGGGGCCGATGATCAGCGGCCGGGCGACGTTCCGTTTGATCCATGCTGCCAGGAGCGGGGCCGCATGAACGACCTGGGTCGGAATTCGATAGATCTCTGCCAGCGCATGGTAGCGGTGGAGATGCGGATCGACCGTCACCATCCAGTCGAGATGGCGAGACAGGAGGGCGGCAAAGGTTCGCGACGTGACCGCCTCGCCGGGATGGAAGCGCACGTCCTGGCGCATATAGGCGAGATAAGGGGCGACGAGACCAAGCTTGAGGGCACCAAGCTCGCGAAGCGTGTCAGCGGCGAACAGAAGCGGTAGCAGCTTCGCGTCCGGACGATCGAGGCTCGACAGAAGGACAACGTGCCGATCGGCGACATCGCTTTCGATCCTGAGATAAGTCTCCCCGTCAGGAAACTGGCGATGTTCCAGTGCTCCCGGCTCCGCGTCGAGGGCAGTGCACAGGGCCTGCAGCAGCGCCTCGCTGCCGGGAAGCGCGAAGACGATCGGCCGGTTCATTCAGCGGTAATCCCGAAGATCGCCCCGTCACTCACCGCGAATGCCGCGGCATAGTCAAGCTCACCGGGACTCTCGGCATGGATGGTGCATAGTGGGGCGCCTGCCTCCACCGTCTGGTGCAGGCGGCTGTGCAGCGCGACCCCGGCGGCTTTGGCTGTGGGCGCGCCGGCGAGCTTGGCGACGATTGCGAGCTTGCGATTGTCGATGCTGACGATCCTGCCGCTATAAGGTGCGATCATATCCTGCTGAAACTTGGCAACCGGCGGTTCTCGCATGCCGCCCTGGGCTTCGCAGATGCGTTGAAATTTCGCCCAGGCCCGGCCGCTTTCGAGGCTTTCCAGCGCGCGCGCGAATCCTCCGCCGGTCGGTGTCGCTCCCGCCAGCTCGAGGAGGCCTCCGGCGAGTTCGCATGCCCGGTGCGCGAGATCCTCTGCGCCGGGTTCGCCCTGGAGCACGGCCAGTATCTCCTGGGCTTCGAGCGCCGGGCCGATGCCACGGCCAATCGGCTCGACGCCCGGGCCGCACATCACGCGGGTGCGCAGGCCAAAGGCCTCGGCGACCGAGGTCAGCGCCGTCGAGAGCGTTTCGGCTGCCTCGGCGCTGCGCACCTTGGCGGTCGGGCCGACCGGGATGTCGATCACGAGATGGGTCGCGCCGGCGGCAATTTTCTTGGAAAGTACCGAGGCCACCATCTGTCCGACCGCGTCGATGTCGAGCACCCGTTCGACCCCGATGATCACATCGTCGGCCGGGCTGAGCTTTACGGCGCCGCCCCAGGCGATACATCCACCCTCGCGCTCGACCACCCGGCGGATCGCGGGCACGTCGAGGTCGACGGGCGCCAGCACTTCCATCGTGTCGGCAGTGCCGGCCGGCGAGGTGATCGCGCGTGAGGACGTCTTGGGCATGATCAGTCCTTCAGCGGCCATGATCGATACGATGATCGGCGTCGTGCGATTGCCCGGCAATCCGCCGACGCTGTGCTTGTCGACGATGACGGCACCGGCCCAGCTCAGCCGCTCTCCGACATCGACCATGGCCCTCGTGAGCCCGACGGTTTCATCCTGATCAAGCGGGACCGCCGAACAGGCCGTCACGAAGGCCGAGAGATGGACATCGCTGTACCGGCGCTCGGCAATGTCAGTGATGATCGCCGAGAAGGCCGCTTGGCCGAGTCGGTTCCCGTAGATACGACGCCGCACGTCACTGAGCGAGGCAAGCGGCTGGGAATGCGCGATCTCCACCAGGTCGCCGTCACTGACGCCGAGCCGGTGCCAAGCCGCCTCGGACAGGCCAATCTCGCCGGGTGCCGGAATATCGGCCGAACTGTGCAGCAGGGAGACCACCACTTCATGGCCGCCGGCGCGGAGTCTGATTTGAGCGCGGGACGCGAGCCCTTCGGATCGACAGACCGGGCAGTCGTGACGCATGACTGCAATCGGATCGTTGCCGGCTGCGGTAAGGCCGAGGCGTCGCGCCCGTAGCGTCGTCGCGATGGGCTCCGCATCGGTTTCTTCGATTGCGGGGGCGCTCACGCCAGCATGCCCCAGCTTCCCAGCGCCGGGACGCTGGAGGACCAGCTCAGTTCTTCCGAGATGCGCTTCGCCAGCACATGTGCGCCGGTGGGCTCTCCGTGGGTGACGAACACATGTTTTGGCGCCTCGTGCAGCGAGCCGAGCCATCGCATGAGCTCATCGCTGTCGGCGTGCGCAGACAGCATGGTAAGGTTTGCGACCTCGGCCTCGACCGGAATATACTCGCCGTGGATCTTGATCGTCCGGGCACCGCTGATCATCGCCGCGCCGCGCGTCCCCGCCGCCTGGAAGCCCGAAAAGAGGACGAGATTCTTTCCGTCCGGTGCGAAGCGCTTGAGATGATGCAGGACACGGCCACCAGTCGCCATGCCGCTTGCCGAGATGATGACCTTGGGGGCGGGATTCGCGGTCAGCTCCTTGGACTCCTCGACTTCGCGCACATAGTGCGCGACTCCGCAGGCCGCCTCGCACTCCGCGCGACTCAGCCGGTGCTCCCCCATGAAGTCGCACATCAGCCCGCTCGCGTTGATCGCCATGGGGCTGTCGAGATAGATAGGGATGTCCCGCAGACGGCCGTCGGCACGCAGACGTGAAAGGTGATAGAGGAGCGACTGCGCGCGTCCCACGGCGAAAGCCGGGATCACGACCGTGCCGCCGCGCCTGACGCACCGCTCGATATGGTCCCCCAGCGCTCTTGTCGGGTCGATCTGCTCGTGGCGGCGATCGCCATAGGTGGACTCCACGAGGACATAGTCGGCGCGCGCGGGCGGCTCGGGATCCTTCATGACCGCGTCGCCGTAACGCCCGATGTCGCCGGAGAAGAGGATCGTGCGACCTTTCCAGTTGATCTCGATCGACGCGGCCCCGAGGATATGTCCGGCGCGATGATAGCGTGCCTTGATGCCATCCGCGATCACGTGCCATGCCCCGAACTCGATCGTTCGGAACAGTTGCAGCGCCAAGCGCGCGTCGGCCTGAGTGTAGAGCGGCAGTGCCGGTTGGTGCTTCGAAAAACCGTGACGGTTGGCGAACTCCGCGTCCTTCTCCTGAAGATGACCGCTGTCCGGCAGTAGAAGCTCGCACAGAGCTTCGGTGGCCCGTGTACTGAGAACGGTTCCTCCCCACCCGAATCGTGCCATCCGGGGCAGCGCGCCGGAATGATCGAGATGCGCATGGGTGAGCAGCACCAGGTCGACATCGGCAACCTCGGGCGGAATCGGCGCCCAATTGAGGCGGCGCAGATCCTTCGGACCCTGGAACAGGCCGGAATCGATGACCACCTGCGTCTCGCCATCATCCACTAGGTACCGAGAGCCCGTTACGGTCCCCGATGCGCCGAGAAAGGCGATGCCGAGGCCGTCTGCTGAGCGCTCCGCGAGATCGATACGCGCTTCTTGTTCGAGGATAGCCGTGCCGAAATGGCTGCGGGGGCGATGCTTCTGTTTCCTCTTGTGCATGAATCCTTGCCTGCCTCTCACGTTTATATTCGTGAGCGCAGCATTGGTGGGCTCGTACCTCGAGCCTATACGCAAAAGCCGCAGCAAGCCTGTTTAGAGTCCTCTAGCAAGGAGGAACCCCTCCGACTTCAGTCGGATACTGGCTTCAGCCACAGACTCGCGTGCTAGCCTGTAACCTCGGGAAAAGCGGAAGCCGCCGAAGGCGTGAAGCTTCCGCTTTTCCCGAGGTTACAGGCTATGCCGTATCGGTCCGGTTGTCACACCACATTCCATCATCGCTACCATCTCGTTTGGGCGCCGAAATATCGGTACAAGGTGCTGATCGGCGATGTTCGGCTACGGGTGCGCGAGATCATCCGTCAGGTCTGTGCCGAGATGGGCGTGAAGATCATCAACGGCGCGCTGTCGAAGGACCACGTACACATGTTCGTCGAAATCCCGCCGCACGTCTCGGTCAGCGACTTCGTGCGCCGGGCCAAGGGGCGCTCATCCCGCAAGATCCAACAGGAATTCGAGCACATCCGCAAACGATATTGGGGCCAACGCTTCTGGCAGCGCGGCTACTTCTCGACCACATCCGGCAACATCACCGATGACATCATCATGCGTTACCTGGACCAACATACCCACAAGGACGGCTTCAGCCCCACCGCTTGATCCTACCGGCGTCAGCCGGTCAGTGATTCAGCCTCAGTGCCGGTGCCGCGCTGATAACGGTGGACGGGTCCAATCGACGCATCTCGACGCCCACCGCTGGCCGCCTCTTCCGAACTTCGGTCTCTACTTATACCTTGCTCCCGGGACTTAGGCCTAACCTGGCGGCGCATCGGCTAGAAGAGAGTGGCATATGGACGATCAAGACCATCGAATGCGCAAACGCGGGACGATCGTCCTGATCGGGTTCCTGCTGGTAGCGGGCTTCTTCCTAATCACCGAGCACACCGCGCACTTTTTCGGCGTGCTGCCCTATCTGATCCTTCTCGCCTGTCCGCTCATGCACCTGTTCATGCACCATGGTCATGGCGGCCATCAACATGGCCACGAGCCCAATCAGCTCCCGACCGGCCTGCCGGCCAATTCCAATGAGCGTGCCGAGGGGGAGTCGCGATGACGCATACCGATTACGGCTATGGCCTGTGGGGCCTCGCTCTGGTCAACGCGGCCGTGTTCATCCTGTTCGCATTCAGCTTCTTCAAGCCGGCGACCAAGCGCGACTGGCGCAGTTTCGGAGCGTTCAGCGCGTTCATCATCGCCCTCTTTGCCGAGATGTATGGTTTCCCGCTGACGATCTTCGTGCTCTCAGGATGGCTGCAATCGCATTTCCCTGGCATCGACTGGTGGAGCCACGACGCCGGCCACCTGCTCGAGATGATGTTCGGTTGGCGCGTCAACCCGCATTTCGGGCCGTTCCACATTGCCAGCTTTGTGTTGATCGGCGCGGGCTTCTGGCTGATCTCGGCCGGCTGGGCGCAACTTCACGCTGCCCAACGCGCTCACAAGCTGGCGACCACAGGAATCTATGCCAAGGTACGCCACCCGCAATATGTCGGGTTCATCCTCGTCATGCTTGGCTTCCTGCTGCAATGGCCGACTCTGCTGACGCTCGCCATGTTCCCGGTGCTCGTGGTGATGTATTTCAGGCTGGCGTGGACCGAAGAAAAGACTGCGCTTGCGGAATTTGGTGAAAGCTACCGCGATTATATGCGCCGCGTCCCCGCGTTCATTCCGCGGTGCAAGCGGGCTCCGGCGGGACCAGCCAGTCTGCAGGTAAGCGCGGCCGACAAACCAGTCCGAGGCGTCAGCGAGCTCGACGCTCCAAAGCGCTAACGCCACGGAAAATCGAGAAATCTTGCTGTTTCTAGGGCGGTAGGTTCTGTCGCTACTCAGCCTCGTGCGAAGGCGCTGACGAATTCCTGCGGGACTTGCCCGAACAATGTGAGAGTAATTTGATGTGTATCGAGTCAGAACGCGCGCCCGATAAAGCAATAAGCCCTGCGACAGCCGATGTCATATTTCAAACTCTTACAGGCCGTTGGGTGCTGCAAATCCTTGTCGCGCTCAGTAGTAGGGAATTACGCTTCACGTCGCTTCGCCGGGAGATCCCCAAGGTTAGTGCCAATGTGCTTACGACGCGTCTAAGGGAACTGGAAGCCGTATTGGCCTGCCACGGGATTTTCATCCAGCCCTGATTAGAGCCGCGGCGGTTGCGGTTATGCCTTTCGGCGCCTTGTTTGCAATGGGGTCAGGCATGCCTGACCCCATTGCAAAGATCGTTTCTGCGTAGCCGGCTGGGGTCTGGTATCCGATCGAGGAGTGGGGGCGGCAGGTATTGTAATCCTCCGCCCACTCCCGGATCACGGCACGGGCATGATCGAGGCCGTGGAACAGCGTCTCGTTGAGCAGCTCGTCCCGCATCCGCCCGTTGAAGGATTCCACGTAACCGTTCTGCATTGGCTTGCCCGGCGCGATGTAGTGCCACTCGATCTCGTGGTCCTTGCACCAGGCCAGGATCGCATTGGCGGTGAACTCGGTGCCGTAGCACATTGGGAAGCGGCTCCTTTGAGGGCCGCGATGCCTTGATGAAGACAAGAGCGCGTAGCGCCCGCCGGCTTCATCAAGGCGGCCATGACCGGCCAGCAGGTCTCTAAAGTGAAGTTGTCGACTCAACCCTTTGGAGACGGACCGACCATGACCAAGCGCAGTTCTACCCCCGCCGACGCCGTGCTGGTAGCCATCGATATGTCGAAGCACCGGCAGGAGGTATTGATTGAACGCCCCGAAGGCGGCCGCCGCCGGCGCATGACGATCATGGCCACCAAGGCTGACTACGATCGCCTCGCCGACGAGCTCAGCAGCATAGGGCGCCCGATCGTCGTCGGCTTCGAGGCGACCGGCAACTACCATCGCACGTTGGCGCATCGGCTGCTCTCGGCAGGTTTCGAGCTGCGACTGATTTCGTCGGTTGCCTTGGCTCGCACCCGCGAGGCGTTGCACAATGGTTGGGACAAGAACGATTCCAAGGATGCGCAGGTGATCCTGCATATGCTGCGGATCGGTGCCACCCAGCGTTACGTCGATCCGCTGGCCGCCGGGATCAACGACCTGCAGGAGATGTCGAAGACCCATGAAGCCATTTCCAAAGCCAAGACCCAGACCTGGCATCGGATCCTGACACACTATCTGCCGCTGTATTTTCCTGAGATCGAGCGCTTCGCCGGCAACAGCCGGTCTGACTGGTTTCTGCCCTGCTCGAACGCTTCCCAACTCCGGCCAGCATGACAGCGCTCGGCCAAGAAGACTTCACGCGCGAGGCTTGGTCTCTCGTCGGTCGCAAGGTCTCCAAGGCCCGCTTATTCAACGATATTTATGAGACCGCCTGCGCCTCGGTGGCACTGCCGGTCGACAAGGATTCCGTAGCGATCGCCATGTTCCGCATGGTCATCGCACAAGCACGTAGCCTCATCCGGCAGCGCGATGAGATTGAGCGCACCGCTCACGCCTTGCTCAGCGAGAACCGCGATTATCAGCTCCTGCGCATGATCCCCGGGATCGGACCGATCAACGCGCTGACCATCCTTGCCGAGGCTGGCGACCTTCGCCGGTTTGCCCACCACCGCCAGTTCCTCAAGCTCTGTGGGCTTGACCTCGCGACCTGCCAGTCGGGCACTTTCCGTGGGCAAACCAAGCTCTCCAAGTACGGCAACGCTCGGCTACGCCGCACCTTCTGGATGGCAACTCAAGTCGCCATCCGTCAGCGTGACAACAGCTTCCGCGACAAGCTTGGTCGCTATGTTGCCGGCCATGGCAACGACCCTGATCGCCGCCGCAAGGCGATGACCGCACTCACCGCCAAGATGGCGCGCGTCGCTCACGCTGTCATCAAGACGGGAGCCGAGTACCGCCCGTTCGTCGAACGGGCGGACACCAGATGGAAGGACCCCTCTCTGCTGTGCCGTGAGGGCGCTACGGCGACCCTGTAGATAATGTTCGGGCCGTCCATCTGGCATCCGCATCTCATTTTAAGGACGGTGAGGACCACGACCTGCTCGGCCGCTGGATCCTGTGTTTGTTATGGCCGAGAGCGCATTCCTCGACGACGGAAGCCATCTGGATCAGAACGCTACCAGCGCCGATCGCAATCGGCGCAACGAGACCTGCTGGCCGTTTCCCGCCGCTGCTTCCCGACCTAGGACGTTGTCACTGACGATCATTCCCGGCTTGCCACGCCAGGCGATGATGTCGGTCAGTTCGCGCACCACTCGGCGCCCGGAGAGTGACGTGTCGGGTATTGCGGCGAGGCATTCCCTGGTCACGTCATCGACGATGTTGAGCACACGGAACCGCCTGCCACAGGCGAACTGGTCATGGACAAAGTCAAGGCTCCAACGGGCGTTGGGCCGGGCCTCCACGAGGATCGGAGCCCGCGTGCCGACGGCCCTGCGCCGGGCTCGACGCTTGCGCACGCCCAAGCCTTCCTCCCGATAGAGCCGGTAGACGCGGTTAATGCCCGAAGGCTCACCTTCCCGCCGCAGCAGGATGTGCAGCCGACGGTAGCCGAACCGGCGGCGCTCGTTGGCAAGTTCGCAAAGACGCGTGCGCAACTCTGTCTCCGGCGGTCGCCGGGACTGGTAGCGAACGCTCTTGCGATCAGCATCTATCACACGGCACGCCCGCCGCTCGCTCATCCCGTGATGATCCGCGAGATGAGCGACTGCTCTGCGCCTGGCAGCGGGCGTTACCAATTTTTTGATAGAAGATCCTTCAGCGCGGCGTTGTCCAGCATCATATCCGCCAGCAGGCGCTTGAGCTTGGCGTTCTCGTCCTCGAGCGAACGCAGCCGCTTCGCCTCCGACACTTCCATGCCGCCATACTTGGCCTTCCAGTTGTAGATCGTTGCCTCGGAGATACCGTGCCGTCGAGCAAGGTCGGCGGTCTTCACTCCCGCCTCCGCTTCCTTCAGCACCCCGATGATCTGCTCTTCTGTAAACCTCTTGCGCTTCATCTCGTCCGTCCTTCCGCAGGCCGGACTCTAATCGCAACTAGAGGTAATTACCCGTGGCAGGTCAGATCCTCTGAGTGGGGGACGATGCCTCGAGATTCTTCGAATTTGGTACTTCAAAATATAATCCACTGACACAAGTTCGTGCAGTTTTGCAGTAATACTTTTTTAAGTGGAGAAGCTTGCTGACATCTCAAACCCAACGTGAACTAAAGGTCCTTTAAACTATTTCGGTTGATCACGGTTGGTATGCGCGATATATTGGACGCACGCTCGGCACTAATCGGCCTAGCGCGTTGGTTAAACAGCCGCAGGCGTTGGCATGGAACCAGGGTCTGGGCGTTGCAGGGCGGTTCATCCTTGACGGGTTGGGTTACGTCAGGGGTGCCGATTGTCAGGCATGCCTTTGTCGCTCGTTCGCGAATTTGCACCCTACCTGATCGATGCGAAGACTTCAGCTTCCTTGTCGGACTGCCTCGCGCACATCACGCGAGAACTCGGGTTCGATCATTTCGCAGTAGCCTATGAGCCGCGGGTTCGTTTTGAGGAGCGAAAGTCGGTCTTGATGCACAACTATCCGGCAGAATGGGCCGAGGTGTATGTTTGCTTTGACCTCGCGGGACAGGACCCGGTGCGCCGTGCCTGCGATAGGGCACTGCTGGGCTTCGAATGGCGCAACGTTGCGAGTCTGATCCCCATGACGAGTGGCGATCATCGCATGCTGTCTGTTGGTCGCCACGTCGGCGTCGCAGACGGATACACGGTGCCTCGCCACATACCCGGCGAAGGCAGCGGCTCATGCTCCTTCGTGGTCGGCCCAAGAACTGAACTCCCCCGTGAGCGGTTGGAAGTGGCTGAGCTGCTTGGAGGCATCGCGATAGCGGCCGCACGTGGACTGGCAGGGCTGGGCCACTACGATTGCAGGCCAGCACTTTCGGACAGGCAGCGCGAATGCGTCTTGTGGTCCGCCAGAGGGAAGACGGCAGCAGAGGCTGCAATCATCATGGGCGTCACCGAGTTTACCGTTCGCAAGCACCTCAAGGATGCCCGAGAACGTTACAACGTCCACTGTGGCCAGACGCTCATCCTCTGCGCCCTCTATGACGGTCTGATCAGCTTTCCGGACCTCCTGCGTTGGTGGAACAACCTCCTCGATTAAGAGGATCGCCGGGAAGAGCTTTTTTAAGTTCCGCCATTCCCAGATCTGGGAATACCGCGAACGTCCGCTCGCTGTTTGGATGCGCCATCCCAACCTGGAGATGGCCCCATGCTCAACCTCACTGACGCCGCAGCGAATGAAGCCCACGCCTTTCGCACCATGTTTGCCGCCCGCAAGCGGGTATTTATCGACCTCCTGCGCTGGGATCTGCCAGTCCTTGCCGGCAAGTACGAGGTTGATCAATTCGACAACCAGCATGCCGATTACCTGATCCTGCTCGATGAGAACGGTGAGCATCGGGCATCGACCAGGCTGCTGCGCACCGATACCCCCCACATCCTGCGCGACATGTTTCCGGTGCTATGCCCCGGGCCAGTTCCGTCCGGACCTGCGACCCGGGAAATAACCCGCTTCTGCCTTGATCCGCGGCTGACGGCTGCACAGCGCAAGGTAGCGCGCAACGAGCTCGTGACCGCGCTGGTCCAGTACGCGCTGAGAAACGGTGTCACGGATTATACCGGTGTCGCCGGCCTTGCCTGGTATCGGCAAATCCGGACATTCGGGTGGCAATGCCGGGCGCTTGGCGATGCTGTAACACATGATGGGCAAATGCTCGTCGGTCTGCACATCAGTATCGACGGGAATACCCTTGAAGGGCTCAAGCAGGCAGGTTGCTTTGCCGAGCCGATTATCGAAATGCCCGCCGCGAGGGGAGGAGCGGCATGACGCCCATCACAATCGAGCCATGGCTCGATGAGCTGATGGCGCAAGGCTACTGCGTCATCCCGCAGCTTCTTTCGCCGAGAATCTTGTCCGATCTGGCTAGAGACTTGGAGGTCCCGTTCAGAACGACCCCATTCGGCCAAGGTCATTTCTATGGCTATCGGACCAAGCGCTTCGGCAGCCTGCTGCGCCGATCGACGCGGGCTTCGGAAATCGTCATGGAGCCCACTGTGCTCGCCCTGGCGCAGGCGGTGCTGGGGGCCGCCTGTGACAGAATCCAGCTCAACGTGGCACAGGCCATCGCAATCCACCCGGGCGAACTCGAGCAATTCCCTCACTGCGACCACGACATGTGGGCCGGGGTGAAGGGGGCGCACGAATATCTCCTGAACGTGGTCTGGCCTCTGGATCCCTTCACGCCTGAAAACGGTGCCACTCGGATATACCCCGGCACGCATCGTAATCCGCCAACTGACTTCTCGGAGCTTCCAGACCCCGTCATCACGGAGTGCGAACCTGGCTCTGCCATATGCTTTCTGGGCTCGACGCTTCATGGCGCAGGTCCAAACCGCTCCTCGGGCGTCCGCCGCGCGATCGTTGTCGGGTACAGTCTGGGCTGGCTCAAACCATACGAGAATATGTGGTTGGCCTATCCGCCAGAGGTCGCAAGGTCATTCTCGCCTGAACTTGCGGCGCTTGTCGGCTATGCTCAGCACCGCCCCAATCTTGGAAACTACGAAGGACAATGCCCGTCCGTGCTGCTCAATCGCGGCAGGCGAGGCAAGCTCGGTGCGGTCGATGCACTACGACCCGACCAGGCTGCAATGCTCTCGGAATTTGCGCGGGGGCAGGGGGCACAGCGATGAGCCCGGCGCATGTCCTCGAACCGACATACACGGCCATCAAGCAAAAGTTGCTGGATGGAGCCTGGCCGCCAGGCTCTCGCCTGGAGAGCGCGCGGATCGCCGATCTGGTAGGCGTCAGCATGACCCCGGTTCGCGACAGTCTCAATCGCCTTGTTGGCGAGCGCATGGTGGACCTGAGGCCAGGTTTCGGCTTCCATGTGCCGCGGCTCTGCACGTTCGACCTTCGTGACCTCCTGGAGTGCGGATTCCGAGGTCATCGCGCGCACTGTTCCGATTTGATCGCGCGCGGCATTCCGAGGTGATCGCGCGCAGTTTG
>NZ_JBXAFX010000035.1:0-38656 GCF_058793515.1 Novosphingobium sp. GW835-FHT14H07
AGCAAGTCGATCCAAGAAAGGCGAAAATCCGCCAATCAGGCCGCGTTCCTCCGCATTATGGGGACCTCGTGATTAGTAAAGTTATGGCGAGGTGAGCATAACTTCACATACGGCCGTACGTACTCCGGCGACATCAGCCGGATCTCATGTCCGTGCGCGGCGAACAGGCGCCCCAGATAATGGGCACCGCAACATGCCTCCATCGCGACCACGCACACAGGAAGCTTGGCAACGTAGTCGACCAGCGTCTGGCGGCGCATCGACCTGCGTACGACGACAGCTCCCGCCGCATCCACGCCCACCACACTGCAGGCATTCTTGCCCAAATCAACGCCAAGGATCACAATAGACATCGGTCCGCTCCTTTCCTCTTCAAGCACCAGCATCATATCCGATGCCGGGGAAAAGGGGCGGGCCATCCCATAAGGTCCGCCGGAGTGCTCCAGCGGACCCTTCAGGTCCCACATTCCTGCGGGGGATCAGTGTGTTGCGGTTGATACCGCAGCGGCAATCGGAGCCGCCGGTGCCGCAGGCGCTGCCGGAGCTGCCGCCGGCATCGCCATCGGTGGGCCCCACAGTGCCGGGTAGTCTTTGGCCATCTTGTACCCGCCCATCGGCTTGTTCTTGCCCTGGTGGCAGGTGGCGCAGTTCACCTTGAACGGATCACCCATCGGCCCCTTGCGGTGCGCCGGGAAGACGTCCTTCAAACTACTGATATACTGGCCATTTATATCGCGAACCATGCGCAGGCCGTACCACGCCGTGGCGCGCTTGGGCGTGCTGATGTTCCACGGCTTGAACGCCTGCGCGTTGTGGCAGAACGTGCAATTCACGCCCAGCGACTGCGACAGATGGTTCATAAGTGCATACTGCGGCTCGGTTTCCTTGATGGAAAGTTCGTTGGCCTTGGTCGGATGCAGGGTGTCGGAAACGACCCGGATCGACCTGTCCGTCTTCGGATCACCGGTCAGGTAAAGCGCCAGCGACGCTTCCGGCAGCGACGAGTAAGCTGATGCCGCAACGGGATTATTCTGCCCATGACGGTTGCCGATGATCCCGTTCTTGCCAGCTTCGGGCAGCGCCCAGTAGTTGGCCGGGATCGCATTTCCGCGGTGGCAGGTCCAGCAGGTCACGCCCGTGCTCGCCACGTGCTTGTTCCAATTGGAGTTTATGTTGCGCGTCATCTGCAACATCTTGCGCGCGGCGACCTTGGTGTACTTTTCGTCCGAGGCCATGTTCTCGGGGTTGTGGCAGTAATTGCAGCCCTGTTCCGGGGAAACCCACGCGGTGATTGCGGCCATCGTGTAGGTGAACTGCTCTTCCGAGACGTCGCCCAGGACCTGGACGTTCTGGTAGGCGTCGCCAGCCCGAGGTCCATCGTTCGAGGGCGGATCGTAGGGCGGGGCGGGCACGTCGTCCTTGGCCATGGCCACCTTCTTCAAGGTGACCTGGTCCATCCCGGTGCCGCGATGCCCGTTCTGGACCGACTGCTTCGGCCCCAGCTCGCAACCCGAAAGGGTCAGAGCAGCGCTCGCCAATGCGGCGATTGCGATTGTCCTTTTCATTGGCCCGCACTCCCCAGCGTGGCGGGATCAATGACCCCGGTATCGGGATACATCGGAGCATAGCCATGCTGCTGCGCCCAGAGGTACCAGTTGTCGACCACGGTGCCGGTCAGCAGGATGCCGATGCCGCCGGTCAGCGTCGTCAGCACTGCGAACCACCAGGCCCAGCGGTGGATCGATTCCATCGTGGCGTTGAAGCCCATGGTCCAGCGCCAGAACAGCGCCGCGCGTTCCGATGCCGTGCCGCGATCGGTGATCTGCTCGATCTCGCGCTCACCGCCGTAGCGACCGACCGCCAGGATGGTCGCACCGTGCATCGCGAAGAGCAGGGTCGATCCATAGAGGAAGGCGATCGAGAAGGCGTGGAACGGGTTGTAGAACAGGTTGCCGTAGCGGATCGAGAAGGCGGCGGTCCAATCGAGGTGCGGGAAGATGCCGAACGGCACGCTTTCCGCCCACGAGCCCATGAAGAACGGGCGGATGAAGCCGAGCACGAGGTAGAGCCAGATCGCCGAGGCAAAGGCCCAGGCCACGTGCGTTCCCATGCCGAGCGCCCGGGCGCGGGTGTACGTGCGGATCCACCACAGGATGATCGAGGTGGTCAGGAAGAACCCGGCCATGATCCACCAGCCACCCTTGGCCAGCGGGACGAAGGGCGTGAAGCCATATTCCGGCCCCGGAGGTTCGAGGCTGAGCCAGGGCAGCATGCGCACGAACTGGATCGGGTTCCAGCCCACCGAGGCGAGCATGTTGAGCCCGATGATCTCGATCGCGAAGAAGCCGAAGATCAGGGCGAACACGCCGGTCCAGCCAAGATATACCGGGCCGATCTGCGCATGGCCGATCAGGCCCATGAGGTGGTTGAACGATCCCTTGCCTATCCGCGGCTCGCTGCCGGGGGGAAGGGCGATCCCGGCTTCGGGTTCGCCCCGCAGCTGGACTTGGGTGAAAATGTTCTGATAGGTCGCCATCGCTCAGTGCTCCTTCACGACCAGATCGGCAGGTTGAGCCACCAGGTCCACCATTCGGGCCAGCCCTTGGTCCACAGCGGCCCGCTGATCACGATGCAGACGGCGCTCCAGAAGCCCGCGTTGAGGGCAAGGAGAAGGCCGACGCGGTGAATGCCCAGCGTGCCGACCGAATAGCCGATGAGATCGCGGAAGAAGGTGTCTTCATACTCTGGCGACTTCACTTCGGCACCTTCTGGCGGGTTCACCGCCGAGAGCACCAGCGCGCCGTGCAGGGCGAGCGCGAGCGTCGTCGTGAAGAAGAACGAGACTGCCAGCATGTGGGCCGGATTGTAGTGGAAATGCAGGTACTGGTACCCCGTGTTGGAAACCCAATCGAGGTGGCTGAAAATGCCGTAGGGGAAGCCGAAGTGCCATCCGCCCAGAAGGACGGGGCGGATCACCACCAGCGTGAAGTACGCGAAGATCGCCATGCTGAAGGCGACCGGCACATGATAGCCCATGCCCAGTTTGCGGCAGATCTCGACTTCGCGCAGCGCCCAGCTGCTGAAGGATATCAGCGCGCAGACGGTGATGACCTGCCAGAACCCGCCCTGCGCCAGCGGCGCGAGGCCAAGTCCATATTTGAGGTCTGGCGGTTCGATCGAAATGAGCCAGGGATTCCACGTCGGTCCTTGCGAGGCCGCGTAGAAGATGAGGGCGGTGCCCAGCGATGCGAAGATCGCGGTCACCACACCAAAGAAGCCGACGTAGAACGGACCCACCCAGAAATCGAACAGGTCGCCGCCGATCAACGTGCCACCGCGAACGCGGTATTTTCGTTCGAAACTAAGGAGTGCCATGGTTCTACCCCTCCCCGCCGCGGCGCGACGGGCTTAGCTGTGTTCTGATTGGCTGCCACAGGAGGCGGCGACGGGAGCGCCGCCGCCTCTCGCACAGTTGCGTCAGGGCGCTGCGGGCGCCGCTGCTGCTGCGTTCGCCATGCCCTGGGCCGAATTCGGGCCATCGAGCCAGTTGAACGTATCGGTGCTGAGCAGGATGAAGTGAATCACCAGTGCGAGCACGAACAGGAACGCGAACAGGGCAACCAGAGCCCTGCGCGGATCGAAAATAAGCCAAATCCTCCACATGGTCTTAGTCCTTGTGCAAGTGTTGAAGGTCCTGCCTCAGGCTGTCGCCGCGGGCAGGCGGATGCGTCAGAGCCAGGGCTTCCACATCCAGACGAGGACGTGTGCGACCACCGCGACGGCGGTGAAGCCGACGAAGCTGCTCATGAAGAGTTTGTGGAATTCCTTTGCTTCCTCTGGGGTGAGGTAGGTCCTCAGCCCGAAGCGATCGTCATGATCACTCATTGCCCAATCTCCAGTCGTTGTTGATGTGCGAGAGGCGGAAGACCTCTTTCGGTATCCGCGCGGAACTGACCCGCGTGGATGGGGGAACACGGGCGACCGGAGATGGGCGACCGTGCAAGCTGATGCGCCCGGGATGAGCGCGGAAGGATCGATGTGCGGATCATGTGACCTGCGCCTCGAGCATGGCATCGGCGAGCCTGTCGGCGCTGACGCGGGTTTCGTTGTTGCGGCGGGTGACACGTTCGGCGGCATCGCGCAGGCGCTTGGCGGCGGAAATGCGCACCAGCACGGGCTGTGCCTCGACGATCTGGTCGAGCCGTGCCTTGGCGTCTTCATCCCAAGCCAGTTCGCGGGTGGCGCGCGCGGGCGTTGCTTCCACTGCGTCGAGTTGCGTGGCCAGCGGGATGATGTTGAACAGCGCATCGAACAGTGCGTTGCAGACTTCCTGCACGAGGTAGGTCGCGCCCGAATAGCCCATGAACGGCGTGCCGATGTGGCGGCGGATGGCGGCGCCGGGGAAGCTGGCCGGAATGTAGATCGACCGGCCGCCCTTTTCGGCGCTGTACATGCGTTCGTTGTAGCTTCCGAACAGCACCAGCGGCGGGTTCGCGTGAATCGCGGCGCGCACGTCCTCGTTCTTCGGCTTCACGCCCGCGCTGCGGGAGAAGGCGAAAGTGCAGGGCAGGCCCATGTCATCTTCGAGGAAGTGGCGGATGCCCCGCGCATAAGTCTCGTTGGCGACGATGCCGAAGCTGGCCGTGGCGAAAAAGTCCTGCGTGACCGAGCGCCACAGGTCCCACAGCGGCTTGATCGTGGTGTGCTTCTCGCGTTCGATGAACGGTTCTGGGTCAAGCCCGAGTTCGGCGGCCAGCGCGCGGAGGAAGCGAGTGGTGCTGTCGAGCCCGATCGGCGCCTGGAAGTAGGGCCGCTCCATCAGTTCGCACAAGTTGCGTCCGAATTCGCGATACATGCAGACGTTCGCCTGGGCATCTGCCAGCCTGCGGACATCGGCAAGATGGCTGCCCAGCGGGAAGACCATGTTGACCTCTGCACCGATGCCTTCGATCAGGCGGCGGATTTCGTGAACGTCGCTCGCCATGTTGAACATGCCGTAGCTGGGGCCGAGGATATTGACCCTGGGCTTCTCGCCGTCCTTGACCGGTTTGACCGCAGGGACGTTCTTCGGGCCGAATTCCGACCAGAGCCAGCTGAGCGCGCGGTCGGCACACTGCCATTGGTCCTCGTCGATCGTGCGCGGCAGGAAGCGTTTGATGTTGGTGCCTTGCGGCGTCACGCCACCGCCGATCATCTCGGCGATGGAGCCTGTCACGACCACGGCGGGCAGTTCCGGATCGAGCACTTTCCATGCCCGCTTCATCGCGCCTTCGGTACCGGTCTTGCCCAGCTCTTCCTCACCAAGACCGGTGACCACAATCGGCAATTCGTGCGGAGGCAGGCCATCGGTGTAGTGCAGGACCGAGGTAACCGGAAGGTTCTCGCAACCCACCGGCCCGTCGATGATCACTTGCAGGCCTTTTACCGCAGTGAAGACATAGACGGCGCCCCAGTAGCCGCCGGCCCGATCATGGTCGAGGACGAGGGTCATGTGCCCACCGCCTCTGCCGCCTTGCGCGCGGCTTCGTTGAGGGCGGCGTACTTCTTCTTGAAGGCCGGGCGATCCTGCGGCGTCTCTTCCCAGATCCCGGCGGCCGGGCCAGTGCCGACGCCTTCGAAGAACGCGGTCATCCTGTCGAAGCGCGCCTTGTTGGCCATCGCCGCATTGATCACTTGCGCCAGGCTGCCGGCGCCGGCCACGCCCATCAGGGGGCGGGCCGAGATCAGGTTGGTGAAGTAGAGCGCCGGAATCGCCTGGGCCTTGGCGTGCTGGACCACCGGGGTCGTGCCGATGGCAAGGTCGGGTCGGAATTCCTTCACCGCGGCTATGTCCTGTTCGAGGCTGGCGCGGAACTGGACACGGACCCCGCGCGCCTCGAGCCATTCGCGGTCCGGATCGGACCAGCGCGTGCGCGGGCAGGCGCTGCCCACATAGGGTACGTCAGCGCCGCTTTCGATCAGCAGGCGGGCGACAAGCAGTTCGGAGCCTTCGTAGCCGGAGACGGTGATCCGGCCCTTGATCGGGTTGGCGGCAAGCGCGGCACGGATCATCGGCACGAAGCGCGCCTTGGCGGCTTCGACCTTTTCGGCTGGCACGTTGCAGGCAGTACCGATGGCATCGAGCCAAGCCGCCGTGCCTTCCGCGCCGACCGGGGCCGAGCCGACCACGGTGCGGCCGGCATGTTCGAATTCACGGACGCTGGCGGTGTAGAACGGATGGATTGCAGCCACGACCGCGCAATCGAGCGCAGCGTAAAGCTCGCGCCACTCGCGGGTTGGGACGACCGGCCCGGCGGCAAGGCCCAATGGTTCGAGCATCATGCCGATGCCCACGGGATCAGCCGGGAACATTTCGCCAAGGAGGGTTACGGTCGGCTTGTCGGCACGGTTGGTTGGGGCCGCGACCGGGCCTTGCGCCACTTCCTCGCGGGCATATGCAAGCATCGCTCCGGCGAGCACGTCCTTGGCCTCGGCGTGCGTGGGTATGCCGAAGCCCGGCACGTCAATGCCGATGATGCGCACGCCGTTGATCTGCTTCTTGAGCAACCGCAGCGGTACGCCGCTGGCGGTCGGGACGCACAGGTTGGTTACGACGATTGCATCGTAATCGGCTGGATCGGCAAGGCCTTCGACGGCTTCCTTGATGTCTTCGAACAGCTTGCCGGTGACCAGGGTCTCGGAACTGAACGGCACGTAACCGACGGTGCGCCGTGCGCCGTAAAAGTGCGAGGTGAAGGTCAGGCCATAGACGCAGCAGGCCGAACCCGAGAGCACGGTGGCAGTGCGCCGCATCCTGAGGCCAACGCGGAGTGAACCGAATGCCGGGCACATCGATTGCGGCTGATCGTGCGGGCCAACCGGATAGTCGGCGGCGTAGCGATCCAGCAGTTCCGAGCCTTGCGCCTTGTTGGTGGCCTCGCGCAACACATCGGCGCCAGCATGGCAGCCGCCACCTTCGACCGGCGGATCGAGAGCGATCCGGTCCGGCTCGCGCGCATGACGCGCCCTGTCTGCAAGGTCAGTCATGGCCTAGACCTCGTCATAGACCACCTCGAGAGAGGGGCGCTGCTCGAAAGATCCGCCGCGCATGTCAGCCTGTGTCGCCGGGACCAACTCGACGTTGCCTCCGGTGTCTTCGGGGGAGAAGAGGCCGAGCAGTCCATCCTGGTCGAGGGGCGTGGGCTGCCGCGGCGGCGCCGACGCGACATTGGATGCAAGCTCTGCGAAGAGACTGCCCCATTGCCCGCCGGGCTTGCCGATAATCTGGTAATTGGCCGACTTGCGCCGGATGTCCTCGTCCGCCGGAATGGCGCAGAGCACGGGGATGTCGACCGCGTTGGCAAAGGCCTGCGCCTCGCCGGTGCCGTCGTCCTTGTTGATGATCATGCCGGCGACGCCGACATTGCCGCCCATCTTGCGGAAGTATTCCACCGCCTTGCAGACGTTGTTGGCAACGTACAGCGACTGCAGGTCGTTCGAGCCGACGACGATGACCTTCTGGCACATGTCGCGCGCAATCGGCAGGCCGAAGCCGCCGCAGACGACGTCGCCCAGAAAGTCGAGCAGGACGTAATCAAAGCCCCAGTCATGGAAGCCGAGCTTCTCGAGCAGTTCGAAGCCGTGGATGATGCCGCGACCGCCGCAGCCACGGCCGACTTCGGGGCCGCCCAGTTCCATGGCGAAGACGCCGTCACGCTGGAAGCAGACGTCCTCGATGCGGACTTCCTCACCGGCCAGCTTCTTGGCGGACGACGTCTCGATGATCGTCGGGCAGGCCTTGCCGGCAAAGAGCAGGCTGGTGGTATCGGACTTGGGATCGCAGCCGATCAGCAGCACGCGCTTGCCCTGCTGGGCGAGCATGTAGCTGAGGTTGGACAGGGCAAAGCTCTTGCCCGAGCCGCCCTTGCCGTAGATCGCGATGATCTGCGTTTCCTTCTGTACCTCGCCGGTGTGCGGCGCGTCAGGCTCGATCGCGGCTTCAGCGCGCAGGGCAGCGGCATGTGTATCCAGCATCGTCATGCGCAGTTGCTCCAGTCGAGGACCATCTTGAGGCAGTCGGCATCGAGGAAGGCTTCGGGATAGGCATCCTGGGCTTCTTCGGCCGGGCGTTGGTGCGAGACCAGGCCCGAAAGATCGAGCGCGCCGCAGTCGATCAGGGCGCGGGTCGAGGCGAGATCATCCGGCCCCCATTCGGCGGCAACGCGGAAGCGTGCCTCGGCCCGGAAGGCAGGTGCGAAGGCAAAGCTCGGGCGGTTGGCGTAGAAGCCTGCCAGCACGATCTCGCCCTTCTTGCGTAGGCGCGGGACGAGCAGGTCGAGGCAATCGGCATCGCCGCTGGCGTCATAGATGTTCGCGTAATCGTGGCGATCGTCGTCCTTCGGAGCGATGACGTTGTACCCTTGGGCGCCGGTCCGGCGGGCGGGCTTGTGCTCCCAGACCGTGGGGGCGGGGGCACCTGCAGCGATGGTCATGCGCGCGAGCAGGCGGCCCAGCGTGCCGTGGCCAATGATCAGATCGGGCGGATCGCCACCGTTCATCGCGTGAAGCGCAGTCGCGGCGAGCGCAAACAGAACCCCGTCACGACCCAGCGACTCGGAGACGGGAAGGGCGCGTGCGGACGGGACGATGACCTGCCGCGCGGTGCCCCCGAACAGGCCGCGCGCATCGCGATAGCAGGTTGCGCCGGGGACAAAGACCCAGTCGCCGATGCGCGTCTGGACTTCGCTTCCGGCATCGACGATGCGGCCCAAGCTCTCGTATCCGGGCACCAGCGGGTAGCCCATTCCGGGGAAGTTCGGCATCTCGCCCGACCAGAGAAGCTTTTCGGTTCCGGCACTTACGCCGCTCCACTGGACTTCGATGAGGACGTCTGAAGGAGCGAGTGCGGAGAAGCCTGCTTCGGAGCCTTGTCCTGAGGTCAAGGCAAGCCTGCGAAGCGCGATGCGCCTCGGTGCTTCCAGTATGACCGCCAGCGACTCCATGCCGGTCTTCCCCTCTTCCGGTGATCCGGGCCTTGCCGCAGTATCCGGATGGGTACTGTCAGGCAGTGTTCACCATACGCTAACGCCAAAGAGTGTCAAACAGATTGGACGGTCATAGCTGTCAATATGAACTAACATGACGCTGGCGATGACCGGCGTTGCCGTTCGCTTCTGTTGCCAGTGCCGGAAGCCCGCTTTGTGGAGCATCTCGCCGTATTCAGTGGGCGTGCGCGGGCGGCCAGAGTTCATCGCCCAGAGATAAAGGCCGAAATAGGCATCTCCCATGGCCTTTGCCCCGCGTGCCCCGGCCATCGGTTCGGCAATGACTAGGCGCCCGTTTTCGGGAAGAGCTGCGCGAATTCCGCGCAGGATCCGCAGGCAGCGATCATCGTCATGATCGTGGAGAATCCGCGAAAGAGTTATGCAATCGTAGCCGGTGGGCAGGGCGTCGGCAAAGAAGTCACCAGGATGAAGGGAGACTCGCGACGGCAGATTCGTTGCACCGGAAAGAACAGGAGGCAGGTCGAATATGCCCAGCTCCAGCGATGGACATGCCGGGGCCAGCGCGTTGACGAAAGCGCCATGGCCGCCCCCTATGTCAAGGAGGCGGCAATGGCGGTCGAAAGCATAGGCACCCATCGCCTGCTGCGCCACCATCTGCTGCGACGCGGCCATAAGTGAAGAGTAGCGACCGGCAATTTCGCCATCGGTTTCAGAGTGATAGTGCCAGAAGCGCGACAGGGCCGTCGGCTCCTGTCGGTCCTGCCGCAGCAGGGCAAGCGGGTCGGAGAGATCCGCGTAAAGCAGCGGGTGATGCGCGACCATGGCGAGCGCCCCGGGGTTTGATCGCAGAGCCGCCCCTTGCTGGCCGAGCATCCAGCATCCCGGGGCAACTTCTTCGGCAAGATCCAGCGCGGCGGCGGCGCGGAGCAGCCGAGTCGCGGCGGCATGACTCAGCGCGGTCGAGCGGGCGATATCATCGGCGTTGCAAGGCCCTGCGTCGAGCAGGTCGAGCAGGCCGGTCTGGACCGCGGCAAGCAGTATCTGCGAATAGGTGAAGCCTGCCACCAGATCGAACGCGCTGGCGGCGCGGCGCCTTGATACGCTTGCAAAAATGGGAAGGCGCGACGCCCAGTCCTGGAAGACCGGGCTGCCCAGAACCCGGTTGCGCCAATGGGTCCAGCGGCGTCGCCATTCGGGAGGCCGTTCAGGAGGGTGGGGCACCGGCGGCGCATCCGTGAAAGGGGCAACGTCCAGCATATGTCCAAAAGATTGGACATTTATGATGTAAAGGTCAATTGTATTCGCCGGAGGGTTTCCCTTCAGGAGAGGAGCTTGCCTTGGCATCGCGGGTGGCGATCATCGGCGCGGGCATCGGCGGCCTGACGGCAGCCGCGCTGCTGGCTGCGCGCGGGGCAGATGTCACCGTCGTAGAAAAGGCAGCGCACCCCGGTGGCAAGGCGCGTCAGCTGATCGTCGATGGTGCCTCCATCGATGCCGGTCCCACGGTCTTCACCCTGCGCGACGTATTCGAGGGCATCTTTGCGGCTTGCGGCGCCGATCTCGCCGACTTTGTCGACATTCGCCGCGCAGACGTGATTGCCCGTCACGCCTGGGATCCAGAGCGCCATCTCGATCTCCATGCCGATCCGGAGCTGAGCGAGCAGGCCATTGGTGACTTTGCCGGCGCTTCGGCCGCAGCGGGCTTTCGTGCCTTCCGCAGGGAGGCCGCGCGCATTCACGGCATCATCGATCGTCCGATGATGCGCGGGAGCAAGGTCAGTTGGCCGCTCCCCCTGATGTGGCGCATCGGCTTGTGGCGCATGGGCGACCTTCTGGCGATCCGGCCCTACGAATCGATGTGGAAGGTGTTGGGCCAGCATTTTGCCGACCAGCGCCTGCGCCAGCTTTTCGCGCGCTATTCGACCTACTGTGGGTCCTCGCCGTTCGAGACACCGGCAACCTTGATGCTGATCGCCCACGTGGAAGCGCAAGGTGTCTGGCTGATCGAAGGTGGCATGAGCGCGCTTGCGGGTGCGTTGATGCGCTTGGGCCAGATGCATGGCGCGAAGTTCCGCTTCAGCACGGGCGCAGCCCTGATTGAGACCGCGCAAGGACGCACATCGGGCCTGATCCTCTGCAATGGCGAGCGCATTGCCGCCGACGCGGTTATCGCCAATGCCGATCCCGAGGCCTTGGCGGCAGGGCGCTTCGGCCCCTTGGGCGCCATGGCGGTGCCATCGCATGGCGTGCGCAAGCGTTCGCTCTCGGCGATGGTCTGGCTGGCTAATGCACGGACATCGGGCTTTCCGTTGCAGCGTCATAACGTGTTCTTCTCGCCCGACTATGTCCGCGAATTCAGCGACATTCGTGGCGGCGCTCCGCCATGTGATCCCAGCGTCTATGTCTGCGCGCTCGATCGCGAGGGCGGGGCCGATGTGCCGCCGGGCCAGCGTGAACGTCTGCAGATCATCGTCAACGCGCCTGCCAATGGCGACAGCCACACTTATACCGAAGAGGAGAAGGCCCGGTGCACACAGGCCATGAGGCGCAGCCTTCAGCGTTGCGGACTGGAGCTGGAGGAAGACTTTCCCCACACGCTGCTGACGCCGAACGCCTTCGAGAACTTTTTGCCCTCGACCGGGGGGGCGATCTATGGTCGGGCCTCGCACGGCTGGGCGGCGTCCTTCCTCCGGCAGGGCACGCGGACCCGGATCCCTGGGCTTTACTGCGCGGGTGGAAGCACCCATCCGGGGGCCGGGGTGCCGATGGCCGCCTTGTCCGGACAACTGGTGATGCAGGCTGTGGTGCAAGACCTCGCTTCGATGCGGAAGTTCCGCCCGGTGGCTATGGCTGGTGGTATGTCGATGCGATCAGCGAATGCGGACGCCATGGGCTGACGATCATCGCATTCATCGGCAGTGTTTTCTCGCCCTACTACAAGAAGAGCGGCCGCGCCGATCCGTTGCAGCACTGCGCCCTGAACGTGGCGCTCTATGGCCCCGGCGCACGCTGGACCATGACCGAGCGCGAGCGTGGCAGTGTTGCGCGCGATGCCGACAATCTGCAGATCGGGCCGAGTTCGGTTCGCTGGACCGGTGACGCGCTCGAAATCGATATCGAGGAGATGGACAAGCGGGTTGGTGTGCCTTGGCAGCGGCGTGTCGCCGGCAAGGTCCGCGTCTACCCGGAAGCGACCAACGACCGCGCCTTCTCGCTGGACCCGGCCGGGCGCCACCGCTGGCACTGCATTGCCCCGCGCGCGCGGATCGAGGTCCGGATGGTAAAGCCTGGGCTCAAGTGGAAGGGCAGCGCCTATCTCGATTCGAACTTCGGCGCGGAATCGCTGGAGGAGGGCTTCCGCGTCTGGCATTGGTCCCGCGCCCATGGGCGCAGCGGATCGGTGGTCTGCTACGAGGGTATCCGTCGCAATGGCCAGGGCTTTGCCAGCGCGTTGCGCTTTGGCGCGGACGGCGTGCCGCACGAGGAGGAGGCGCTGCCGCCCGTTGCGCCCTTGCCGAACACGCTCTGGCAGATGGAGCGCAAGACGCGGGCGGACAGGGGCCACGCCAGCGTCATCCGCACCTGGGAGGACGCACCATTCTATGCGCGCTCCACCCTGTCATCGCGCCTGTTCGGAGAGCCCGTCGTGGCGGTGCAGGAAAGTCTTGATCTTGATCGCTTTTCTTCGCCGATCGTGCAGTTCATGCTGCCCTATCGGATACCGCGTGGCTAGTCGTCCGGGTTCTGCTTCTTCGCCTTGTCCTTCGCGATCTCGCGGTTGACCGACCATAGCTGGTAAATGCCGAAGCCCAGCGCGATGACGGCGGTGAAGACGATTTCCACCCAGCCAAAGTGTTCGCTCATCGAATTCATCCTGGCTCTCCCTCGCTTTCGTCACTCGCACTTGCGGAGGCGAACGTGCGGATCAGTTCAGCGGCCTTCTCGGGGCGCTCTTCGTGCGCAAGATGCCCAAGCCCCGGCAGCACTTCCAGACGGCAATCGGGGATCAACCTCGCGGCTTGTTCGATAGACGACAGCGGCACGGCTGTGTCGCCGCTGGAATGGACCAGCAGCACGCGGCTTATTAACTGCGGTAGCAAGCGGCTGAGCGCGTCGAGGTCCCAACTGGCCATCATTTCCATTGCCCCGCCACAGTGGTGATGGTTGCCCATCAACGCCTCGTAGGCAGCGATCCCCCGCACATCGATGGCAGAGCCGGTGGCGCGGCGCAGAAAGCGCCCGGTCTCGCCCGGAATGCGGGCAATGCCGGCCAGCATCCGCGGGACGAAGGGGTTCACGAACAGCATCCTGGCCAGCGACGGGAACAGCTTGGCGGCAAGGCCGGGGAAGGGCATCAGGGCGGGATTGAAGCCGATCAGGGGCGTGGCCGCGCCCTGCAGATGGACGGTCTGGATCGCAATGGCCGCGCCGGCCGAGTGGCCGACGATCAGCGACGGCCTCTGGCCAAGGGTATCGAGCAGGGCGATCACGGCACTCGCCATGCCAGGCAACGTCAGGCCCTGTCGCGGGCGGCCCTTGGTATAGCCGTGGCCGGGCAGGTCAGGGGCAATCACAGTGAAGTCCTGCGCCAGCAGTGGCAGCACGTCACGCCAGCTATGCGTTGCCGCGCCGGTGCCGTGGAGCAGCAGGATCGCCGGCCCATCGCCGGCCACCTGAACGTGCCACTTGAGCCCCGGCGTCTCCACGAAGCGGCTTGTTTCGCGGTTCGGCCAGTTGCGCCCTTCGACCTCCCAGCGCGGCCCGCTCATGCGCGCTTCTTCTGCGGCTCGGCAGCAAGCGTCACCGCCGCCTTAAGCGCCTTGGCATCGGCGAAGGGCAGCGGCAGGTAACGCGCCCGCATCGCTTCGGCGATGCGGGCAGCTTCGGGCCGAGGGCGAGGCGAGATGTCGATCACCACGGCATCAAGGCCGGCGCCGGCAATTCCCCTCGCGGCCGTCAGCGCGTCGGCATTGGCCTGGGCGCGGCCGGATGTACCGTCTGCGGCGACGTTCGCGCTGCCGTCGGTGAGGAACACGAGGAACGGTGTGCGGCCCCGGCACATCACGGCATCGGCAAGCTGCCGGGCAAGGGCAATGCCTCGGGCAAGCGGGGTGCCGCCGCCACCGGGCAGTTCGGCAAGGGCGCGCTTGGCGCGGGTGAGCGAGCGGGTGGGGGGCAGCAGCAGGTCGGCATCGGTCCCGCGGAAGGCGACCAGCGCAACTTCGGCTCGCTTCACATAAGCCTGGGCGAGGATCAACTCGACCGCGCCCTTGGCTTCCGACAGGCGGGCGAGTGCCGCCGAGCCCGATGCGTCCACCGCGAAGATCGTGACCGTGGTGGCGCGCTCTTCGAAGCGGCGGACCCGCAGGTCGTCCCGGCGGAAGCGGATCGGACCTGCGCCTTCGGGAGCCGGATCACGCCTGCGCAGGGGCTGCCACGGTATGGCGGCGCGCATCGTATCGACCAGCGCCATGCGCACACCGCCGCCGGGCATGCCGGGCCGCGCACCCAGGGGCTTGCCGCGCAGTGCTGAACCGGTGCGGCGTCCGGCGCCTCCGCCACGCGCATCCCGCTGGGCGCGGCCCGAGGCGATCAGTTCCAGCACATCAGGCGGGATCATGGCGCGGGCCGCTTCGATCAGCAGGTCTTCGGGAATGTCGGGCGCGCTGTCGTCGTCATCTTCGTCATTGTCCGGCCGCTCTGCCTCTTCCGGCTCATGCTCGGGTTCTGGAGGAGCGGGCGCTTCAGGCTCCGGCGGCAGCTTTGTCGCGCGCGGGGCAAGGACGAGGCGCGTCGCGGCTTCAAGGTCGGCGCGGTGAACCGTGTCCCGGCCGCCAAGCACCGCGTGCGCCCGGGCAACGGCCGCTGCCTGCAGGAGCGGCCTGATCGACGCGATACCCAGCGCCGTTGCGGTGGCGGCAAGGGCCGAGAGTGCTTCGCTATCGAGCGATGGTGCGGCCCCGAGAGCGCCCGGCTCGGGCATTTCGCAGTGGAGGTCCGCCGGGCGCACGTCTTGCAGGCTGAGGTCCAAAGCGACCCGTTCCATCAGGGCGAGCGGTGGCCGCTCGTCCGGGCCTTCGCCGTCGTCAAGCAGGATGAGCAGGAAGCCGGGACCATTATCGAGCGCCTGCGCGATCCTGCCCGCCGTGTCCGAGCGCAGACGCTCGGCCATGGGAACGACCAACACGCCGCCTGCCACCTCAGCCAGAAGGCCCCGTTGCCTTACGAGCGTGCCGTTGGCGAGGCTGGCAGCAATGTCGGTGCCCCCGGTCAGCCGGTCCTCGTCGATATGACCGGGCAGGCGGCGGAAGGGCGTGTCCGCCGGAAGCAATCCTCGCAGCGCTTGCAAGACGAGATCGCGCGCCGGTCCGCCGCCACGCAGGACCAGGCCGCCAAGTTTGCGGTCTGCGGCCAGCAGGCGCGCTGCCAGGAGCGCATCTGCCAGTGCCTCGGTCATCTGAAGTGTTCGGCGATCGCGCGATCAATCCGTGCGGTCGATCCGCTTTCGTCTAGCACGTCGCGGCGCAGGCGGTGGCGCAAGGCCATCGGCGCAACGTGAAGCAGGTGATCGCGCTTGACCACCTTTGCCCCCTTCAGCGCGGCAAACGCGCGCGCGGCGCGCATCAGGGTCAGTTCGCCACGCAGGCCGTCAACGCCCACGGCGCTGCAGATACCGGCGGCGTCCACGAGCACACCGTCCGGCACCTCGATCTTCGCCAGCTTTTTCTGTCCGCGCGCAATCTGCTGCAGGACTTTCTCGTCCTCCTCGGCCCACTGTGCGGCAAAAGCCTCGCTGTCGGCATCGTGCGAGGCGCAGCGGCGCATGATCTCGACGCGGTTTTCGATCTCGCGCGGGGTGCGTACTTCGACCGAAAGACCGAATCTGTCGAGCAGTTGCGGGCGCAGTTCGCCTTCTTCCGGGTTGCCGCTGCCGATCAGCACGAACTTGGCCTTGTGGCGCACCGACAGACCCTCGCGCTCAACCACGTTCTCGCCCGAGGCGGACACGTCGAGCAGCAGGTCGACCAGGTGGTCTTCGAGCAGGTTGATCTCGTCGATGTAGAGGAACCCGCGATGCGCACGCGCCAGCAAGCCGGGTTCGAACGTCTTTTCCCCGGTGCGCAACGCCCGTTCCAGATCGAGCGAGCCCAGCACGCGGTCTTCCGTGGCGCCCAGTGGCAGATCAACGAACGGCACCGGCCGCTTGCTGGCCTTGTTGGATTCGCACGGGCCGGGGCAGCTATGCGGCGCTTCGGGCGAGCAGCCATAGCGGCAGCCGTCCATGACCATGATCGGCGGCAACAGACTGGCCAGTGCGCGGGCGGCGGTGGACTTGCCTGTTCCACGGTCGCCGAACACCATCACTCCGCCGATGGAGGGATCGACCGCTGCGATCAGGAGCGCGAGCTTCATTTCGTCCTGACCGACGATCGCAGAGAAGGGGAAGCGCGCCATCTGTCCAGAACTGTGGACACATATGGCCGTCAGGACAAGCGGAATTATCGCTGATCTGAAGTCTTGATCAGTCGGTCCTTGAGGGTGTGCATCGTCCACCACACGCCCAGCACCATCGGCAGGACAAGAAGACCAATCACGAACTCGTCCGAAACCCCCAATGCGCTGTCTGGCACAGCATAGAGTGCGTACTTGATGAGGCCGAGGACGTAGTAGCTTAGCGCGACCGCCGAGAGGCCTTCGACCAGCTGCTGCAAACGTGCCTGCATCGAGATCGACTGCTCCATCGATCGCAGAAGCTCTGCATTCTGGTTCTCGATCCGCGTATCGATCCGCGCACGCAGCAGCGAAGTCAGTTGCTCGGTACGCTCACCGATGCGTTCGATCCTCTCGCTGGTGGCGATGCAGGTATTCATGGCCGGGCGGAAACGGCGCTGGGTGAAATCAACCAGCGAGGCGTACCCTCCGACCGGCCGCACATCGAGTTGTTCCAGACGTTCCTCGACGATCTGACCGTAGGCGCGGGTGGCGTCCATGCGGAACGAAATTGCAGTCGCGACAGAGGCAAGATCGAGCGCAAGGCGCGACAGTTCCTCCAGCAGGCTGTCGTCGCGTGCGTCGCTATCTGCGATACGGTTGGCAAGATCGCTCAGGCGTTCTTCGGCAGCATCAAGCTTGGGCCAGCATTCGCGGGCGACCGGCAGGCCGAGCAGCGCCTTGTTGCGATAGTTGCCCAGTTCCTGAAGACGCTGGATCTGTCGGGTGAGATCGCGCCGGTCAATGCCGTTGGCCGCTGCAAGCAATCGCCCGAAGCCGTCATCCTTCAGCCTGAAGTCCGACCATATGCGGATGCCGCCGCCCAGTGTGCTGGAAACAAGTTCATCGCGATTAATCGGATGGCGATCGAGAACCCGCTCGACGTCGGCATCGGTTTGCGCCAGCCACACGCGCGTGCTGCGCACGATCTGGCCAGGCAGAGTGCGTGCCCAGGCGATTGCGGCCGATAGCTCGACATCCGTCGTCGGTTCGAGAAAGCCTTCATCATCGCAAGGCGCGCAAAACAGCGTCAGGCTGCTGCCTTCGCTCTGGCGTTCCCAGGTGAAGGTGACCCTTTGGTTGATCCGGCCTTCGCGGTGCGTTGGGTTGCCGACGCTGTCGTTGCTCGCCGTCAAGGCCTCAATCGCGGACAGTTCATCGGCACGCTCGCTGTCGTCGATCGCAAGGACCCACTGCACGATATGGCAAGGGACCGGCAGGGGCGGCCAGCGCCGCAAGTGCATCTCGCCAACGGCCCTGCTTCGAAGGTCATGGTCGCGCATGGGTGAAAATCCCTGACGCGGCTGGCAGGAGAGAAGGCACCATTGACGCCGCCGCTTGGGCAAAACGCTATGCCAAGAGCAGCGCACCACCAAACGGATTTGCGCAGGTTTCGCGCAAGTGCCTGCCTGGATTGCCCAAAAGAACTAGGTTTTCCGGCTATTGTCGGCGAAGGCCCTTGACCGCGTGAACGTTCTCATTTAGGTGAACGTTCACAAGAGCGCTGATGGCGAGCATTTCGCGTGGCAGTGCCGAGGTTGTAAAAGGGGAGGATCATGAAGGTTTCCATGACACGTTCCGCTGCCGTTCGTGCAGCCAGCATGGGTGCCCTTGCACTCGCACTTGCAGGGCAAGCCGTCCACGCGCAGGAAGCGCCGCAGGATGCTGCTGCTCCCGCTGAAGAAGGCGAAGCCATCGTCGTCACCGGCATCCGCGCCTCGCTGTCGAAGGCACTCGACATCAAGCGCAGCGCGCAGGGCGTGGTCGATGCGATCTCGGCGGAAGACATCGGCAAGTTCCCCGATACCAACCTTGCCGAGTCGCTGCAGCGCATCACCGGCGTTTCGATCGACCGCAACAGCGGTGAAGGTTCGACCGTGACCGTTCGCGGCTTCGGTCCGGACTTCAACCTCGTCCTGCTCAACGGCCGCCAGATGCCCGCTTCCAGCCTCGGCGGAAGCAGCGGCGCCCCCGCCTCGCGCTCGTTTGATTTCGCCAACCTCGCCTCCGAAGGCATTGCCGGCGTCGAAGTCTACAAGTCGGGCCGCGCTTCGCTCGCCACTGGCGGTATCGGTTCGGTCATCAACATCAAGACCGCCAAGCCGCTCGAACGTCCAGGCTTCCACGGCAGCATTGGCGCCAAGGCGGTCTATGACACCTCGCTGTTCGATGGCACCAGCATCACGCCTGAAGTCTCGGGCATCATCAGCGATACCTTTGCTGATGGCCGCATCGGCGTTCTGCTGACCGGTTCCTACCAGGATCGCAAGGCCAGCCAGGCGCAGTTCAACGCGGGCTGGCGCGAAGGCTATCTCGGCTCGGAAAACAACTGGGGTTCGCTGGCACAGCCGGGCACGCCGGGCGCTGCCAACATCCAGAACCGCCCCGGCCCGAACGACATCTATCAGGTGACGCAGAACGCGGGCTACGATTTCACCACGTTCCGCCGCAAGCGCATCAACGGTCAGGCCGTGGTGCAGGTCAAGCCGACCGACACGCTGACTGCGACCGTCGACTACACCTTCTCGCAGAACACCATCGACGCCCGCACCAACTCGATCGGCGTCTGGTTCAACCACGGCGACACCTCGAGCAGCTGGACCGATGGCCCGGCAGCTGGCCCGAACTTCTATGCCGAGAACTTCGGTGGCACCGACAAGGACCTCGCCATCACCGGCGCAGTTGCGGCCAACCGCTCGCGCAACCAGTCGATCGGCGGCAACCTCAAGTGGGATGGCCCCGGCGGCCTGCGCCTCGAACTAGATGGTCACCACTCGACCGCCGAAAGCAAGCCGACCAAGCCTTATGGTTCGGGCATTGCCGTCGGTAGCGCGATCTTCGGCGTGAAGTCGCAGAAGGTCGATTACACCTCCGACATGCCCGTCATCAGCGTTCAGATGTATCCGGGGGCCGAGATCAAGGCCTCGAACATCCGCCCTGCCGGCAACGCCTTCCGCACCGCCTACATGCGTGACGAGATCAACGAAGTTACTTTCCGCGGCGGTTGGGATTTCGACGCCTCGTTCATCGACAGCCTCGACTTCGGCGTCACCTACACCGAGAACAAGGTGCGCTCTGCATTCGGCGTTATCCAGAACGATACCTGGGGCGGCACGCTTTCCGCAGCCGAAACCCCGGATGACCTCTACCAGATCCGTGACCTGCCGAAGGACTTGGCGGGCATGTCGGGCTCAAACGATGGCTCGATCATCCCGAACTACTTCAACATCGACACGGACGGCCTGATCCGTCTGCTCGACAGCAAGATCGGGATCTGCAGCACCGCCGTCACTGCCGGCACCTGCATTGCCAAGTACACGACCGACCGCACCGTCCGCGAACGGACCTGGGCGCCGTACCTGCAGACCAAGCACTCGTTCGATCTGGGCGCGGGCACGGCTAACCTGCGCTTCGGCCTGCGCTACGAGAAGACCAAGGTCGACTCCACTGCGCAGGTTCCGATCCCGGTCCGCACGATCTGGACCGGCGGCAACGAAACCGCGATCGATTATGGCAATCCGCAGCAGGTCGCTGCCGCCTCGCTCAAGGGTGAGTACGAGAACTGGCTGCCGGCCATCGACTTCGACATGGAGCCGATCAACAACGTCCGCCTGCGCGCATCGTATAGCCAGACGATCACCCGTCCTGACTATGCCTCGCTGCAGGGTGGCACCACGCTGGCTTCGCCGATCCGCATCGGAGGCAGCACGGCCTCGAGCGGCAACCCCGGCCTGCTGCCCTACAAGTCCAACAACGTCGATCTCTCGGCCGAATGGTACTACGCGCCGGCGAGCTACGTTTCGGTGGGCTTCTTCCACAAGGTCGTGAAGAACTTCATCAGCCAGACGCAGGTCAACCAGCCCGCGTTCGGCCTGACCAACGCTGCTGCCGGTGCCAATGCCGCAGCAGCGCGGGCAGCGCTGGGTCCCAATGCTACGGCGCAGCAACTGCTCGATTACATCGGCGCCAACTTCCCCTCGACGGTCATTCGTGACAACAACGGGGTCGTCACCGGCGTCATCGGCCAAGCCTCTGATCCGCTGGTGAACTTCATCACCACGCAGCCGACCAACAGCGATCAGAAGGCCAAGCTGTGGGGCTGGGAATTCGCGGTCCAGCACAGCTTCTGGGATACCGGCTTCGGTGCGATCCTGAACTACACCGTGGTGAAGAGCGACACGAAGTTCGACAACACCCTGCGTTACACCATCCCGCAGTTCGCGGTGAACGGGGTCAGCGACAGTGCCAACGCCGTGCTGTTCTACGACAAGAACGGCCTGCAGGCGCGCGTTGCATATAACTGGCGCGATGGGTTCCTCTCGGGCTACGGCTTCGATCCGTACTACGTGAAGGCCTATGGCCAGTTCGACGCCAGCGCATCGTACGAAATCCGCAAGGGCGTGACGGTGTTCGTCGAAGGCATCAACATCACCAACGCCGACCGCAAGGGCTACCAGCGCAACACCCAGACCGTGTTCTTTGCGGCACCGGGATATGCGCGCTATGCTGCCGGTGCGCGGTTTACCTTCTGAGCCTGAGGGGATGACCTTCGGGTAACGAAGAACCGGCGGCCCGTATTGCTTCGGCAGTGCGGGCCGCAGGGGTTTTCAAGGACTGACAGGCTGGCCGGATCAACCGGCGGCTGAAACGGGTGAGAGATGATCGGGTCGGTGAAGCAGGTTGTAATCGTCGGAGGCGGCACCGCAGGGTGGCTCTCCGCGTGCCTGCTGGCCGCGCGACGGCCCGAGCTGGCAATCACGCTGGTCGAGGCGCCCGACATCCCGACAATCGGCGTCGGCGAGGGCACCTGGCCGACGATGCGCGAAACGCTCTCGACCATCGGCATTCCCGAGGCCGAGTTCCTTGCCGAGTGCGACGCTTCGTTCAAGCAGGGTTCGCGCTTCGATGGCTGGGTCGATGGTTCGGCGCAGGACAGCTACCTCCACCCGTTCACACCGCCCCCGCCGGGCGACATGGCCGCCATGCTGCAGGCGTGGCGCGCACAGGCACCGGAATTGTCCTTCGCAGCGCTGGTGACGCCACAAGCTGCGGCCTGCGAGGACAACCTTGCACCACGGCAAAGGGCCATGCCCGATTATGCCGGGGCGCTGAACTACGGTTATCATCTCGATGCCGGCAAGTTCGCCGCACTGCTCAAGCGCCACGCGACGACGCGGCTCGGTGTGACGCATGTTTCGGCGCAAGTCATTGCAATTGCCGATGACGAGGCCGGCAATATCGCCAGTCTGCGCCTGCTCGACGGGCGCGAAATAGCCGGCGACTTCTTCATCGATTGCTCAGGGCTTGCCGCGATCCTGATCGGTGACCACTGCGGCGTGCCGTGGGTGGACCGGTCCGACGTGTCCTTCAACGACAGCGCGCTTGCCGTGCAGGTCCCGGTCGAACCCGGCAGCCCGATTGCGTCGCAGACCATCGGCACCGCGCATGAAGCGGGCTGGATCTGGGACATCGCCCTGCCAACGCGGCGCGGCATCGGTTGCGTCTTCTCCTCGCGCTTCATGGATGATGCGCGGGCGGAGGATGTGCTGCGGAACTACATTGCCGCGCGGCTACCGTCCGCTGACCTGCAGGCCCTGCGCCCGCGCAAGCTCACGTTCTCCACGGGCCACCGTGAACGCTTCTGGCAGGGCAACTGCCTTGCCGTGGGCCTCTCCGCTGGTTTCATCGAGCCGCTCGAGGCCTCGGCCATCGTCACCATCGAACTGTCGATCAAGGCATTGGCCGAAAACTTTCCGCGCCGCTCGGATACGTTGGGCCTGCTCGCCGGGCGGTTCAACGAGCTGTTCCGCTACCGCTGGGACCGCATCGTCGAATTTCTCAAGCTGCACTACGTCCTCAGCCGCCGGCCCGAGCCTTACTGGCTGGCGCAGCGCGATCCGGCGACAGTCCCGGCGCGCCTTGCCGAGTGTCTGGAGCTTTGGCGCGATCAGCCGCCGTCGGCGTGGGACTTCCCTCGCATGGACGAACTGTTCTGCGCCGCCAGCCAGCAATACGTGCTCTATGGCATGGGCTTCCCTGTGCCGGGCGGAGCAGCCGACGCTACAGCCACGCAAGCGCTTGCCGAAGTGCGCCAGCGTTCGCGCGCCTTGGCCGCGGCATTGCCGTCCAATCGGACCTATCTCGATGCCCTGCGCCCCGTTGCGGCCGCAGCCCCAATCGCCATGCACGGAGCGGCAGTGAAATGAGCAACCACGCAGTCCTCAATCCCGCCGACCACGGCGAGTTGCG
This sequence comes from Novosphingobium sp. GW835-FHT14H07, assembly GCF_058793515.1. NCBI lineage: Bacteria > Pseudomonadati > Pseudomonadota > Alphaproteobacteria > Sphingomonadales > Sphingomonadaceae > Novosphingobium > Novosphingobium sp. GW835-FHT14H07. Next base: position 22,725 of record NZ_JBXAFX010000035.1, read on the forward strand.
CATCGACACTTCCGCCAGCGCCGAACTTGGCGACAACGTCATGGCCTGTGCCACTGTCCCGGCCGAGTTCCGCTCGGTTCAGGCGCATTACCCCATCGTCCTGCGCCGCGACATTGCCACCGGCAAGCTTGAAGCGCTGGCGCTGCTGGGATTCGAGACGGGCGAGAACCTGTTCCTGCGCGATGGCACGTGGGATGCGCCCTATCGCCCGCTGTCGATGGCGATCCGCCCGTTCCTGATCGGTCGCGCGCCAACGCCCGACGGCGTGGGCCAGGTCCACGTCGATCTCGACCACCCCCGCATCAGCAGGACGGGCGAGGGCATGCGGGTGTTCGATGCCAGCGGCCAGCCCACGCCTTACCTGGAGGACATCGCCGCCAAGCTGGGCGACCTCGATCACGCCCACCGCGAATCCGCCGATTTCTTCGCCGCGCTCGATCGCTATGAACTGGCGGAATCCTTCACGCTGGAAGTCACGCTCGACGATGGCGCGAAGAACTCGCTCGTCGGCTATCATACCATCAACGAGGAAAAGCTCTCGACCCTGGACGGCGCTGCGCTGCAGGACCTCATGGCCAGCGGCCACCTCGCGCGGATATACATGATCATCGCCTCGCTCTCGCACTTCGGCGATCTGGTCGCGCGCAAGAACGCCAAGGTCGCCGGTGGCTGAAGCGACCGCCCCGAAGCTTCCTGCCGTTGCCGAAAGGACGCTTGACGATCCGGGCGGCCTCGACGCCCTGCTGCAGAGCACGCGCGAACCGTTCGTGCTGCGCGGACTGGTGCGGGAGTGGCCGCTGGTTCAGGCGGGCCTCAAGTCAGCCCGCGCCGCTCGCGCCTATCTGGTCGAACGGGCGCGACCCGTGCCGTTCACCGTCTCGCTGGCCGACCCCGGCTGCGGTGGTCGGCTGTTCTATGACGCTGCCATGCAGATGAATTTCAGGACGGCGCGCGGCAAGCTGGCGGATATCTTTTCAGGTTTCGATGCCAACGAAGGCAGCGCCGATCACCCCGTGATCTACCTCGGCTCGATCGACGTGCCGACGCACTTCCACGGCGTCGATACCGAAAACCGGGTGGATCTCGGCTCGCGCGATCCCATCACCAGCCTGTGGATCGGATCGCCAACGCGCATCGCCGCGCACAACGATTTCCCCGACAACCTCGCCTGCTGCGTGGCAGGGCGTCGCCGCTTCACGCTGTTCCCTCCGAACCAGTTCCGCAATCTCTACCTCGGCCCCATCGACAACACGCCAGCGGGCCGCGCGGTGAGCATGGTCGATTTCGCGGCGCCCGATTTCGAGGCTTACCCGCGCTTTGCCGAAGCTCTGGAGCACGGGCAGGTGGCGGAACTCGAACCGGGCGACGCGCTGTTCGTGCCTTCGATGTGGTGGCACCATGTCGAGGCGACTGAGCCGTTTAACATCCTGCTCAATTACTGGTGGCGCGATACCCCGCGCTACATGGGACAGCCGCAGACGGCGTTGACCCACGCCCTGCTCGCCATCCGAGACCTGGGCGAGGCGGACCGCGCGGTGTGGCGCGACCTGTTCGATTACTACGTGTTCTCGGGCGGTGATGAAGCCCGCGCGCACATTCCCGAAGAGGGGCAGGGCGCATTGGGCCCCATCGACGCGCAGGGCGCTGCCCGCATCCACCAGTTCATCCTGAGGAGCCTCAGCCAATGACCGCTTCGCATCTGCCCCGCCGCATCGTCATTGCCGGAGGCGGCACCGCCGGATGGATGGCCGCCGCCGCGCTTGCCCGAACGCTGGGCCCGGTGGCCGAGGTCACGCTGGTCGAAAGCGAACAGATCGGCACGATCGGCGTCGGCGAAAGCACGATCCCGCCGCTGGTCACCTACAACCGCCTGCTCGGCATCAACGAGGCCGAGTTCATGCGTGCCACGCAGGCGACGTTCAAGCTCGGCATCAATTTCGAGAATTGGCGGGTGCCGGGCGAGAACTACTTCCACTCGTTCGGCGGTACCGGCAAGGACCACTGGTCGGCGGGCTTCCAGCACTTCTGGCTCCACGGTCTGGAGCGCGGCCACACCGAGCCCTACGGCGAATACTGCCTTGAACTGAAGGCAGCGGAAGCAGGCAAGTTCGCGCACTTGCCGGACGACCGGATGAATTACGCCTACCAGCTCGATTCCGGCCTCTATGCCAAGTTCCTGCGCACCATGGCCGAGGCCGATGGCACCACGCGGATCGAAGGCAAGATCGCCCGCGTGGAGCTTGACGGTGAAACCGGTGACATCGCCGCGCTGGCACTCGAAGGGGACCGCCGCATCGAGGGCGACCTGTTTATCGACTGCACCGGCTTTCGCGCGCTCCTGATCGAAGGTGCACTGCGAGCGGGCTATGATGACTGGACCCACTGGCTGCCTTGCGACAGCGCCATTGCCATCCAGACCTCGAGCGTGCGCCCGCCCGTGCCTTACACCCGCGCCATCGCGCACGAGGCGGGCTGGCAGTGGCGCATTCCGCTGCAGCATCGGCAGGGCAATGGCGTGGTCTATTGCAGTGACTACGTTGCCCACGAGGCTGCGCTCGAAAAGCTGCTCTTGACGGTCGAGGGCGAGAAGCTGGTCAAGCCCAACCATATCCGCTTCCGCACGGGGGCGCGGCGCAAGCAGTGGCACCGCAATTGCGTGGCCGTGGGGCTTTCCGGCGGGTTTATGGAGCCGCTGGAGTCCACCTCTATCCACCTGATCCAGCGCGCCATCCTGCGCATTGTGCGGATGTTGCCTGCGGGCGCCATCAGCCAGCGCGATATCGACGAATTCAACGACCAGCAGTTCACGGACATGGAGCAGATCCGCGATTTCCTGGTCCTGCACTACAAGGCGACCGATCGCCGTGACACGCCGTTCTGGCGGCATTGCGCCAGCATGGAGATTCCTGCCAGCCTCGAGCACAAGATCGAGTTGTTCCGCGAAACCGGCCGCGTGTTCCGCAAGAACGAAGAACTGTTTGCCGAGAACTCGTGGGTGCAGGTGATGATGGGGCAGGGGATCAATCCGCAAAGCCACCACCCGGTTGCCGCCAAGCTGCGTGACGAGGAACTGAAACATCTGCTCGGGAGCTTGCGCGAACAGGTCAGCCGCACCGTCGCCGCGCTGCCCTCGCACGGTGATTACGTTGCGCGCTATTGCGGCGCCGAGGTTCCGGCAGCGGCATGAGCTTTCTGCTTCTGGCCGCAGCGGCGGTCCAACCCGATTGGCAACTCGTCTGGGCCGACGAGTTCGACGGTACCACGCTTGACCGCAATCGCTGGGTCCTTGCCGAGGACTGCTGGGGCGGCGGCAACGAGGAGCGCCAGTGCTATACTGCGCGCAAGGCCAACCATCGGCTAAGCGACGGGGTGCTGGAGATCATCGCCCAGCGCGAGGACTTCACCGGCCCTGCCTTCCCGCGCGATCAGCGCGACAGCATGGAAAAGGCCGAGGCCAAGCGGTACAAGCCGTTCACGTCCGCTCGGCTTTCAACGGCCGGAAAGGGGGCCTGGCTCTACGGCAAGGTGCAGGTCCGCGCGAAGCTGCCGCAGGGGCAGGGCACCTGGCCGGCAATCTGGATGCTGCCAGAGGACTGGGCCTATGGCGGCTGGGCGCGCTCGGGCGAAATCGACATCATGGAGGCGGTCAACCTCGGCGAGCCTTGCGAGACCTGCGAGGGTGGCCGCGAAAACCATGTGCTTGGCACGATCCACTTCGGCGGCCAACCACCGCGCAATCGCTATATCTCGGAAGAAACGCCGCTGCCCGATCCGACCGCCTTCCACACTTACGAGGTCGAGTGGGACAAGGATGGCATGGTCTGGCGCGTTGACGGCAAGGACTACGCTCGACGCATGCCTCACGAATGGCACACGCTGGGCTCTGACAAGCCCGGCGCGCCCTTCGACAAGCCGTTCCACCTGATCCTCAACCTCGCCATCGGCGGGCATCTGCCAGAAGGGCGCAATGCCAAGGGCGTCGATCCCTCCGCCTTTCCCAAGGCGATGGCAGTCGATTGGGTTCGCGTCTGGCAAAAGGCGCCCGTTGCGGATAACGCTCTCATGGGAACGATAAGCGGGGGTAACTGACCTACCATGGCGCGAAGGCGGCAGGCGGTAACGATCAAGCACGTGGCGGCTGATGCAGGCGTGTCGCTGCAGACGGTAAGCCGCGTCATCAACAACGAGGCCAATGTCCGGCCGGAAATGCGCGAGAAGGTCCAGGCCTCGATCGACAAGCTCGGCTATGTGCCCTCGATCGCGGCGCAGCGGATGAGCGGATCGCGTTCCTATCTTATCCTGGCCCTCAACGACCGCGAACGCACCATTGCCGACTGGCGGGCGCGCCAGGGCACCGACTGGGTCGACCAGATGCTGCTGGGCGGCATGCTCGAATGCGCCGAACATGGCTATCGCCTGATCTTCGAACTGGTCGACACCCACAACGACCATGTCGAGCGCGAACTGGGCGCGGCGATTGCGGCACTACAGCCCGATGGCGCGATCCTCACGCCGCCGCACTCTGACAATCCCCAGATTCTCGAGACGCTGACCCGCCACAACGTGCCGTTCGCCCGCATTGGCGCGCAAGTGCACAAGGAAGGGTTGCCCGATGGCATCATGGTCTCGATGGATGACGAAGGCGGCGCACGCACGGCGACCCGGCATCTGATCGGCCTTGGCCACAAGCGCATCGGCTTCATCTCGGGGCCTTCCGAGTATCGGCTTTCGGCCAAGCGCGTGGACGGATGGCAAGCCGAGATGGACGCGGCGGGACTTCCCACCGAGGGCCTGCTCGAGGCAGGGGACTTCACCTATGCCTCTGGCGTGCGCGCCGCTCGCGCCTTGCTCGCCAGCCTCGACCGGCCGAGCGCGATCATTGCCAGCAATGACCAGATGGCGCTGGCCACGGTCGAGATCGCCGACGAACTGGGGCTTGCCATCCCGTCGGATCTCTCGCTGGTCAGCTTCGACAACACTCCGCTGGTGCGCTTTACCCGGCCCGCGCTGACAGCCGTGGATCAGCCGATTGCCGAGACGACGGCCACTGCGGTGCGCAGCCTGATCGCCGCGCAGAAGGGCGAAGATGTTGCTGGCGCGGTGATCCTGCCGATGGGCTTCGAGGTTCGCGGCTCTACCGGCCCGGCAGCGGCCTGCGGGGCGTGATTGGCGGACAAGGCCGCGAGCACCGCTTTCTGGCGCTCTATGCGTTGGCGTGGGCTGGATCGACGATTGCCTATGTCCCGTTCCTGACGCTGCTGTTGCCGATGCACGTGCGCGAACTGGCGGGAAGCGAGGCCGTGCGCTGGCTTGCTGCAACGACATTTTTGGGCGCGATTGCTGCCAGCTTGTGCAACATCGCGTTTGGCTGGGCGAGCGACCTCGTGGGCAGGCGCCGCCCCTTCGTGCTGGCGGGGCTGCTGCTCTCCAGCGTCATGCTCCAGATTGCGCCGCGTACCGGGACCTTGCTTTCGCTGACCGCCGTGATCGCGGTGTGGCAGGTCGGGCTCAACATGATGTTGGCGCCGCTGTCTGCCTGGGCCGGGGATCAGGTGCCCGATGGGCGCAAGGGGCTGCTCGGCGGCCTGCTGGCTTTCGCCCCGGCCTCGGGTGCCCTTGCCGGAGCACTGGCGACTCTGGGCGATGCCTTCTCGCTGGAGACGCGCTTTGCCGTCGTGGGCGTGATCGTGGCGCTGTGCGTCCTCCCGCTCGTGCTTCTGGGTGAGGACGGCTTCGCGCAAACCCGGGCAAGGCCGGCCGAGGGAAGCGACGTTGCACGCAAAGTTCTCAAGGGCATGGCAACGCGCATGTGGCTTGCCCGCCTGCTGGTCCAGATTTCCGAAGCCTCGCTGTTCGCGTTCTTCTACCTGTGGTTGCGCTCGGTCGATCCGGGCCTTGCCGATGGCGCCATTGCCCGCGTGCTGCTGACGGCGATGGTGATCGGCGCGCTGGTCGCGCTGGTGGCGGGCGACAGGGCGGATCGCACCGGGCAGCCTGTTTCACCGCTGGTGATCTCGTCGATCGGGGCCGCGCTGGGGCTGATCATCATGGCGCTTGCCGAAGGACGCGACGGAGCGATTGCCGGGTACATTCTGTTCGGCCTTTCGACCTCGGCGTTCCTGGCCTTGCACAGCGCCCACACCCTGAGGGTCTTGCCTGACAGTGCACGGCGCGGGCGCGATCTGGGCCTGTTCAACCTGACAAACACGATCCCGTCGCTGGCGATGCCAGCGCTGACGCTGGCTCTTGTACCAAGCCTCGGCTTCAGCGCGCTTTTCGTGGTTCTCGCGTTGCTCGCCCTTTGCGCAACCCTGCTTCTCGCCGGATTGCGACGGACTGCCTGACACCAGTTTCGTCAAGGGTTGATTTCCACTCGCAAACGTGTGAGACGTCTGATTGAGAACGTTCACAGAATCTGGGGAAGTCGATGTCGAAGGGAAGCCTGCGTCCTGCCATGGCAAGTGTGGTGGCGCTATCATTCCTGCTGGCCGCTGCGCCGGTAGCAGCGCACGAAAGCCCGGTGGCCAATCCCGCGAACTGGCCGACTGCTCACAGCCCGTCGACCATCACCGATGCCCGGACCGAGCAGGCGATCACGCGGCTGCTCCGCCAGCTGACGGTCGAACAGAAGGTTGGCCAGGTGATCCAGGGCGATATCAGTTCGATCAAGCCCGAGGACCTCGCCCGCTATCCGCTCGGGTCGATCCTCGCTGGGGGCAACAGCGGGCCTTATGGCGACGAGCGTGCCGATGCGGCCAAGTGGCTCAAGCTGGTGAACGAATTCCGCGCAGCCTCGCGCAAGGCGGGGGCGGGGGTGCCGATCCTGTTTGGTGTCGATGCTGTCCACGGGCATTCGAACCTGCCGGGCGCAACGATCTTTCCGCACAACGTCGGACTTGGGGCGGCGCATGACGCCGAACTGATCAAGCGGATCGGTGCAGCGACTGCAGCCGAGGTTGCCGGCTCGGGCATCGAATGGACCTTCGCCCCGACACTTGCCGCCCCGCAGGACCTGCGCTGGGGGCGCGCCTATGAAGGCTATTCGAGCGACCCGGCGGTGATCGCCAGCTATTCGAGGGCGATGGTCGAGGGGCTGCAGGGGCCGCTTCTCGCCGGAAAGCCGCTGGCGGCCGAGAAGGTGGCCGCCAGCGCCAAGCACTTCCTTGCCGATGGCGGGACCGAACAGGGCAAGGACCAGGGCGATGCCAAGTTGGCCGAGCCCGAACTCGTCCGTCTGCATGCGCAGGGCTATCCGCCCGCCATCGATGCGGGCGCGCTGACTGTCATGGCCAGTTTCTCGAGCTGGAACGGGGTCAAGAACCACGGCAACCGGTCGCTGCTCACCGACGTGCTCAAGAACCGAATGGGCTTCGAGGGCCTTGTGGTTGGCGACTGGAACGGGCACGGGCAGGTCGAGGGCTGCACGCCGACCGACTGCGCCGCCTCGATCAACGCCGGCCTCGATCTCTACATGGCGCCCGACAGCTGGAAGGGCCTGTTCGATAACACCCTGCGCCAGGTGCGCGAGGGCAAGATTCCCATGGCGCGGCTTGACGATGCCGTGCGGCGGATCCTGCGGGTGAAGTACAAGCTCGGCCTGATGGGGCCGAAGCTGGTCGAGCGTGGCGATCCCGCAGCAGTGGGCGCCCAGGCGCATCTTGATGTGGCGCGCGAAGCGGTCGCCAAGTCGCTCGTCCTGCTCAAGAACGAAGGTTCGGTGCTGCCGATCAAGCCGGGCGCCAAGGTGCTCGTGACCGGCCCGGGGGCCGACAGCATGGCGATGCAGGCCGGCGGCTGGACCATCACCTGGCAGGGCACCGACACGACGGGCGCCGACTTCCCCAAGGGCCGCACCATCGGTCGCGCGATCGTCGAGGCTGTGGCCGAAGCGGGCGGTACCGCCGAGATTGCCAAGGCTCAGGGCAGCGTCAGGCCCGATGTCGCCATCGTGGTGTTCGGCGAACAGCCCTATGCCGAGTTTCAGGGTGATGTGCCGAACCTTCTGTTCCAGTCGCGCGAGGGCGAACTGGAACTGATGAAGCAGCTAAAGGCCCAAGGCGTGCCGGTGGTTGCGGTGTTCCTTTCGGGCCGTCCGATGTTCGTTGGACCCGAGATGAACGTGGCCGATGCCTTCGTCGCCGCGTGGCAGCCGGGCTCCCAGGGGCAGGGCGTGGCTGATGTGCTGGTCGCGCGCAAGGGCGGCAAGCCACCGCGCGATTTCACCGGCACGCTGCCGTTCGATTGGCCGCGCGATGCGCGCTCGCCGATGGTGGAGCCGCTGTGGCGGGTGGGCCATGGCCTCAGCTACGCAAAGCCCGCGAGCGTCGGCTGGGTCAACGAGGACCCTCGCGTCGAGGTGGGCAGCCTGCTGAGTGAAACCACGTTCATCCGCGCTGGGAAAGTGATCGAGCCGTGGCGGCTCGGCCTGGACAGCGTAGTCACCATGCGCGCGGTCGATGTGGCAGCGCAGGAGGACGCACGGCAGTTCACCTGGAGCGGCAAGGGCGACATCGCGCTCGACGGGCCGGTGGTCGATATGCAACGGCACCTCAACGGCGGCTTCGCGCTGCGGCTGGACTGGCGGCTGGATGCGCGCGGTTCTGGGCCGGTGACGGTTGCCTTTGCGGGCGTCAAGCTGGACGTCGGCAAGAGCCTTGGGGCTCTTGGCAAGGCTGCCACCCTGCGTATCCCACTGACATGCTTTGCGGAGCATGGTGCGAAGTTGGGCGCGGTGGGCTCTCCCCTTCGACTGAGCGCAGATAAGGGATTCACGGTCAGCGTCCGTAGCGCACTTATCGAGGGGGTGGGCGAGGCCATCCCCTGTCCGCCGGCCGCGAACTGACGGTTCCCCCGCGATGACGCTCGTGGTGAGCGACACCCCTTGGTTGACAACAGGGGTTTCGTAGGCGGCGTTTGGGCCTGGTTGATAGCAATCTGTTTGTGTCCCCGGATTTTGGCCCTGTGCGGATCCTGTCCGGGGACACAGGTTTCGTGCAAGAATGATTACCAGGCAGTCGCTCCCGCATCGATGGCAAAGTCGGCGCCGGTCACGTAGCGTGCCTCATCACTGGCCAACCATGTGGCGCACCAGGCGATGTCCTCCGGGTCACCAAGACGCTTGAGCATGTTCTTCTTGAGGACCGCCCCTTCAAGACCTGGGTCCATCTCCATATGACGGCGCGTGGCTTCGGTCTGGATGAAGCCAGGTGCGATCGTGTTGGCGCGGATGTTGTGCGGCGCGCCTTCCATGGCCAGTTGCCTGGTCATGGCAAGAACGCCTCCCTTGCCTGCGCAATGCGCGATGGCCGGAGAACCATCGAGAGCATGGCGCGCATTGGCGCTTGCGAAGTTGATCACGCTCGCCTTGCCGCTGGACTTCAGAAACGGCCATGCGGCCCGCGTCGCGAGAAAGACGATGTCCAGTTCCCCTGAAAGCGTCCGCTTCCATTCGTGATAGGACATGGTTTCGATCCAATTGAAGACTGCGAAGGCGGCTGCATTGACAAGAATGTCGATGCGGCCATGCTTCTGGCCGATGTGCTGAAAGGTCGCCCGTGTCGCGTCCTCGTCGAGCAGGTCGCACGTCGTGTCCGCACCGCCCAGGTCGAGACCGATCACGTTGGCACCCTCGGCAGCGAACATCTTGGCGCAGCCCTTGCCGATGCCGTTGCCGGCACCGGTAACGACGGCGATCTTGTTGGCTAAACGACCAGGCATCATTGCGCCTTCCGGCTGATTTGCAGCGACGCAAGAGCAATTGCTGCACCGGCACCGGCAAACAGAGCCAGGACCTGGAAGCTACCCATAAGTCCGCCGGCACGAAGGGCAACGAACGTCACCACGAGCGGGCTCAGCCATTGCCCCAGCGAGAAGGCTGACTGCCAGAAGCCGGTCCCGCGGCCCCGGAATTCAAAGGGCAGGATGCTCATTGCCCATACGAGAAGGGTTGGCAGGAGCATGCCGGCACCGAGTTGGTTGATGAAACATCCGGCAAGGAATCCCGTCACGTTTCCACCCTTGCCCATCAGCATGAATCCGATAGCCAGCAGCGTGAGTTCGATGAGAAGAAGCTTGCCCACACCGATGCGAGCGATCCGGGAGTACAGGAAGGTGCCGAGGGGAACACCGACGCTGGCAACAGACGTCAGGAAGCCGATTCGGGCGGCGCTGGTCAATCCGAGTTCGGTGAGACCGCTCGCGGCCTGAATTTGCACGGTATAGAAGAATACCGAGCCATAGATCGTCACGGCGACAATCGTTGCCATCCGGGCCCACGGAAAACCTGCCCAGCTGAGCTTGTGAGGAGCGGCATCAGCTTCCTCATCCGCATCGTCGTCTCCTGCGGGCTCCCATGTGAAGATCCAGACAAGTGCGAACATCACTAAAGCTGACGAATAGACCCAGAACGGCGTGCGCCAGCCGAAATCTCCGAGAATGCCACCGACATTGAAAAACAGAAGTGCGGACATCGAGGCAAACGCCGTCTGGCCTGCAAGCCATTTGTCGCGCTCGGCACCCTTGAAATAGTCGCCGATCATGGTTGTGGAGAGAACGTAGATCAGCGCCTCGGCAATTCCCACGCCAACACGAGACACCAGAATGGTAGTCAGGTCCTTCAGAAAGATTGGAGCCAGACCGACCAGCGCGTAAATCACGAAGGAGGCCTGCAAGAGCTTACGGCGGCCGAAATAATCCCCGAGAATGCCAGCGAACGGGCATAGCAGCGCCACGCACAGCGCCGGAAGGGTCAACACCATTGGGACAAGGTATTCATGTCCCGGGGTTGTACCGAATTCTGCCATGATCTGGGGTACGACAGGCGCAAGAAGTACGACGGCCATCGTGGTGAGCGTGATCGGCAGCAGCAGCGCGATCCCTGTCATGAAACTCGGTATGTGATGCTTTGTCATGGCAGCATCCGTCTCCTCGCAAGTATTTTCTCACGCTGCAATCGACCGGCGCGCCTGTTCGCAGCGGCGATCATGCAATGTGAAACCGGTCTCATACCTCTGCCGGGACCGACTCCTTCTGTCCAATCGATAGGAGGGAAGACTTGTTATTGATTTTGCCGAATTGAGATTTTGTGCGGTAGTGACTTCGTAGTGGACCAGAAGTCCCAACTGTCAACGCAGACAGCGCGCCTATGGTAGGTGGGGAAACACACCTGATCGTATTGATGGCGCGCCCGGCAGGACTCGAACCTGCTGCCTCAAGATTAGAAGTTATATGGTGGGGTCTAGGCAAGCTGCGCCCTGACCTTGTGGGATCGGCTGATTCTACGCCTGTTCTCTTCCCAGCGTTCCATTGCTGTTCCCGCATGTTCCTGCTATCGTGCTTACCGAGAAAGGGTCTGGTAAGCACATGGCAAAGGGCAGGATCACAAAGACGAGCGTGGACGCCACGCACCCGGCAGCAAAGGAAGTCCTGCTGTGGGATGACAAGCTGGCTGGCTTCGGCCTGAAGGTCACGCCGACCGGTGCCAAGGTCTACCTGTTCCAGTATCGACTTGGGGGAAGGGCGGGCAAAACCCGGCGCGTCACCATCGGTAAGCATGGTGCCTTCACGCCTGATGCCGCGCGGAAAGAAGCTGAGCGTCTCGCGCAATTGGTCGGCAAGGGCATCGATCCGCAACAGGAAAAGAAGGACGCCGCGCGCAAGGCGGTTGATCTGGCGTTCAAGGGATACGCTGCGACGTTCGTGGAGGACTGCCTCAAGGTTCGGTGGAAGTCATCACACCAGATGGGCGAAACCCTCCTGCGTCTCTACGCAACGCCTGTGCTTGGCACTAAGCCGCTGCATGAGATCAACCGCGCCGATATCCGTGCCGTTCTGAACAAGACCAAGGGCAAGGTCGCAACAAGCCGCAATATGTTCGCCACGCTACGCCGATTGTTCCGGTGGGCGGTTAGCCAGGGCGATATTGAGCATTCGCCCTTGGACGGCATGGAGCCGCCGCCGCTGCCCACCGCTCGGGATCGGGTGCTTTCGGATCAGGAATTGGCGCTTGCTTGGAATGCGGCGGGTAAGCTTGGTTATCCCTTTGGCCCGTTCGTCCGGTTGCTGATCGTTACCGGCCAGCGCCTCGATGAAGTCTCAAGCCTCGACTGGTCTGAACTGAACAAGGCGGCGGCGTTGTGGACGCTTCCCGCCGAACGGGCAAAGAACGGCAAGGCCTCGCTCGTCCCGCTCTCCACATTAGCAATGGCTGAATTGAACGCGCTGGCGAAGCGGAGCAAGCGCAAGGACGGTTGGCCGCGAACCGGGTTCGTCTTCAGCACTACAGGCAAGACGGCGATCAGTGGGCACTCAGCAGCGAAGAAGCGTCTTGATCGGGAGATTGCCTTGCTTGCGAAGAAGATGGACGAACCGATTTCCGTGGGGCCTTGGGTAATCCACGATCTTCGCCGGACTTTAGCCACAGGAATGCAACGCCTTGGCGTGCGGTTTGAAGTGACAGAAGCCATACTTAATCACGTCAGCGGCTCTCGGTCTGGTGTTGCTGGTGTTTACCAGCGGCACGATTGGGGGCCGGAAAAGAAGGCAGCTCTCCAAGCGTGGTCGGACCACGTGCAAGGCCTGCTTACGGCAAAGGATAAATCGAACGTGGTTGCGCTGGCCGAACGGCGGGCGTGATCGCATGGGGCGGCTAGGTTAGCTCCCGAACGGGCCGATTACCGCACGGCTCTGCCGCCCCTACTTTCCATGCGGTCGCCTGCGGAGGCGCTATGGCTGACAAGTGGTTACGCTCTGACGAAGTGCTCTCTTTGATAGATCTGCGCCGACCCGACTGGGCTGGAAATGATGAGAGCCGACTACACCCGTTCCTTTCGGGAGGAATGGTCCGTGCACGAGCGATTCAGGCCAGTTTTAAGCGATACCGGACGCAAGCTACCGAAAGTAATTGGGAAATTCCCCCGAGCGCTTGGGCTGCTCTCAAACTGGATTGGGGGCCGGGTTTTCTCGAACTTGATCGCTTCTCTGTAGACCGTTGTCGCCACGACCGAGAGGAGCTTTCCGACATCAAGTGCCTTGGCTTATCCTTCCACGAAGACGACCTCATGAAGATCGGGGGGTTGGGAGTACCGGCAATATCCGAGCGCTCCGAAAGCAGTGCTCCAATCGTTTCGCCTGCTCCGGCGAGAATCGCAATCGCCGCTGGCCCGGGAGCAAAAGCTGACGCGTTGCGATGGGAGCAGTTCGCAGCAGCGTTTGCGGTGCTTGCGGATAACGGCGGGTTGGATCTCAGGTCGGAGAACAAGGCTCACAAGAGTGTCGCGGATTTTCTTGCAGTACGCGGTCATACTGCTTTGAGCGTGGACACTGTCAGGCCACTAATCAGGCGATACAAGGCTTGGAAGGAAGGTCATTTGTTCCCCGACGACAAATCGGAGGAAGGCAATTAGTCGGCATTCCTCTTCATTGTTCCGCGAACAAATTCAAGCAATTCGCGACTGTTACCGCACCCCACGGATAGCCAGCGGCAGTTCGCTGGTTGGGGTGTGGAGCATGAGAGATGCACGCACTGCTTGATACGAAGGCTGCGGCTCCCCTGATCGGGGTTGCAGCTAGCACGCTGGAAAACTGGCGCGTCTCGGGTGATGGCCCGAAGTTCATCAAGACCCCTGGCAAGCGCGGCAAGGTTTTGTACGATCCTGCCGATATTGAAGCGTGGAAGGAAGCGAACCGCTACCAGTCCACCAGCGAAGCGGCGTGACCGGTGGCGCGCCTCGCACGGGTTCTCGGTCCCAATGAAAACCGAAACCGCCCGCTCCGGGCTGAACGGAACGAGCGGCTCGCAATGTCTCTGGCGGGACCCTGCGATGATACCGGAAACACCGATCATCCGCAACCGCTACGCATCATCCTGACGCACCTTGGCCTTGGTCCGAACAGCGGAGGGGCCTGCTATGTCTGAGCCCCTGACGTTCGACCAGCGCCGCAAGATTGCGCTGCACATCCTCACGCATGGTGAGCGCCTGAGCCGCCGAGCAGGAGCCTTCGTAGGACAGTGCGCAGTCGATCCGACCCTGCTGACTCCGAAGCAAGCCGAATGGTTCGAAACCTTGGCTGAACGCGCCGGCATCTCATTGGAGGCTGAATAATGGCCGATTATCCGAACGCGCCGGGTTTCCGTCCTGGCTCTCCCGAAACGTCCGAACAGGCTGCGGAAAGCGTGGCCGCTGCTGCGCTCAACCGCGAGGCTATGGCGCTCGCATTGATCCGCGCAAACGCCGCCAACGGCTGCACCGCCGATGAGGTGGCCGACACCCTCCAGTGGGAGCGCTATTCCAGCCGCCCGCGTCTCTCGGGCCTGAAGGCTCAAGGCAAGATCGTGGATAGCGGCAAGCGCCGGAAGGCGATCTCTGGCCGGTCGCAAGCGGTGTGGGTTCTCCCTGACTACGGCCCGCCTCCCGCCGACGACGGGCAGGACGATCTGCCGGGGCTGGCGGCATGATGGGCGCGGTTCGTGAACACAAGGGCCAGCGCTACACCTGTACCGCGTCTGTCCATTTCACCCGCCGCGATGGCACCGTGTCTGCGGTCCTGACGTGGCAGTCCGACTGCGCCGAATGTGGCGCGGCTTTCGCCTTCAAGATGGGCGCGACCAAGTTTGAGCCGAACCGCCGCTGTCGGAAGCATAGCCGACCGGGCAACCGGGTAGGGGGTGGGGATGGCAAGTGCGCCTAACCTGCGCTCGATCGCTGCGGCCCTTGGTGGGGAAGTGCGCGGCAACAGCGTCCACGTTCCAACTGAGGGGCATTCCAACCGCGACCGGGGCACAGTCATCAGTCTGAGTCCTGACGCTCCTGACGGCCTTCTCGTCCACAGCTTCAACGGCGGCAATGCGCTGGCGGTGAAGGACGAATTGCGCCGCCAAGGCATACTGCCTGAACGGCAAGAAAGGCGCGGCATGGATAAGCCGCAATGGCGTGAAACCGGCGTCTACGAATACGACGATGGCGTTGGTAACGTGGTCTATCGGACCAAGCGCCTTGAAGCCACAGGACACGCCAAGCGGTTCGTTGCAGAGCGCTTTGAGGATGGCCAGTGGATCAACGGGCTGGGCGATCTGCCACGCGTTCTCTATCGCCTGACGGACCTGCAAAATGCTGTCGCGATTGCTCGCGCTGCTGGTGAAGATGCTCCGCTGGTCTATTTCGTGGAGGGCGAGCGCAAGGCCGACAAGCTCGCTTCGATGGGCTTGGTTGCCACTGCCATTGCTTTCGGTGCGAATGGTTGGCGGAAGGAATATGCGGACGCCTTTGCTGGCCTTTCCGTGGTGATCCTGCCGGACAATGACGGACCGGGGAGGAAGTTTGCTGACACGGTGAAAACTTCCGTTGATGGTTTTGCCGCATCGGTCTGCATCCTCGACCTGCCGGGGCTTCCTGCTAAGGGCGACGTGATGGACTGGCAGGGCACAGCAGAGGATCTGCGCGCTCTGACGGCCAAGGCGATTGCAGGCGCTCTCATGCCGCTGCCGACGCTTGATCTTGCTGCGCTGTCTGCGGTTCAGCCGAAGCCCAAAGCATTTGCTGTGGAGCGGTTGGCACCATTGGCAGAGGTCACACTGTTCACCGGGCCGGGCAGCGCGGGCAAGTCGCTGTTCGGGCAGCAGCTCGCAACCTGCGCGGCGGCAGGGATGCCGTGTCTCGGCCTCGATGTTCGCCCAGGCGCTGCTCTCTACCTGACCTGTGAAGATGACGCGGATCAACTTCACTGGCGGCAAGCGTCGATCTGCAAGGCGTTGCGGGTGGGCATGGCCTCCCTTGCCGGTAGATTGCACCTAGCAAGCCTCAGGGGCGCTCTAGACAACGAGTTGGGCACCTTTGACGCTGACGGGACGCTCAAGCCTGTGGAGCGGCGTGCAAAATTGACCCCCTTAGCGGGGTGATCGGCGTCTAAAATTGACCCCCTTCATCTCATTGTGA
>NZ_JBXAFX010000036.1:0-35123 GCF_058793515.1 Novosphingobium sp. GW835-FHT14H07
TAGCACGCGAGTCTGTGGCTGAAGCCAGTATCCGACTGAAGTCGGAGGGGTTCCTCCTTGCTAGAGGACTCTAAATTGAGATGATATTTCATCTCCCTTGATAGCAGCAGTACGCTCACGCAAGGTCGGCGTCGGGCAAGCGCCGTGCGCCGCTCCTGCTCTCGACGTCGTTCGGCCAGGCGAAGTCGGATTTCGGATTATCGAGAGCTTGCTCAGCATCAGTGCCGCGCGAAAACATGCTGCCCGGTGCTGCCGAACGACACCACCGTATAGGGTTGGCGGGCAGCCCCCGCCACTTCCATGCCCTCCGAGCCGATCGGCATCCCCGCCACCGCTATGCCTTTGACGCCGGCAGGACGGGTTGCCAGCAGGCGCTTGATATCGGCGATCGGGACATGGCCCTCGATCAGATAGCCATCAACCATCGCGCTGTGGCAGGATGCCAGCGTGCCCGGCATGCCGGCCCTCCGCTGAAGCGCACCGCGCGACGCATCGTCGCGCATGACAACCTTGCGGCCCAGTTTCGCGCGAAGCGCCTGGGCCCACTTCTCACAGCATCCACAACCCGGGTCCCGGTGGACGACGACATCATTCGCCGCAAGCGCTGCGCTGGGCAGGGCGAGGAACAGCAAAGCGGCAGAAAGACGGGTCTTCATGAACGGCTCCCGGAAGCATGCGATAGGGTTCCTAATGATCTATACGCATCGATGCCCCCTACCCCTCATCACGCTGAAGATTTCACGATGGCGACCGCCCCTCCCCCCTCAGTCCGCGATCCTGGCCGGGCTATCTGGGGCTTAAGGCCACACCTGCCACGCCCCCTTTGAGCCGCCGCTGCTGATGTTTTCGATTTCCTAGAGGGCGCTATCCTTCGAGCAGGCAGAGCAGCTTTCAAAGCTGAAGAGTCAACAAGTCAGGCCGCAAGCGGCCTGATCGCTGTGAAAACCGATAGAACTTGTCATAGGCAATATACCAGTTCCAACATCGACACGAACGCCCATGATCTACTCGGGCAACGCTTCAACACCGGACTCCGAACCGCATTCAAGAGGCAGGTACATGGCAACAATTCGCTGGCCTTTGCTCATCCGCCGGACGCACAAGTGGCTCGCCCTGATCGTCGGCGTCCAGGTTCTGCTCTGGACGTTGACCGGCTTCTATATGGTGGCCGTACATATCGACATCATCCATGGCGACGATCTGATCCGTAAACCGGTCGTCACCCCCATCGAGCTCGCCGGCGTCGTCCCGCCGGCGGGGATTGTTCAAGCGGCCCCCGACGCGTCCGAGATCCGCCTGCAACGGTTCATGGATCAGCCGGTCTGGCGTGCGCAGACACCCGAAGGTCCACGGCTTTTCGATGCAGGTTCGGGACAGCCCATCCCCGATTTGAGCGAGGCACAAATCCGCGCTGCCGCCCGGCGCGTCTATACCGGCACGGGGGACATCGTCGCAACCCGCCTGCTGACGAGGGCGCCGCTGGAAATGCAGGCGCGCAAGCCTCCCTACTGGCAGGTCGAGTTCGATGCCTGGAACCGGCCAACCCTGTATCTCTCTCCGCAGACCGGTGAGCTGATCTCGCGCCGCCATGCGCTGTGGCGCGTGTTCGATTTCGCGTGGATGC
Source organism: Novosphingobium sp. GW835-FHT14H07 (assembly GCF_058793515.1). NCBI lineage: Bacteria > Pseudomonadati > Pseudomonadota > Alphaproteobacteria > Sphingomonadales > Sphingomonadaceae > Novosphingobium > Novosphingobium sp. GW835-FHT14H07. The sequence goes on from NZ_JBXAFX010000036.1 coordinate 1,625, forward strand.
TGCACATCATGGACTATGACGATCGCTTCGACGTCAACAATCCGCTGCTGCGCGTGGCGACCTGGAGTGCCCTTGCCATGGCACTGTCCGGGGCATGGCTGCTGCTTTGGTCGTTCCCGCGGCGCAGGAAGAAGGCATGAAGAGAATCCGATTCACCCCGCTTTTTTTCCGGCGCATCCACAAATGGGTCGGCCTGGTCCTGGGTTTACAATTCCTCCTTTGGGCTCTCAGCGGCTCGATGATGGCCTTGCTCGACCAGGAGAAGGTCGGCGGACACAGCGCGCAGGCCAGCCATCAGCACCCCCTACCCCCAGGCGATTATATCGCGCCGGAAAATCTGGCTCTTGACGGTCCCGTGCTCGGCATCGCCTTGCGGTCCCTTGCCGCACGCCCCGTCTACGAGCTTAGATACACCACGGGCACGCGACTGTTCGACGCGAAGAGCGGCGCGCCCCTCCGGGTCGACGAGGAGGTCGCGCGCGACGTCGCGACGATGATGAATGAGGCGCCGATCCGCAAGGCGACCCTGCTCACCCGTCCCAATCTGGAGGCGCGCGAGCATGAAGGCGCCATGTGGCGACTGGATTTCGCGGATGTGGAGAACAGCAGCGCCTATGTCTCTGCCGATACCGGCCGTTTCCTGGTCATGCGCGGCGACACGTGGCGGACCTGGGATTTCTTCTGGATGCTGCACAACATGGACTATGTGCATCGCGCCAGCTTCAATCACCCGCTGATCATCTTTGTCGCATTCGGCACCCTCTGGCTGTCGGGGACAGGCTTCTATTTACTGTTCAAGAGCTTCGGCCGCGCCGACGTGCGATGGTTGCGGCGCAGGCGCAAAGCGTCCGTCAGACCGCCGCCAACTAATCGCTCTGTCTCGACAGAGAATGCCGCCGATATTTCGAGCTGATTGGAATGCTCCCTGAGCCCGGCGTTCGATACGAAACGCCTATAGCTCCAAGTTCTACGGCGCATCAGCAGAACCGACTCCGCCTGCCCCACATCACGCTGATAGCTTCCCGATCGCGGGCGGCCGTCTCCAGGCAAGCGGCAGGGACACAAGCAGCGTCAGCGACAGAGCGCCAATCCCCTTCAGGACAAGGGGCTGCGCCCCCGTAGCGACCACAGCGATCGCCAGCGGCGCGAGCGCCTGCCCGATGCTGGCGGCGGAATGCTGGAGGCCGAGCTTCACGCCGGAAGGGGCTGCCGCACCGCTGATCCAGAAGCTGGTGACCAATCGTAGCGTTGCCGAGCTCCAGCCGGCAGCAACGATGATGCCACTGAGCTCGGCCATGCTCGCGGCGACAGGGAACAGGAAGAGCGCCGCAGCCAGCAGGCCGAGCGTCAGCCCCGCAAGCCGCCTCGGCATGGTCACCAGCCAATCGAGCCTCGCATGGAAGATCTGTGCCGCCAGCATGCCCAATCCGCAGAGACTGAGCATCCAGGCGATCTCTTCGCGGCTCAGCGAAACGGCGCTCCGCGTCACCAGGAGATTGACATGCATCGCCGCCAGCCCGCCGCCCGCGACGATCGTGACGAAAAGCAGGATCAGCGTCGCGCCGAGCGTCGGCGCGGGCAGCTCTCCGCCATCGATGCAGGGTGCACACCAGCGCGGCAGACGCACGGCGCAAAGCGCCGCCCCGACGGCACCAATGCCGAGAGCGAGGATCATGAGGGGAGCGCGGGGCAGGATCGCGGCCGAGACCTCCGCCACCAGCGGACCGGCCAGATCGCCCAGAAACACGAAGGCGGTCAGCCAGGTGAAGCGCCGCGCCTGGTCCGCGCGCCCGTTTGCGGCAAAGCTCGCGCAGAGCAATCCCAGCGGTATGATGGCGGCCGCCGCCATCCCCGTCACCAGGCGCAATACATAAAGCTCAGGCAGCCCGACGAGGCCGATCGGCGCGGTCACCAGCGCGAGGATGACCAGCGCTGCGCGCAACATCGCCCGATAGTCGACCCGGTCCGCGATCCAGCCCCAGAGCGGCGCCGCCAGCAAGGCTGCCAGGGGGTGGACCGCGGTCAGGCTCGCGACGTGAAAATCATGAGCGCTTGACGAAAGCGCGCCACGAGCCGGGTCGACCAGTGTCGGAAGGAAGGCGAGAATGGCCGTCTGTCCCGCCGACGCCGCAGCCGCCGCGAGCAACAAGACGAAAAAGGAGGCCGGCCAGCGACCGTGGGCTTGCGATCCAGCCTTGTCACGCGGCGCGTTCGCGGTCGATCCCTCGAGTCGCCATCCGCGGATCACCACCAGGCGCGCAAGCCGATCACCAGCCTGTGTTCGGAAGGCCCTTCCCCGCGCAGGCGACGAAAGTCCGCCGTGCCGTCGAACGCACGCTCCCAGACGAAGCCGATATAGGGCGCGAACTTGCGCGACACCTCGTAGCGCAACCGTCCGCTCAGCTCGACATTGCTGAAGCCGCTGCCAAGCTGCCGATCTCTCGACCGCTTCGAATAGATATTGGTCTCTACCTGCGGTGTGAGGATCAACCGATTGGTGAACAGGACCTCATAGGAGGCCTTGGCGCGCGCCGCGAGACGCCCATCGGTTCCTACATAGCCGGTGAGCTGGACGTCGAACCAATAAGGCGCCAGTCCCTCGACGCCGGCGGCCAGCCATGTCGTCGCGCCCTTGCCGAGATCCTGCCTGACCCCGAGCAGCGTGCCCCAGAACGGGTTCTTGCTGTGCCACCACAGCGCCTCGACGCTGCTCTCCGGATCGAGACGTTGGTCGCGGGAGTTCTTGAGGCCCTGGCTGCGCAGCCAGAGCTTGTCATTGTCCTGACCCTTGGTGACGAGCACGGTCCAACCCACGCCCTGACCCTCGTTGCCGCTGGCGAATTCGAGCTCATCGACAAGTATCTTGGGGATCGAGAGCTTGTCGGCCATCTCATAGCCCGGCAGCGTCGAGTTGCGATAGCCGTCGGCATAATCGTCCGAGTTGCGCGCGTCCGGCGGGGCCTTGCCACCCTGCATCGAGCCCATGTCCATCGTGGCGCCGTTACCGGACGCCTTCGTGTCGGTCATATCCATGCCCGGCATGTCCATGCCCGCATGGTCCTGAGAGCCTTGCGCGGAAGGGGTGTGCTGAGCGGGAGTGGCCGTTTGGGCAGGGGTGGCGGCGGGCGACGGGGGCGAGGCATCCTGCGCGAGGGCGGGAGCCGTGATCGCCGGCGCCAGGAAGAGGGCAGCGCCAAGAGCGATGCCGCGCGAGGGGAAAATCCGGATCATGCGACCACCACCTCCCGGAACATGCCGGCCGCCATGTGATAGAGCAGATGGCAGTGGAAGGCCCATCGGCCCATGGCGTCGGCGGTGACGCGGAAGCTCACCCGCTGGGCGGGCTGGACCACGACCGTATGCTTGCGGACCTGGAAGGCGCCGTCCGGGCCTTCGACATCGCTCCACATGCCGTGCAGATGCATCGGATGCGCCATCATCGTGTCGTTGACGAAGGTGACGCGCAGCCGCTCGTTTGGCTTGAAATGAAGCGGCCTGGAATCGTTGAGCTTGATGCCGTCGAGCGACCAGATGAACCGTTCCATATTGCCCGTCAGATGCAGCTCGATGTCGCGCTCGGGCTCGCGCGGGTCGGGATCGCCGCCCGGCGTGCGCAGATCGGCCAGCGTCAGCACGCGCCAGCCGCGCCCGCGCAGCCCGGCGCCGGGATCGTCGAGATTGGTGCGCGGATAGTCGACGCGCATGTCGGTATTGGCGCCATATTCGGTGCGGGCGTGCCGTGCCCTGGCCGGCATCTCGGTCATGCCGTGCCCGGCATGCGCGTCGCCTCCCATTGCGCCCATCGTCGCCATCGCGCCCATCATGTCGACCGGCTCGAGCCAGGTCCGGGCATCGAGCGGCGGCACGGCTGCCGCCATGCCCGGGGCCGGTGCGATCGTGCCACGCGCATAGCCGCTCCGATCGATCGCCTGCGCGAAGATGGTGCGGGCGCCGCCCTCGGGCATGGTGAACTCGACGTCGTAGGTCTCGCCCGGGCCGATCCGGAATTCCTCGACCGTGACCGGCTCGACCGGCTGCCCGTCGGTCGATACGACCGTCAGCTCGACCCCGGGGATCCGCACGTCGAAGAACGTCGCCGTCCCCGCGCCGACGAAGCGCAGGCGCACGCGCTCGCCGGGCGCGGCGATACCGGTCCAGTTGCCGGCGGGCGGCGCGCCGTTCATCAGATAGGTGTAGGTCGCGGCAGAGACATCGCTGTAGTCGGTCGGGTTCATCCGCGAGCTGTTCCACATCCGCCGCCGCTCGAGCGCCTTGCCCAAGCCCATGGTGCCGACATCCTTGAGGAAATCGCCGGCGGTCGGCTGCGCAAAATTATAGTAGCTGCTCTGCTTCTTGAGATTGAGGAAGATCTGCAACGGCGGCTCGTCCGACCAGTCGCTGAGCACGATGCAATAGTCGCGATCGGGCGCCCGCGCCGTCGGCACCTGTTTTGGCTCCACGATGATCGCTCCATAGAGTCCCGTCTGCTCGGCGAGCGTGTGAGCGTGATACCAGTAGGTTCCGCTCTGGCGGACCTCGAAGCGATAGGTGAAGGTCTCGCCCGGCGCGATGCCGGCAAAGCTGATGCCGGGCACGCCGTCCATCTCCGCCGGCACGATGATGCCGTGCCAATGGATGCTCGACATCTCCTTGAGGCCGTTGCGTACGCGCAGCGTGACCGTGTCGCCTTCGCGCAGGCGCAGGACCGGCGCGGGCACGCTGCCGTTCACGGCGGTCGCGATACGGCGTTTGCCGGTGAAGTTGACCGGCAGCTCGGCGATCTCGAGGTCGAACTCGGTCCCGCTCAGCTCAGCGGGCAAGGTTGGTGCGGATCGCGCGAGAAGCGCCGGGGCGAAACCGGCGACCGCGCCGCCGATCGCCAGCCCCTGGACGAAACGGCGCCGCGCGATCGGCCGGATATGTAAGGGAGACATGAACTGTACTTTCGCGAAGTCGGCTTCAGGCGAGGTCGAGGACGATCCGGCCCTCGATGTCGCCATGATGCATGCGGGAGAAGACGTCGTTGATGTTCTCGAGCCTGTCCGCATGGACCGTGGCCTTGACCTTGCCCTCGCCGGCGAACGCCAGTGCCTCGAGCAGATCGAGCCGCGTGCCAACGATCGAGCCGCGCACGGTAATGCCGTTCAGCACGGTGTCGAAGATCGACAACGGGAAGTCGCCCGGCGGCAGGCCGTTGAGCGCGACCGTGCCGCCGCGCCGGACCATGCCGAGCGCCTGCTGGAACGCCTTGGGCGAAACGGCGGTCACCAGCGCCCCGTGCGCGCCGCCAATGGCTTTCTTGAGCGCTGCCGAAGGGTCCTCGTTGCGCGCGTTGACCGTCAGTGTGGCGCCAAGGCGTGTAGCGAAGTCGAGCTTGCTATCGTCGATGTCGACCGCGGCCACATTGAGACCCATGGCTCGGGCATATTGCACCGCCATGTGGCCGAGCCCGCCAATGCCGGAGACGACCACCCACTCGCCGGGTCGGGCCTCGGTGGCCTTCAATCCCTTGTAGACGGTGACGCCCGCGCAGAGGATCGGCGCAATGTCGAGGAAGTCGACATTGTCGGGAAGGTGACCAACATAGTTGGGATCGGCGAGGACATATTCGGCAAAGCTGCCATTGACCGAATAGCCGGTGTTCTGCTGTTCGTGGCAAAGCGTCTCCCAGCCACCCAGGCAATGCACGCAGTGCCCGCAGGCGGTGTAGAGCCAGGGCACACCGACCCGGTCGCCTTCCTTCACATGGGTGACGCCTGCACCGACGGCGGCGACATGCCCGACGCCTTCATGGCCAGGAATGAAGGGCGGGTTGGGCTTGACCGGCCAGTCTCCTTCTGCCGCGTGCAGGTCGGTATGGCACACGCCGGTTGCCGCAATCTTGACCAGGATCTGCCCGGGGCCGACCGCCGGGATCGGCGCCTCCTCGATGACCAGGGGCTTGCCGAATTCGCGGACGACCGCCGCCTTCATGGTTTTCGCCATGTCCGTTTCTCCTTTTGAGCGAGGGGTCAGAACAGGCCGAGCGCGTGCTCGTCATAGGAGACGAGCAGGTTCTTGGTCTGCTGATAATGGTCGAGCATCATCCGGTGATTTTCACGCCCGAAGCCCGACGCCTTGTATCCGCCGAAGGCGGCATGGGCGGGGTACTGATGATAGCAGTTGGTCCAGACCCGCCCGGCCTCGATCGCGCGGCCGAGCCGGTAGGCGGTGTTGCCGCTCCGGGTCCAGACGCCCGCGCCAAGACCGTAGGCGGTGTCGTTGGCAAGTGCGATCGCCTCCTCGACCGTCTTGAACGTGGTGACCGACAGGACGGGACCGAAGATCTCCTCCTGGAAGATGCGCATGTGGTTCTGACCCACGAACACGGTCGGCTGCACGAAATAGCCCTGGTCCAGCGCACCGCCCGGCAGCGCCCTGGCGCCACCGACCAGACACTGCGCGCCCTCGGCCTTGCCGATATCGATATAGCCCAGGATCTTGTGGAGCTGGTCCTCCGACGCCTGCGCGCCGACCTGGACCGAGGGGTCGAGCGGATCGCCCTGGCGGATCGCGGCGACGCGCGCCACGGCGCGCTCGATGAAGCGGTCGAAGATCGACTCATGGATCAGCGCGCGCGACGGGCAGGTGCAGACCTCGCCCTTGTTGAACGCGAACAAAGTAAAGCCTTCGAGCGCCTTGTCGAAGAAGGCATCGTCCTCGTCGAGCACGTCCGCCATGAAGATGTTGGGCGACTTGCCGCCAAGCTCCATCGTCTGGGGGATCAGATGGTCGGCAGCCGCGTGCATGATCTGCTTGCCGGTGACGGTCTCGCCGGTGAACGAGACCTTGGCGATGCGCGGATTGGCGGCGATCGCCTGGCCGACGGTCCGTCCCGGGCCGGTGACGACATTGAGCACGCCGGGCGGCAGGATGTCGGCGGTGAGCTCGGCGAACATCAACAAGGTGAGCGGCGTCTGGGATGCGGGCTTGATGACGGTGCAGTTGCCCGCCGCCAGCGCCGGCGCGATCTTCCACGCCGCCATCAGCAGCGGGAAGTTCCACGGGATGATCTGGCCAACGACGCCGAGCGGCTCGCGGAAATGATAGGCGATGGTGTCCGCATCGATCGTCGAGATGCCGCCTTCCTCCGCCCGGATGCAGCCGGCGAAGTAGCGGAAATGGTCGATCGCAAGCGGCACGTCGGCAGCGCGGGTCTCGCGGATCGGCTTGCCGTTGTCGATCGTCTCGGCAAGTGCCAGCAACTCCAGATTATCCTCGAGCCGGTCGGCGACGCGATTGAGAATCCTGGCGCGCTCGGCGGGCGCGATCCTTGCCCATTGATCCCTGGCGGCGTGCGCCGCATCGAGCGCGCGCTCGACATCTTCCGGCGTCGACAGCGCGAACTCGGCTATCTGGGCGCCATTGATCGGGCTCGTGTCCGCGAAATACTCGCCGCTCGCAGGAGCACTCCATCGACCACCGATGAAATTATCATAGCGGTGTCGGAAGGACGCCGCTGCATTGATGGTCCCGATCGCCTTCTCGAACATCGCCTGAACTCCATCTCTATCGATGGCGTGTCGGAGTAATCGCTTCGGCTGTCCGGCCTATAAGTAAGTTCCGCAGGCGGTGCCCTGGCATAGATGTGGCAAGGCGAAGTCCCCGACACACCAAAGGAGCCGACGCGCAAGCATCGACCCGATGAATGTTTGGGCACCGCTCGCCCGGTGTTTTTCGCTGGGCATTGCCGGAGAACTGGCCCGCCGCGGGGGCGACGGCGGGCCCTCAGCCCCTGGGGTCTGTTCTCGGGGCTGAAACGTCACATGTCGCTCATTGGCTTGTCGGCCATCGGCTTGGCTGGCTTCTTCTTCGCGGCCGGCTTGGCCTTTTTCATCGGCATCTTGCAACAGCCACCCTTCGGTTTTGCGGCCATGCCCGATCCGTTCGTTCCACCAGACATTCCGCTCATTCCAGACATGCCCTGCTGGCCCGGTTGGTCCGGTTTGCCCTGCGGCTTCTGCATTCCAGCCTGGTGATCCTGCATCATCTGGTCGTGCATCTGCTGTCCGCCATGATCCATGCCCTGCTGGTGGGCATGGGCCGGTGCCGGCTTGGGCTGCGCGGGCGCGGGGGTCGATTGGGCGAGCGCGGGGCCGGCACCGAAGGTCAGTGCCGCGACGAGGCTGACGGTCGCCGTGAGAACTGTGGTCTGTCGCATTGAAGAGTCTCCGAAAGTCTTTGCTGCTGCCCGATCCACATCGCGATCCCGGCACCTGCGAAGCATCAATGCCGCCCGCCAGGCCTGGTCTGTATACGTAAGTTACGAATCCGGATCGGACCGGCTGTGGACGTGCGCAAGGCGACGGATCGGACTGGCCCAGGATCCGTCAACAAGCCGGACCGTGCCCGATTGTCCCGGCTTGGCCCGGCCAGAAAGGCGAATGGCCCGCCGGGCGGCGGCGGGCCAGGGCTTCGGTCGACGAGACCATGATCTTTCGGTCCATTGACCTCATCATCGGATCCGCAAGGACTGCAGGGTCAGCAGCCCCCGTTCGACCGGTGGGACATGGTGGAGACGCCGTCCTGTCGCCGCGTTTCCCGCATGGCCATCGGACGGTCCTGCATCATCTCACCGTGCATCCTCTCCTCGCCGTGCCGCATGCCGTTCATATCGTTCATATCGGGGCGGGCGAGCGCCGGCTTCGATTTGAGCGTCTCCTCGAGGTCAGGCATGCCCGGTGGCATCCCGTCGGCAAGAACTGGCCCAGCGCCGACGGCAAGGAGGCTAAGGGCTGCGAGGGAAGTGATGATGAGGGTTTTCTTGCGCACTATCGAGTCCTTCGAGTCTGGTTTCCGTTCGGCCGGGCTCAGCCCCGGTCGATTCTCGCTCCCGCGGGAGCTTGCCCTCCAGATGGTATCGGTCCCGACCCGGCAGTATACGTAATGTGCGAAGCGGGTGGTTAGTTGGCCATGTCCACCATCATCCGGCAGCTCGCCGCGCATTTCTTGCAGGTGGCCGAGCAACGCGCGATCCGCTGGTCCGCGCGATGGCGTACGCATTCCTCGGCGCAGCGCTGACAAGAATCGGCGCAGGCGCGGCAGAGGATACCGTGCAGGGCAGAGTCCCGCAGCATCGAGTTGGCGGTCGCCTGGCATAGCTCCGCGCAGTCGTTCAGCATGGCGATCAGCGACGCCGTGGCTGACGCGCCGCCTTGCTTGGTCAGCCAGGCGGCGGTCTCCAGGCACATGCGGTGAGACGCGAGGCAATCGTCGATGCAGTCCGTCATCGACATCGCCATCCCGTCCATTCGCTGCTGCGCCGCCGCCGCCGGCGCAGCCAGCGTTCCAGCGGCGGCAAGGCCGGCGCCCGCCATCAGCAATTCGCGTCTCTCGATCATCATGCACCTCCCATCTGCTATCCCTTGAGCGCTGTGCCGCATCCGGCGGCCTCAGCCGTCGTCGGCGACCCATCCGGCGCCGCACGCGCCTTGTCCCGCGCCATCCGGGTTTCCTCCCAGGGCCAGTGGCCGTTGATCTCGACCCCGAGCGAGATGCTCAGGAGGGTCCGCACCAGCACAAGCCCGGCCAGAACGATGAGATCGTCGAGCGTCGGGTTGATCACCAGCGACTTGACGATGTCGCCGGCGACCAGAAATTCGAGGCCGAGCAGGATGCTGCGGCCGAGCGCCGAGCGGAACGCGCTATAGGCCTCGGTCCGGTCGCCCGCCCTCGCCCGCCGCGCAAACAGAAAGGTTGCGAGCCCCGCGCCGACCAGGATGGTCAGCGTGCCCGCCAGTTCCAGGCCGATCACCGCGAGCCGGAAGAAGGCGCTCAGCCAGTCGGCCTCAATGGTGATCATACCAGCCTCGCTTGCGGATATTGTTGAAGCTGTCGGTGGCGTGACAGGCATAGCATTGGTCGACGCGCGCCTTCGATCCGGCTGCGCGCTGCGAGACCATGCTGAAATGCTCCATGAAGTGACTGGGCGGCGCCTTGTGGCACTCGGCGCACTGCGTCGAATTGACCGATGGATGGCGGTAATTGGCGATCTGCCAGCTGTCGGTCTTGTGACAGCTCGCGCAGTCGGTGCCGAAAAGGCCCTGGTGCGGATCGCGGAACGCATGGCAGCTCGCGCAATTGAGCGCGGTCTCGGGGGTCAGGCTTCGAGTGTTTGTCGACATGCCCGCCAAAGGCTGCCGCCACTTCGCCATGTCGAGCAAGGCGGCGTGATCCATGCGGATGATGCCGCGCTCTCCCTCATGTTCGACGTGGCAGGAGGTGCACTGCGTCGCTTTCGCATGGAACTGCGTCGACTGCTTCGTCCCGAAATCCGTGCCCGCATGGCAGGTGAGACAGGTCCGGGTTTCGACGCCCTTGCCCGGCGTGTGGCAGGCCGTGCATTGGCCGGCGAAGGACTGGTGCGCGCTCGAGAGCGGGCCGGGCGAGACGAGCTGCGCCACCAGGCCGGCATCCCTCGGCGCGTCCGATCGCATCCGGATTGCGACCGCGGCGACCATCACCAGCAGGGCTGCGATGAAGACGGCGTAGGAAAGACGCTGCCAGCTCATAGCCAGCGCAGCCCGTAATAGAGCGCCGCGCCGACATGGAGCGCGAGCAGCGCGAAGATGAGACAGCCCAGCAGGATGTGCAGGATCCGCCATCGCACGAACAGGGTGTTGGTCGCCTCTTCGGCGCGGATCGCGAATTCGGTATCGGCCAGCGCTGCGGCGATCCCCGCCTTGTCCTGGGGGCGCTGGCCCGCGGACGCATCCCCGGCGACGAACAGATAGCGCTTCCAGCCCGACAGCGGCGGGGCTGCGGTATCGGCCTGCGTCGGCGCCGCCGGCTCCTCGAGGAAGGCGGCGCGAAGCGAGGCCAGTTCTGACCTGCGTCCGCGCAGCGCCCGACCAAGCTGGGCAAGCAGGTAGCGGCCGATGAAGCCGGTGATGACCGTCATCAGAAGGAGGATAGTCAGAAGCAGGCCGACCGGGCTTTCGAGCTTGTGCGCGGCGTGGACCAGACCCAGGATCGGCGCCAGCACGCCGGCATAGATGTGGATGGCGAGCAGGGTTGGCTTGCTGACGACCCGGGAGAGCGCCTTGTCGACCCAGGCGATGTGCTTGGCCGCGACATAAGGAAGCGTCAGCAGCATCAGCACGAGCGCTGCGATCCCGATGATCCCGCCGGCCAGGCTACCCGGAAAGCGGGGCGACACGTGCACGAGATAGCCGAACGGGAACAGCAGCAGGAACGCGACCAGCAGGCCCACGGCAATGTCGCTGCGTTCGCGCATCAGGCTTCGACCACGAGCGGCGTGCCCGTCCCCTTCGCCTGGCACGCGAGCACATAGCCTTGCGCCTTGTCGGCGGGCGCAAGGCCGGATTCGACCTCCATCGTCACTTCGCCCTGCAGCAGCTTGACCACGCAGGCGCCGCATGTGCCCGCACGGCATGCATAGGGGATCTCGACGCCCGCGCCCTCGGCCGCCTCCAGCACGGTCTCGTCCGCGGGCAAGGCCGCCGACACCCCCGACACGGAGAAGGTCACCGTGCTCGGCGCCACCTCGGCGCTCGGGGCCGGCTTATCCGCTGGCGGGGGCGCGGGCTTGACCTCGAGATCCTCGGGGTCGGTCGGCAGCGAGGCGGGACCGAACGCCTCGGTGTGCACCTGCGCTTCGGGGACGCCCAGTTCCGCCAGCACACTGCGCATAGCCCCCATCATCGCCGGCGGGCCGCACATATGGATCCGCCGGCTCGCGATCTCCGGCACCGCGGCCAGGATCATCTCGCGCGTGATCGGCCCTTCGGGGCCCATCCAGACGGTGCCGGGCGCGCGCTGCATCGCGGCGACGACATGGAGGTTGGGAAAACGGCGTTCGAGCCGCTCGAGCTCGTCGCGGAACACGAATTCCTCGGTCGACCGTGCGCCGTAGAAGAAGAAGATATCACCCTTCCACGCGGTGTCGGTGAGATAGCGCAGCACCGACATCATCGGGGTGATGCCGACCCCGCCCGCGATCAGCACGATGCTCTGGGCATCCGTTCCCGTGAAGGTGAAGGCGCCGAACGGTCCGCTGACCTTCAGCAGATCGTCGGCGACGACCTTGTCGTGCAGGTATCGCGAGACCACGCCCTGCTCCTCGCGCTTGACCGTCAGTTCGACATAGGCCCGCTGGGTCGGCGAAGAGGCGATCGTGTAGGAACGGCGCGCGGTCTTGCCCGCTTCGGGCTCTACCTCGACCTGCAGGAACTGGCCCGGCAGGAAGTCGAACGGCAGCCGGTCGGCGGCCGGGTCCGCGAGCCGGAAGGTCAGCACGCTCGGCGTCTCTCGCACGATCTGGACCACGCGCAGCTGCCCCGCCCAGCTTTTGGGCTTGCGCAGCGAAGCCCCAGCGGGCGCGGCCGCATTGCTCGGCGCGAGCCCGGCGCTGTCGGCAACGGGGGCAGGCGCGGGCGCAACCCTGGTAGCGGGCTGGGCAGCCTTCGGCTCCGGCTTTGTCAATGTCTTGCCGGTGGGGACACCACCGGCGATCGCCTCGATCCGCCGGAGGCGGAAGATCTGCAGCGCGATCAGCGTGGCGCTCACCAGCCCCAGGAAGAGCATGAGAAGCAGGTGCGAGGGCGAGATGCCGAACCAGTGATCGGCATGGCCGGGCGCGGCCTGGTCGATGTCGAGCTGATCGCGCAGCCAGGCAAGCCCGACCTCCCGGGGCGGCTGCAAGCCGCCGATCGCGCCCTGCGCGGCGGTGCCGGACCGGAACAGGTCGGTTCCCTCGCGCAGGCGGCGCGCCGCATCGAGCCGGGCCGAGACCGTGGTTGCACGCGCGCCGTCGGCCGAGGCGGCGTTGATCATCGCTAGGCCCGTGCTTACCCGTTCGCCAGCCTGCGCAGCGACCCGCTGCCTTGCCGCTTCGTCGAGCGCGGGAAAGGCGAGCAGTTGCGAGATGAAGCCGGTCCGGCGCGATTCGTGGCCGTGCTCATTCTCCCCTTCCCCATTGATCATGCGATCCATCATGGGGTTCATCATCTTCGCCATGTCCGACGACCCCGACGATGCCGGTGCGGACATGCCCCCGCCGGCCGGCATGCCTGCGCCATGATGCGCGGCATGATCCTCGCCCTCCTGCGCGCCCGCGCCCGCGGACAGGCTGAGAGCGATTGCGCAGCCGAGGCTCAAGCGTCGAAGGCTGATCCGCCTGGACATCCTCATCCCCTTTTTCAGCGCGCTTACATATCCTTCATCGGCATCGCCGAATTGCCCGGCGCGGGATCGGGTGCCGGCGCGGTCTGGTTGCCGGCCCCGGCGCGCATCGCGTCATGGTCCATCGCCTGACGGTGATGCCGCTCCATCTCGGCCTGGTTGCTCATCGCGTCCATCGACGCCGCGTCTGCAGCGTTGCCGCTGTCGGTCAGGACCGGGGTGGCGGCGACGCTGTTCGCCGCGGGCGGCACCGTCTGGTCGGCCTGGCGGTCGCAGCCCGAAAGCGCGAGCGCCAGCAACAGGCTTCCGCCGACAAGCGGAAGGGCTTTTTTCGCATGGTCGATCATAGCTTGCTCCTTGGCTTGAAAACTGTGGTCCCGGGCGCCGGGGATGGCGCCCGGACCGGCTCATTGCGCGCTGCGCAGGATCTGTAGGCACCGGTCGTGCGAGAGGTTCATCGGGTTGCGCCCCTGCCCCTTCATCTCGCCATGATCATGCGGCGTCTGGAGACCCATATTGCCCTCCATCGCCCGGCAACTCTCGACCTGCGCCGAGGTCGGCCGCGTGGTTACACAGGCGCCTAGAAGCAGCGCCGGCGTGAGGACGGCGATCAAACGCATTTTCTTCATGACAAAAGCCCTTTCGCTAGTGATGATCGTTCGTCCTGCGCTGCCTGATGTTTCTTGTTATGCTGTTGGTCTTTCCGCCGCGCCGTCAGGAAGGCGAGGATCGGGCAATCGGAGACGGGCACTTCGCCCGGGCATTCGTCAGCGAGCATCCGCAGCATGTCGCGGATATCCGACAGGCGCTCGAGCCGGGCTTCGGCGTCCGCGATCTTGGCAAGCGTGATATCGAGCACGGCCTGGGCATGCGCGGTGTCCGACGCCCTGAGCGCCAGCAACTGCCGGGCCTGTTCGAGTGTGAAGCCAAGCTCCTGCGCCGAGCGGATGAAATTGACGCGCTCGAGGTCGGTCGCGTCGTAGAGCCTGTAGCCCGCCGCCGTGCGCGCGGGTTCGCGCAGCAAACCCATCCGCTCATAATAGCGGATCGTGTCGCGGCCCACGCCCGCAGCGGCGGCCAGTTCGCCGATCTTGAAATTGCCCATGTCATCCGCTCGATCATCATGCCGGTTGGACCATGGTCCAGGGTCAAGCGGTTCGCTTTGACCCCGAACGGTCCGTTGCCGCCGCCAGCCCGCTGCCCCGACGTCTCGCGTCAGGGCAGCTTGTGCCGCCGGGCCGCCGGCTCGTCAGTTCTTGCGAAGCTCGACGATGTCGTGCTTGGCAGGCGTGCCGTCGGCGACGGACACGTGCGCGAAGTGATCATCGAAGATATGATCGATCGTCACATGGCCGATGAGCTGGCGGTGATAAGTCGGCGCCACGCCTTTGGACGGACCCGGATGGGTCACAACGCGATAGACCTCGAGCTTCTGGCCGACCTCGGCGCCATCGGCCTTGCCGATGCAGACGACCGTGCCGTTGCTGCCCGTGTCAACGATCGAGCCGCGCATGAAGAAGGTATGTCCGATACCCTGAGCGAATGAAGGGACCGCTGCGAGCATCGAGATGCCGGCGAGCGCAACCATGATGGATTTCTTGATCATCTTGGACTCCTCTGAGAAGTGTTGAACACTGCCGCTCGATCTCTCGAGGGGAAGACTTTGTTTCTTCGCCTTCAGGAGTATGGTCCCTGGTCCAAGCTCGGTATACGTAGTGTTCGCAGCGACTGTCGGTTTGAGTAGATCCCCCGGGACCGTCGTTGATTTGTCCGTACCTCGCCAAACGGATGGCACCTGCCGCCTCCTCGGTGGGCGTCGTCCAGCATTGGTTGCAACTGATCTGTCCGGGTGCGCCCACTTGGTTCCGGGCACCTTTTGCAGATGTGGTGGGTTACGCCGTTTCCCCCCAACCGTGAGGGCCCCGCCTTCACGGTGCGTATTACCTAGGGGCAACAAAGGAGACGATGATGAAAAGATCAGGAATGGCGTTCGCTCCCCTCTTACTGCTGGCCGCCGGCCCGGTCCTCGCCCAGGAGGCCATGCACGGCATGGATCATGGCAAGATGGGCCACTCCGACACGGGCATGATGAAACCGACACCCGCCAATCCATACCCGCCTGCCGAAATGGAGATGCATCGTAAGATGATGTCGGCCGTTGGCACCGATGCGACGGAGACCTGGGTCCGCAAGATGATCGAGCATCACCGCGGCGCGATCGCCATGTCACAGATCGTGCTCCGCGAAACGCGCGACGCCAAGGTTCGCGACATGGCCACCAAGAGCTCTGCCGAACAGCGACGCGAAATCGACGAACTGCAAGCCTGGCTGCGTGAGCATGGCAAGCGGACACAGTGACCGAAGCAGGAACTTGAGATTCGAAAGATGAAGAAGCAGGCGATCGCGGCGCTGGCCGCCATCTTCATGGCGACAGCGGCCAGCTCTGCGACGCCGATCCTCGTGCATCGCGATCCCGGCTGTGGCTGCTGCGAAAAGTGGGCCGCGCAGATCCGCGCACAGTTCAAGCGTTCCGTCACGATCGTCGACGACCGCTCGCGATCTTCCTTCCAGCGCTCGCATGGTGTGCCGCTGCGTCTCGCCTCCTGCCACACCGCCGTGATCGACGGCATGGTGTTCGAGGGGCATGTGCCCATCAATGACATCAAGCGGGTTCTGGCAGTGCGCCCGCGCGGGGTGGCTGGCCTTGCCGTTGCGGGAATGCCTTTGGGATCACCGGGCATGGAGATCCCCAGTCAGCCGGCACAGTCCTATCAGGTGGTAGCATTCGGCCCGTCTGGCCAGCGCGTGTTCGCAAGGCACTGAGGGGAAAGCTCCATTTGTAACTTCGGTGCCAGCGCGCTAGAATAGTCGTTCGTGAAACGCCTGCTCTCGCTTCTGCTCGTCATCGGAGCGCTGTCCGGTCTCTTCGGAGCCCAGATGGCGGCCGCGCACAGCGTGCCTGAGGCGGCAGGCGCGCCGCTGGCCAAGGGCATGGATGCGGACTGCATGGCGATGATGGCCAAGCAGCATCCTGCGCCCAGCGAAAAGCCTTGCAAGGGCCTGACGCTCGATTGCATCGCTGCGATGGGGTGCGTGATCCCGCTGGTCGCAGCTGACCTGACAGGCGGCATTGCGCCTGCGCGTCTCTACGACGCGCCCAGCTTCTGGACGACCGATACGATATTGACTGGCAAGGCGGTTGTGCCCGAGCCGGATCCTCCCACCAGCCTTGCCTGATTGAACGAGCACGGGCTGCGCGCATCGATCAATGCGTGCGCGCCCGGTTTCCTTCTTTTCAGTCAAAGGTTTCGTGATGATCAAAATACTTCCGGCCGCCCTTGTGGCGGCCGTCGGTCTCGCCGCGCCTGCGCTTGCAACCGACGCGAGCCGCACGCCGCAGGGCCATTGGGAATGGCGGCCGGCGCCGCAATATGGTCCGCGGGCGACCGGCCCTGCGCGTGTCCGCATATGGGTGCCCCAGAGCCGGGACATGGCCAGCTGCGATTGCGCGATGATGCAGGCAAGCGCCGCCGGCTGCATGCGCGGCGCAGTCAGGTCGGACAAGGGCTAACCCACTCCGGAGCGGCGCGTCACATGTTGGCGCGCCGCCTCTGTCATGAGGGGATAATATCCATGATCATGATGGCGAGGCGCGCTATGCGACGCCTGTTGCTGTCGCTCGGTGCGACGCTTGCGAGCGCCTGGGCCGTGCCGGTGTCAGCCGACCCGCTCACCTACGAGCAGGCGCTGAGACTCGCTGCCGCCAACGCGCCGAGCCTCAAGGCGCGCGCGGCGGCGACAGCCGGCGCCCGCTCGTCGGCGGTCGCGGCCGATCGCCTGCCCGATCCGACGCTCGACCTGGGCCTGCAGAACTTCCCGGTGAGCGGCCCCAATGCCGGCAGCTTCACGCGCGACGATTTCACCATGGCGACGATCGGGTTCAGCCAGACCTTCCCCAATCTCGCCAAGCGCCATGCACGCGCCGCGCGCGCCGCGGCCGATATCGGTGTCGCCGAGGCGGGCGAGCTGGTCGAAGGCCGCAACGTGCGGCTCGAGACGGCCCTCGCCTGGGTCGATCTCTATTATGGCGAACGCCGGCTCCGGCAGCTCGACCTGCTCGATGCCGGTCTCGACGACCTGCAGAAGACCGTGACCGCACGCCTGGCGTCGGGCAGCGCGCGCCCGAGCCAGGCGCTCGAGCCCGACCAGCTCCGCGCCGCCATCGCCGATCGCCGCGCCGAGATGGCTGCGGTGGTGGCGCAGGCCCGGGCCCGGCTCGCGCGCTATACCGGCGACCCCGACCCGCAGGCGACGGGCGACCCGCCGATGCTCGAAGTCGATCCGATCCGGCTGCGGGCCGGCATCGATGCGCTTCCGGCCCTGCGCGCGCAGGACGCGCGGATCGCAGTCGCTGAAGCGGACGTGCGTCTCGCGCGCGCCGACAAGCGCCCCGACTGGAAGGTCGGCGTCACCTATGGCCGGCGCGATCCCATGTACGGCGACATGGCCTCGGTCGGCGTGTCGATCGACCTGCCGCTGTTCGCCGGCAAGCGCCAGAATCCCAGGATCGCTGCCAGCGAGAGCCTTGTGCAAGGGGGTCGGTTCGACCGCGAGGCGATCCGCCACGAGCTGGTGGCGCAACTCGACGCCGATCTCGCAGACCATGCCATGCATCTCTCCCGGTTGCGCAATGCCCGCGAGACGCTGGTGCCCCTCGCCAGGCATCGCGCCGAGCTCGACCGCGACAGCTATGCCGCGGGCAAGCTCGACCTGGGAACCGCGCTGCTCTCGACCCTGGCGCTCACCGAGGCCGAGGTCGAAACGCTCAACCGCGAGGCCGATGTCGCGCGCGACGCGGTCCGTATCAACATCACTTATGGGGAGGAGCGGCCATGACGCTCAAGTCGGACACAGTGCGCTGGGGCGCATCGATCCTTGTCGTAGCGCTGGCCGCCGGTGGCGCGGGCTATTGGGCGGGCCACAGGTCGCCGCAACCGCAGGCCGCCGCGTCCGGCGAGGCGGGCACAGGCTCGGGCAAGGTGCTCTACTGGTACGACCCGATGTTTCCCAACCAGAAGTTCGACAAGCCCGGCAAGTCGCCGTTCATGGATATGCAGCTTGTGCCCAGATATGCCGACGGCGAAAGTGCCGGCGCGGCGCCCGGGGTGACGGTCGATCCCTCCGCGCGCCAGAGCCTCGGCCTGCGCGTGGCCGAGGCCCGCATGGGCAGCCTTGCGAGCACGCTGGAAGTCACCGGCACGGTCGATTTCAACCAGCGCGACATCGCGATCATCCAGGCGCGCTCGGGCGGGTTCGTAAGCCGTGTCTATGCCCGCGCGCCGGGTGACGTGGTCCGCGCCGGCGCCCCGATCGTCGACCTGCTGCTGCCCGAGTGGGGCGGCGCGCAGACCGAGTTCCTGAGCGTCAAGCGGCTCGGCAAGCCCGATCTCACCGCCGCCGCGCGCCAGCGCCTGCGCTTGATGGGCATGTCCGACGGCCTCATCGCCAGCGTCGAGCGGAGCGGCCGGCCGGGCGGCACGGTGACGATCACGACGCCGATCTCCGGGGTGATCCAGACGCTCGACGCCCGGGCCGGCGTGACGCTCGGCATGGGCCAGACGCTCGCCCAGGTGAACGGCCTCGGCACCGTCTGGCTCAACGCCGCGGTGCCCGAGGCGCGGGCGGGCGAAGTCCGCATCGGCCAGAGCGCCAGCGCAACCCTGACCGGCTTTCCGGGCGAGAGCTTCGCCGGCCGGGTGATCGCGATCCTGCCGACGACGCAGGCCGACAGCCGGACGCTCACCGTCCGGATCGAGCTGCCCAACCGTGGCGGCCGGTTGCGGCCCGGCATGTTCGCGAGCGTGGCGCTCGGGGGCAATGCCCGATCCGCCCTGCTGGTGCCGAGCGAAGCGGTGATCCGCACCGGCAAGCGAACGCTCGTCATGCTCGCGGCTGGCGACGGGCGCTACCATCCCGCCGAGGTCCGGATCGGCCGCGATGCGGGCGGCCAGACCGAAGTGCTCGCGGGCCTCGCCCCCGGCCAGAAGGTCGTTGCCTCCGGCCAGTTCCTGATCGATTCGGAAGCGAGCCTTTCGGGAATCGAGGCGCGGCCCATCGGCGGCGGTGCGCCGGCGAATGCCACCAAGCCCGCATCCAGGCCCGCGCTCTACGAAACCGTCGGAAGGATCGAGCGGATTGCTCCCGGTTCGGTGACGCTCAGCCACGAGCCGGTCCCCGCGCTCGGCTGGCCGGCGATGACGATGACCTTCGCGCTGCCCGATCCCGGCATCGTACGCGGCTTCAAGACCGGGGACCGCGTGCGCTTCGGCTTCGACCAGCCACCGGCGGGGCCGACCGTGCGGCGCATGACCAAGGTGGCGGGCCAGTGATCGCCCATCTCATCCGCTGGTCGGTGAGGAACCGCTTCTTCGTCGTGCTCGGCATGCTCGCGCTGGTCGGCGCGGGTCTGTGGGCGGTGCGCTCGACCCCGATCGACGCGCTGCCCGATCTTTCCGACGTGCAGGTCGTGATCCGCACTTCCTATCCGGGTCAGGCGCCGCAGATCGTCGAGAACCAGATCACCTATCCGCTCACCACCACCATGCTGTCGGTGCCCGGCGCCAAGACGGTGCGCGGCTATTCCTTCTTCGGCGATAGCTTCGTCTATGTGATCTTCGAGGACGGCACCGATCTCTACTGGGCGCGCAGCCGCGTGCTCGAATATCTCAACCAGGTCCAGGGTCGGTTGCCGGCCAGCGCCCGCAGCGCGCTCGGGCCGGACGCGACCGGCGTTGGCTGGGTCTATGAATATGCGCTGGTCGACCGCACCGGCCGGCACGATCTCTCGCAGCTTCGCGGGTTGCAGGACTGGTTCCTGCGCTACGAGCTGAAGACCGTGACCGGCGTCGCCGAAGTCGCCAGCATCGGCGGCATGGTCAAGCAGTACCAGGTGCTGCTCGATCCGGTGAAGCTCGCGGCCTACGGCGTAACCCACGCCCAGGCAGTGCAGGCGATCAGCCAAGCCAATCAGGAAGCCGGCGGCTCGGTGCTGGAAATGGCCGAGGCCGAATATATGGTCCGCGCCTCGGGCTATCTGAAAACGCTCGACGATTTTCGGGCAATCCCGCTCAAGACTGCGGCGGGCGGCGTGCCCGTCCGGCTCGGCGATGTCGCCACGATCCAGATCGGCCCCGAGATGCGGCGCGGCATCGCCGAACTGAACGGCGAAGGCGAGGTCGCCGGCGGCGTCGTTATTCTTCGGTCAGGCAAGAACGCCCGTGAGACCATCGCGGCGGTCAAGGACAAGCTCGCCGATCTCAGGAAAAGCCTGCCGCCGGGCGTCGAGGTGGTCACGGTCTATGACCGCTCGCAGCTGATCGATCGCGCGGTCGAGAACCTCACCCGCAAGCTGGTCGAGGAGTTCATCGTCGTCGCATTGGTCTGCGCCCTGTTCCTCTGGCACGTCCGCTCGGCGCTGGTCGCGATCCTGACCTTGCCGCTCGGTGTGCTGGCCGCGTTCGTCGTAATGCGGTTCCAGGGGGTGAACGCCAACATCATGTCGCTGGGCGGCATCGCCATCGCCATCGGCGCGATGGTGGATGCGGCGGTCGTCATGATCGAGAACGCCCACAAGAGGATCGAACGCTGGGAGCAGGATCACCCGGACAGACATCTCGATGGCGAGATGCGCTGGATCGTCGTCACCGAGGCGGCGGCCGAGGTCGGGCCGGCGCTGTTCTTCAGCCTGCTGATCATCACGCTGTCGTTCATTCCGGTCTTCACCCTGGAGGCGCAGGAAGGCCGGCTGTTCGCGCCGCTCGCCTTCACCAAGACCTATGCGATGGGCGCGGCCGCGATCCTGTCGGTGACCCTGGTGCCGATCCTGATGGGCTGGCTGATCCGGGGCCGCATTCCGGCCGAGCAGGCCAATCCGGTCAATCGCTGGCTCACCAATATCTACCGGCCCGCGATCGACTGGACGATGAAGCGGCCCAAGGCAGTGCTGCTGATCGCGGCTCTGGTGTTCGCCACCACGGCCTGGCCGCTCAGCCGGCTCGGCGGCGAGTTCATGGGGGCGTTTGCAGGAGGGGGCGGAATCCTACGCTAAGGATTTGGGCCAGCGATATTCCCCGGTTAGATTGATGTGTTCCCATCCCAACGGCGAGACGTGGGCGAGTAGATCAGGCGCGATATGGGTACCGCTGGCGGCCCGGGTATTGACGACCTCGCCGAGCTTCATGGTGTTCCAGAATATGATGATGGCGGCGAGCAGGTTCATTCCGGCGATGCGATAGTGCTGGCCTTCGCCGGATCGATCCCGGATTTCACCTCGGCGGTGGAAGCTGATGGCGCGCTTTAGGGCGTGGTGGGCCTCACCCTTGTTGAGGCCGATCTGAGCCTGGCGCTGGAGGCCGGCATCAAGAATCCAGTCGATCATGAACAGGGTTCGCTCGATGCGGCCCACCTCTCGCAATGCGAGGGCCAGCTCATTCTGGCGCGGGTAAGAGGCGAGCTTGCGAAGAATCTGGCTGGGGGCGACGATCCCCGCTGCGATCGTCGCCATGATGCGCAGGATGTCGGGCCAGTTGCGCTCGATGAGCGGTTCATTGATCTTACCTCCGACCAGCGCTCGCACATTGGCCGGCGTCGCGTTGGGCGTGAAGGCATAGAGTCTTTTCTGAGGGAGATCGCGGATACGGGGGGCGAACCTGTAGCCGAGCAAGGCGCAGGCGGCGAACACATGATCGGTGAAGCCGCCCGTGTCGGCAAAATGCTGGCGAACGCGGCGGCCCGCGTCATTCATGAGCAGCCCGTCCAGGATATAGGGAGCCTCGCTGACCGTTGCCGGGATCACCTGGGTTGCGAACGGCGCATATTGATCGGACACATGGCTGTATCCCTTGAGGCCCGGGACGTTGCCATATTTCGCGTTGATCAGATTCATCGCCTCGCCCTGCTCGGTAGCAAGGAAGAACTGCCCGTCGCTGGATGCCGATTGCCCTTGTCCCCAGAAGGCGGCCATGGGCAGGGCGGCGTGGGCCTCCACGATCATGGCGAGCGCCCGATCATAGGCGCTGCCTTCGACATGCCAGCGCGCGATCCGCAGCAATTCCCAGAAGCTGTGCGTGTTGGTCGCCGCCGCCATCTTGCGCAAACCGAGATTGACGCCTTCCGCCAGCAACACGTTCATCAGGCCGATCCGGTCGCTGCAGGGCGCGCCGGTGCGCAGATGCGTGAACGCCTCGGAAAATCCGGTTCGCTCATCGACTTCCAGCAACAGATCGGTGATCCTCGCGGGCGGGAGCTGTTGATAGAGATCGAGCACGAGATCCTCGGCCCCTTCGGGCGTGTCGGCCCTCAGCTTGTCGATGTGCAGCTTGCCGTTCTCGATGATGCCGCCTGGGATCGTGCCGGTTCGCGCCGCGCGGCCAAACTCCTTCAGCCGTGTATCCAGTCGAGCCCTGCGCTCGGCCAGCCATTCGCCGGGTCGCAGCGGCACGGCGAGCCGCGCGGTCTGCTCTATCGCCTGTGGCGGGACCAGAAGCTGCTTGAGGTCGCCATAGCGGCGCGATCCCGCCAACCATATGTCACCGGACCGGAAGGCGTCGCGGATGTGGAACAGCACCGCGATTTCCCAAAGCCGGTGGTCGCCGCTGGGCTCAGCGCGAAGATGACGATGCCATTTCGAGTTGGGACGTAGAAAATCCACCGGCGGATCGACCTTGATCCCGTTACGCAGCATCGCAACGGCCGCCAGAAGAGACGTGGCGATCGGCGCCGCCTGCATGTCGAGCAGGCGCAGCATCCTGGGCGCGTAGAGGCGGAACCGGTGATAGCCGTCCAGCACACGGCTGAGCGGGTCGGCCGCGAGCACGTTGGTCAGCGCGGAGGCCGTGGCGACAAGGGTTCTGAACCGTTCCCAGCCAGGCCCGGTGGCGATTATCCCGTCCAGGGCCGTGCCATCGTCCTGCGCTCCAAGCAAAGCACCACCGATTTCGGCAAAGGACTTCAGCGTGTCCCGAACGGCCGCCTTTTCGTCGGCGATCCTGGTGTTGCAAAGGCGTTCGGAGGCCCGATAGAGACGGCCTACGATGCGATCGTGGGCCTCCACGATGACATCGGCCAGCGATGACCGCCATTCCAGGGTGCAGACAGCGAGGATCGCAAGCCGCCTGTCTTCGGGCAGATCACGCATGCCGTCGGCGTAATAGCGCTCGCCCTGCCGGCGAAGCCGGGTCACACGATGCGCCGGCACGCCGTCCAGCAAATCCGCCGGAAGATCGAACCTTTGAAGATATTCCAGTCGATCCATCAGCCGGTTAGCGGCTGCTGAATTTGCGCCAACCTCGAACTGTCGCAGCCATACGAAGCGCGTGACGCGACCATCCACCGTATCCTCCAACAGGTGAGCCAAATTCTCGCTCAGGGTTGGCGTGATGCGATGGGCGATAAGATCCTCGATCCGGCGCTCGGCCTCAACCAGCGCATCGGCGCAAAGGCGCTCGATCGTCGAGGAGCCGGGAAGGATCGTGCGGGTGCGGCGACACTCCGCAACGAAGCGACGGGCAAGATCCTCATTCGATGTCGCCGCCTCGGCTTCCCGAGCGATCCATTCGCGCAAATCCCGTGCGCCCCGCCCCGAAAAGGAGCGATAGCCGTAGATTCGGCGAAGGTCCGCCAGATGCTCGTGCCGGGTCTCCTCGCGCGCGGCATAGAGGAGTAGATCGTCGCTGGTCAGGCCGAGCTGGGCCGCGATGAAATCCGATACCTGCGCCGGGATCAACTCGCCAGGAGCGAGCACCCGGCCCGGGTAGCGCAGGACGCACAGTTGCAGCGCGAAGCCAAAACGATTGTGGGCGCGCCGGCGCTGGCGGATATGCCCGAGATCCTCATCGCTGAGGGTATAGTGCCGCAGCAGCTCACCTTGATCGACCGGCAAGTGAAGCAGCGCCTCGCGCTGTCGATCGGTCAGGGTCACGCGACGCGGCATACATGCTCCTTATTCTTTCCGAGCTACGGTTTGAGATAGCTTGATTGAGATGCTGGTTAAGATACACAATAGCCCAATCTTATGTGCTCATGTTCGTCACCGCCTCAAACCTTCGTTTGTGATCCATGCTGATCGGCTACGCCCGCGTGTCCAAAGCCGACGGCTCGCAGTCGCTCGACCTGCAGCACGATGCCCTTCGCGCTGCCGGTGTCGAGCCAGGCAATATCTATGATGATCGTGCATCCGGTAGCCGTGATGATCGCCCCGGTCTTGCCGCCTGCCTGAAATCGTTGCGCGACGGCGATGTCCTCATCGTTTGGAAGCTCGACCGGCTCGGCCGAACGCTCACCCACCTGGTCAGCACGGTGCAGAATCTGTCGGATCGCGGTATCGGTCTGCGGGTGCTCACCGGCAAGGGCGCGCAGATCGACACCACGACGCCATCGGGCCGGATGGTGTTCGGCATTTTTGCCACACTGGCGGAGTTTGAGCGGGATATGATCCGCGAGCGCACCATGGCTGGCCTGGCCGCTGCCCGCGCGCGGGGACGCAAGGGTGGCCGCAAGTTCGCCCTCTCCAAGGCCCAGGTGCGGCTCGCTCAGGCTGCTATGGCCCAACGCGACACGTCCGTTTCCGACCTCTGCAAGGAACTCGGGATCGAGCGCGTCACTCTCTACCGCTATGTCGGTCCCAACGGGGAACTCCGGGATTACGGTCAGCGCGTGCTTGCTGCCAAAACGCGATGATGATGACGGGAGCCCCGATCAAACTTACCCAAGCGGACGCCGCAGACGTTGCAGACCTGTACAACCGTTGCAGCGACTATTTCCTGTTGCAGGACGGGGCCGCGCCCACGCTGGACGATGCTCGCGAGCTTTTCTCCGATGTGCCGCCCGAAAAGAGCGCCCACAATCAAGCTGTCCTGGGATGGAAGGGGCCTGGCGGCCTATATGCAATCGCGGCCATCCTCCGCGATTATCCGCGTGATGGCACATGGTATCTCGGCTTCATGATCGTAGATGCCGCACAGCGTGGTCGTCGCGTCGGACGCTCAATTTACTCGACGGTCGAAAGCTGGGCCGCTGCGAGAGGTGCCACAGAGATTCGGTTGGCCGTGCTGGAAGCGAATGAAGCGGCAGAGCGATTTTGGCGTTCTCTCGGCTTCATTGAGTATCGGCGCGTTGGGCCAGACACCTTCAAAATGCGTAGCCATCGCCGGATAGAACTGAGCCGTCGCCTTTCTGGCGCGACCGTAGAAGGCAGCAACAAGTAAGATCTCGCGCCGGCTATCTGGGCGAGCTTGGCGTAGGATTCCGCCCCCTCCCGCAAACGCCCCCTTCCACGATCATCTCAACGCCCGCTTCGGCAAGGCCGAGGCGCCGATCATCCCGCCTGGACCCGACGGCAAGCCCTGGCGGATCACCACCCGCCAGTTCCGCCGCACCATCGCCTGGCACATCGCCAACCGCCCGTTCGGCACGATCGCCGGCATGATCCAGTACAAGCATGCCTCGGTCGCCGCGTTCGAAGGCTATGCCGGCACCAGCGCGTCGGGGTTCCGCGCCGAGGTCGAGGCGCAGCGCCGGCTCGGCCAGCTCGACGACCTGATGGGCCATTTCGACGGGCGCCGGGGCGGCGCCACGCTGTCCGGCCCTGCCGGGCCGCGCATCACGCGGACCCTGGACGATACGGCCGCGCAGCTCGCGCCGTTGCCGGCGATGATCGCGGACCGGGCGCGGCTGCGCATCATGCTCGCCAGCCTCGCGCGCACCCTCCATGTCGGGCCGCTCGCCGACTGCTTCTTCGATCCCGCCACCGCGCTCTGCCTCAAGCGCGTGACGAGCCCCGATCCCAAGCAGCCGCTGACCACGCTGTGCGAACCGACCCGCTGCCCCAACGCCTGCATCGCCGAGCGCCACAGGCCGGCATGGGAGAAGGCTGCCTCCGACGCGAGGGCGCACTTATGCGAGCGCCGGCTTTCCGATCTCCAGCGGAGCGCGCTGGAGGCCGAGCTCGGCCGTTTGACCGCGGTGATCGCGGCCATCGATCCTACCGCGCCTTAGACCATCCCCGGCTTTTGGCGGGAGGCCTGCGCCGGTCGGCGGTCCCGCGCAACGGCTCTCGCCGTCCTCCGCTTCGCTGCGGCCCTTCGGGTGCGCGAGCCCGCCTGATGCCCGGCGCGGACGGGCCTCCGCCGCCGGGGATGGTCCCCGGCGCGAAGCGGAGGATCCGATCATGTCATCACCTCAACGCCAAGACGTCTACGCCCGCGTCACCGATGCGATCGTCGCCGCGATCGAAGCCGGCGCCGGCTCCTGGCGCATGCCCTGGCACCACACCGGTGCCGACGTCACCCGCCCGACCAACGTCGCCAGCGGCAAGCCCTACCGGGGCATCAACACCGTCTCGCTCTGGGCGGCCGCCTATGGCAGCGGCTATGCGAGCGGGGTTTGGGGCACCTACAAGCAGTGGCAGGCGCTCGGAGCGCAGGTCCGCAAGGGCGAGCAGGCCAGCCTCGGCGTCCTCTGGAAGGAGGTCCGCCGCCGCGACGAGGACGATCGCGACGACGATCATCCCCGGCTCTTCGCGCGCGCCTTCAGCCTGTTCAACGCCGACCAGGTCGACGGCTATGCTCCGGAACCCGGTCCGGTTCTGCCCGAGAGCGAGCGGCTCGCCGGCGCCGAGGCGTTCATCGCCGCGCTCGGCATCGACACGGTCTACGGCGCGAGCAGCGCCTACTACCATATCGGCGAGGATCGGATTCACATGCCGGACTTCGCCGCCTTCCACGATGCGCACGGCTTCTACGCCACCCACGTCCACGAGTGCGCGCACGCGACCGGCGCGTCCCATCGGCTCGATCGCAGCTTCAATGAGCGCTGGACCCGCCACGCGCTGGCGATGGAGGAAGCGACCGCCGAGCTCACCGCCTCGTTCATCCTCGCCGATCTCGGCCTCGCGCACGAACCCCGGCCCGACCACGCCGCCTATATCGCCTCCTGGCTCCAGCTCCTGAAGGACGAGCCGCGCGCGATCTTCACCGCCGCCAGCAAGGCGCAGGTCGCCGCCGACTGGATGCACACGCGCCAGCCATGACCGCCGCCAAGCCTCAGGGCCTCAGCATCGCAATGAGCTGGGGCTCTAGGGCGGGCCACAGCATCGCCAGTACCATCATCGAGGTCGCGATCCCCATGACGACCAGCGTCGATCGCGCCGGACGCTTGCCGCTGGTTCGCGACTGATAGCCGACCCAGATCCATGCTCCTACAACCGCCAGCACGGCGAGTGGTGCAAGCCAGCGATAGGCGCCGGCGAACAGCGCGAGCGTGCCGCCGACCGTCGCCAGCGTCGCCGCAGGCAGCGCCAGCGGCAGCACGCAGCATGCGGCACAGGCGACCGCGGCGGTCGACGCCGTGATCGCGGCCGTGCCCGCGACCTTGTTGTTATTCTCCGCCGCCTCGCTCATGCGCCGCACTCGCTCGTGCAGCCGCACGTCTTCGGCGCAGGGGCGGACGCCGCGCGCGCCGCGAACGGCTCGAACAGCGCCTCCGCCGCTTCGCGCGCGGTTTCCGGCGCGGTAATCGTCACGCGCACCCTGTCGGCGCGCTCGTCGATGATGAAGGCGAGGAACGCGCAGCACGCCTCCTCGCTCGCCACCATCTCGCGCACGTCGCCGATGGCATCCAACGCATAGTCGAGAGTCAGGCTGAGGTCGCCACGCCGCGATCCCAGCAGCGAACGCGCGTTAAGCTTGCCGATCCATTCGAGCCGGTCCTTCAGGTTCCCGGCATCGAGCGTGCAGGCGATCGGCGGTTCGGTCGTGTCCGTCATACATCGCTCCTATATCCGCCTCACACTTGCGGCGGCCGATTCCATCTGTAGGAGTTCAAGTCACTTGAGGTTCAAGAGCCAATGTGGAGGCCCGCCATGCCCGGCTACAAGATCGGTGAGCTCGCCCGCCGCACGCGCACCAGCGCGCCGACGATCCGCTACTATGAGCAGATCGGCCTGCTGCCGCGCCCCGACCGGCAGGACGGCAACCAGCGGCGCTATGCCGACGAGGATGTGCGCCGGCTGACCTTCATCCGCCGCTGCCGCGAGTTCGGATTCGGCATCGACCAGGTGCGTTTGCTGGCCGGCTTGGTCGCCGATCGCTCGCGCTCGTGCATGGAAGCGCGTGATATCGCCCAGGCCCATCTGCTCGACGTGCGCGCCAAGCTGCGCGAGCTGCGCGCGCTGGAGAAGAGCATCGCCGCGTTCGTGGCCCAGTGTGACGCCGAGTGCGTCGGCGGCCCGGGGCCGGATTGCGTCATCCTCGACGACCTCGGCGGAGCGGCTGCGAAGAAGCCTTGCTGTGCGACGAACGCGGTCGCCGCCGCATGATGATATCGCTGCGCGACCGGCTCGAGAACGGGCAGGTCGTCATCTATTTCGCCGCGGTCTGCATCGCCGCGACCGCCGCCACCGCGCTCCGCGGCACCGAGCACCTCGAGCCGGCGATCAACCCCGCGCTGGCACTGATGCTCTTCGTCACCTTCCTGCAGGTGCCGCTCGCTTCGCTACGCCAGGCGTTCCGCAATGGCCGCTTCTTCGGTGTGCTGCTCGCCGTCAACTTCGCGGCCGTGCCCACCCTGGTCATGATCCTCGCCCAGTTCGCGCCGCCCGAGCCGCTCGTCCGGCTCGGCTTCCTCATCGTGCTGCTTTGCCCCTGCATCGACTATGTCGTCACTTTCTCGCACCTCGGCCGCGCCGATGCCCGGCTGCTGCTGGCAGCGACGCCGGTTCTCCTCATCGTGCAGATGCTGTTGTTGCCGCTTTGGCTCAGCCTGTTCCTCGGCACGCAGGCTGCCGAGCTTGTGCAGATGGGGCCGTTCCTCCACGCTTTCCTGTGGCTGATCGCCGTACCGCTGGGGCTCGCGGCACTCTGCCAGCTCTGGTCAGCCCGAAGCGCCGCCGGCGCCCGCGTCACCGAGGCGCTGGGGCTCCTGCCGGTGCCCGCCACGGCGCTGGTCCTGTTGATCGTCATCGCCGCCGTGGTTCCGCAGCTCGGCCCGGCCTTGACGACCGTCCTCGCGGTTGCGCCGATCTACGTCGCATTTGCCGTGATCGCGCCGCTGCTGGGATGGACCATCGCGCGTCTCGCCAGGCTGGACGCACCGGCATCCCGCGCGGTCGCGTTCAGCGGAGCGACCCGCAACTCCCTCGTCGTGCTGCCGCTGGCGCTCGCCGTGCCGGGCGCCATACCGCTCGTCCCTGCCGTCATCGTCACCCAGACGCTGGTCGAGCTCGTCGCCTCGCTCATCTACATCAGGATGATGCCGCGCCTCGGCGCATGATGTTCACAACGGTTCGCGCGGGCTTCGCCCGCGCCAGGATCTGCGGACGCCGCTGACGCGGCGGCGCTGATCTTTTGGACCTCCCTCCCGAGGCGAGGGTGGTCGGCACTCCCTCCTAGGCCCGCCACGGCGCGCTGCAAGCCCGGCTCCGCCGGGCTGCTCCATTGCATTTCGCCCCTGCGGGTGCAGCCCGCCGCTTCAGCGGGCCTCTCCGGTCGCTCTCGCCGCCCACCCCCGCCTCGCGGGAGGTTCATGGGGTTTTGGGGCGGGGCAGGAGGCACCGATGGTTTTTACCTTCCGACCGCCATTTTGGGCTGGACTGTCAGGATATGTCGCCGAGCTTGGGGCCGCGTTCGTCAGCGCCACCATCGGCATCAAGCTCCACGACCGCGAGGACCATGCGGCCTACCCACCAGCACGAAGCCGCAACTGGCGATGGCCACCAACGGGAATGTGCGGATGCCTGCGCTGCGAGCGTCCTTCTCGCGATCCCAGCCAACAGGAAGGGCGAGCGCATAGGCGACGGCGAGACTGATGATACGGGTGGTTGTCTCCCACCACGAGCTTTAAAACATGCCGACCTGCCTGTTCTACGAGATTGCTCCAGATCGGAGGTAAAGGGGGAAGGTCGGGCCGTGGGTCCCACAGACGTTCAGGCCCAAGGCGGGGATCGCGAACATCGGCGATCCTTACTGGCGCAGACATGCGATGATGGCGGTGACGACGGCAGTGGTTTCCGCAACGTCACGCACTCTCACCGTATCGAGGCCAATTTCAGCGGCGGGATAGTCATTCCCACCGGGGAAGATCGCATCGCCGATGAACAGCATCCCGTCGAGCGGTACGCCGCTTTCAGCACTCAGGCGCTTCAGGCCATAGCCCTTGTCCACCCCTGCCCTGGTCACGTCGATCGATGTCGTGCCACCTAGATTGATCGAGAGGTCCGGCAGCGTCGCGCGCAGCGTGGCCTGCAACGCGGTCCTCTTCTTTCGGTCAGGATCCCACGCTTCCTTTTCCTTTAGCGGCGCTGCCTGCCCCAGCCCCGAAAAAGTGATCTGGCTGCCCCGGTCCTCGATCCGTTCGCCCCAGGTACGTTCGTCGGCGAGGCCTGCGTTGGTCAGGGCCTTATCGAAGGCCGTGCGGATCGTCGCCTTCTCCGCGTCGTCGAACAACTCGGCATAGACCGCGCGCCAAGCGCCATTGATGAACCGATAGAGTTTTGTACCTGTGGTCGGCATCAACCAGAGACGGTCAAGCGCGGCGCCGGCAGGAAGACGCGACGCGACCTGCTTATCGAACTGCGGCCAGTCCCCGCCCGAGATCACCGCAACATCCGTGACGGCGAGCAATCGGACGAGGGTTGCGGACATATCCTCCGATAGCGGCCGCTTGCTCTCGGCAAGCGTGCCGTCGAGGTCGAAGGCGATCATCCACTTCATGCCGCCTTCCCCGCCGGATCGCGGTAGGCGAGCAGCCTGAGCGCATTGATGACAACAAGCAGCGTTGATCCCTCATGAACCGCCACCGCCGGCCCAATACCGAGGCCAAGGATGGTGGCAGGAACGAGGAAGGCGACGACACCCAGGCTGACGAAGACGTTCTGCCGGATGATCCCGCGGGTATGGCGGCTGAGGCCGACCGCAAATGGCAAGTGCGCCAGGTCGTCGGCCATCAGCGCCACGTCGGCCGTCTCCAGCGCCACGTCCGAGCCCGCCGCGCCCATCGCGATGCCGACCGTGGCGCTTGCCATCGCCGGGGCATCGTTCACGCCGTCGCCCACCATCGCGACCTTGTCTTCGCCGGCGAGTTTCTTGATCGCGGCAACCTTGTCTTCGGGCATGAGGTCACCCCACGCCTCATCGATCCCGACATCGTTGGCGATCGCTTCGGCGACCTTTTGGTGATCGCCGGAGATCATAATCATCCGCGATACGCCCATCTCGTGCAGCCGGCGCAGCGCGGTTTTTGCCGCTTCGCGAGGCGTGTCCATCAGGCCGATCGCGCCCAGGTCGCGATCCCCCTTGCGGACCACCATCGTCGTGCGCCCGTTCTCGCGCAGGCGCGCAATTGCATCCTGCGCCCCCTGCCCAAGGGTCGGAATACCTTCCGTTCCGAACATCTCGGCCTTGCCGATCCACACCGTCTCGCCATCGACGCTTGCGGTGACGCCGCGACCGGTCAGGCTCTTGAGATCGCCGGCAGTGGGCAAGGCGCGCCCATCCAGACGTTCGCGACCGTCCTGGACGATCGCTTGGGCCAGCGGATGATCGCTCAGCGCCTCGACAGCCACGGCCAGCGCCAGCAGCTCGCCTTCATCGGCGCCATCGACCGGCACGACATCAGTGATGCGCGGCCGACCTTCGGTCAGCGTGCCCGTCTTGTCGAAGGCGATCGCCTTGAGCGATCCGAGGTTTTCGAGCGGTGCACCGCCCTTCACGAGCACGCCGCCCCGCGCGGCACGGGCAACGCCAGACAGGACAGCGCTCGGCGTTGCGATGGCGAGCGCGCACGGGCTTGCCGCCACCAGCACCGCCATCGCGCGATAGAAGCTGTCGCGGAACGGCTCGTCGACGACCACCCATGCGAATAGCAGGAGCACCGACAGGATCAGGACGGCAGGCACGAAGATCCGCTCAAACCGATCGGTGAAGCGCTGCGTGGGCGACTTTTGCGTCTCCGCTTCGCTCACCATCTTCACGACCTTGGCAAGCGCGCTTTCATTGGAACGGCGCGTCACCTCGATCTCGATCGCGCCGCCGCCGTTGATTGTACCGGCAAAGACCCGGCTTTCCGCGTCTACCGCGTCGGGCTTGGCGCGCGCCGCCGCAGCGTCCGCGACCGGCACCTTGTCGACCGGAATGCTTTCACCCGTCACCGGGGCCTGGTTGATCGCACTGGTGCCCTTGATGACGAAGCCGTCAGCAGGCAGGCGCTCGTTCGGGCGGACGATGGCAACGTCCCCAACGACCATTTGCTCGACCGGGATTTCGCTGGTCTGGCCGTCGCGTCGCACGGTCGCGGTTTCGGGCGCGAGCTTCGCCAGCGCCTCGATCGCCTTCTTGGCGCGTCCCATTGCGTAATGCTCAAGCGCATGGCCAAGGCTGAACAGGAACAGCAGCAGCGCGCCTTCGGCCCATGCGCCCAGCGCAGCGGCGCCGGCGGCAGCGACCAACATCAGCGTGTCGATCTCGAACTTCTTCATCCGAAGGTTGTCGATCGCCTCGCGCAGCGTGAAGAATCCGCCGAAGAAATAGGCTGCGACATAGCAGGCCGTGGGCAGCCACTCCGGTGCGCCGGCAACCAGCCTCTCGATCGCATAGCCGATCCCCAGCAGCGCGCCGCAGGCAAGCGCGAAGATCAGCTCGGTATTGGGGCCGAGAAATTCGGCGTGGCTATGGTCGTGACCATCGCCGGGGCCGTGCTTCTCTTCGCCCGCGTCGTGGCCCCCGGGGCCGTGGTCGTGGCCGGCATGGTCATCGGCGGCGACCCGCTTGCCAACCCTCACCTTCAGCTTGCGAAGAGCAGCGCGCACTTCCTCTTCTGTGGTCTCTCGGCGATCATATTCGACCCGGACCGACCCGCTGGTGCTGGCGCTTGCCTGTACCACCCCGGGCAACGCGCATAGCGCATCGCTGACCGTGCGCGCCCGCCGTTCGTGACTGATCCCTGTCACCTGCCAGATCGCATGGCCGTAGCGTTCGGTGATCTCGGCGCCCGCGGCGCGCACCATCTCGCGTAAGCGCGGCAGCGGCAGCTTGGCAGCGTCGAAATGGATGCACAGGGCCGCCGGCGTGTCGCCGTCGAGGCAGATCACATGCGCCCGCTCGACGCCTTCGCGCTTCGACAGGGTTGATACGAGACGATCCAAGCAAGCATCGGCCGCGTCAGGAAGGTCCGGCAACAGCACTGGAATATCGAGTTCGAGCTTGTCGTTCATGACGACCTCCTTTCGCTTTTCTTGGTTTCGGCGCGCGCGTCGCGCAGGATTTCG
>NZ_JBXAFX010000037.1:0-33633 GCF_058793515.1 Novosphingobium sp. GW835-FHT14H07
CACCTGCGCGCGATCAAATCGGAACGCTGCGCGGCATCAGATCGGAATACATGCGCGCCATCGTCGGAATCCGCACTCCTGGAGCTCAACCTTTCGCTGGTGGGCCTCGCAGTGAAGCGCACGGGCCAAGCTGGGATCACTGATATCGGGACCGGCGAACCCGACCTCGCCCTGCGCTCGCGTGCTTTGTTTAGCGGCATCGCCGCAGCCGCGCGCAACGAGGCCCTAGCGGACGCAATAGAGTCGCTCAATGATCGCCTTCATCCTTTCCGGCGGATCGAGGCCGAGGTCTTGCGCGACGCTGAACAGGAAGTCGCAGATCTCGAGGCCATGTTGATAAACTCACCCAGTCGGCAAACTGCGGTTGCGATGCGGCGTTATCATCAGCGCCGGATTTCTGCGGCGCCACGCCTCGTTGCAATGTTACAGCAAGCTCATCCGACCAGAAGCTGACGCCGATTGGTCATCGACTATTGCCAAGTCCCTGCAATCGCGCCATCTTCTGTTTAGGCAGCACGAACAGCTGGCATAGCTGCCCGGACTACAATTCCGCCAGGCATCAAGCACGCCTGTCCTGATGGACCGGTGGTCGGTCATCGCCACGTGAGGCCGGCACAGACCTGACTCCGAACGCAGTCGGCAACGACCTTGCCGGGCTGCCAGGATCATGCCGGCTTCGGTGCCAAGGTGTCTCCTACCAGATTTTCGCCTGCGCTGACGTCGCCACGCGACAGCACGCTCGACCAGGCGTACCGCGAAGAGCAGGCCAGGTTGAAGCGCTACTTCGATTGGAAGGCAGGGCCAGACGCATCCGCAGACCTGGTCCAGGATGTCTTTGTCAGGGCCTTGGGCAAAAGTCAGGGTGAGCGCCTGGAGAACCCCGCAGGCTATCTCTGGCGGATTGCCCAGAACCTCTTGATTGACACGTTGCGTGTTCGAAAGCGGCGAGGGCCGCAAGTCCAGTTCGACGAAGCGCAGCATTCGCCCGATCTTGCCGATCAGGCAGCGCTCCTTGAAGCTGCCCAGTTGCAGTTACGCTACGAGACGGCACTGGCGGCACTGCCGACGAGGACGCGCGACATATTCCTGATGCATCGGGTGGATGAACTGACCTATCAGGAGATAGCTCTGGCCACAGGCCTCACCCCTGCGGGGGTCGAATATCACATGTCAAAGGCGCTTGCACATCTTGCCAAACGTCTCGCAGTGCACAGGTGAGCCTTCAGCGATGAGTGGTGAGGGGGGAGCCGACAGCGAAGGCAACGCGGTCGCCACCGACGAGGCCGCGCTCTGGTTTGTCATATTGCGGGGGCCTGATCCAGATCGACACCGTGCCAAATTCGAGAAATGGCGCGACGCAAGCGAATTGAACCGGGCGGCGTTTGAGCAGGTGGCTGCCACATTCAAAGGAGCGGAGGTTCTCAAGACGTCGGCCGACCAGCGGCATCGTCCGCTGCCGCGTGTCCGTCCGGATACCCGCTCGTGGGTCCCGGTCGCACTTGCCGCAAGTGTCGCTGTCACCCTTGTCGCAGGGGCTGCCTGGGGACCTCTACTCAATTTACAGCAGCGGGCGTCAGATGGGCGTGTCACCACGTTCGCGACCGACCATGGCACAATGCGCACGGTGCAACTCGCGCAGGGTGCAAGCCTCGCGCTGGATTCTGCGACTGAAGTGCGCCTCGAGAACCAGGACGGGGATCCGGTCGTCACCGTGGTCAAGGGACGTGCCCAGTTGCGGTTTCGCGGCAGCACCACTGAATGGTTGGTGCGTGTGGGCGACAGCGAGATGACCTCGCGAAACGGCATCTTCGACGTGAGTTGGCGCGGTGAAGATGCGCCGTCTGTGCAGCTCTATGCGGGCGAAGCCAGAACGCGGCCCGTCATGCAAAGTGCAGCCTACTTCGTCAGCGGCGAGCCGCTTCCTGTCGGCCGGGCAGTGCGGCTTGCGCGAGGCAGGGCCGAGCCGCTGCGGCCGCGCTATGCTGCGGATGAGCGAGACTGGCCGCAAGGGTGGGTTCAGTATCGCAGTGTCCCTTTGTCTGACCTCGTGCATACCGTAAACCGCTACGCCGGAAAGCCCATCATTCTTTCGGATCCTGCCCTTGGCAGCCTTCGCATTTCCGGCCGCTTCCAGATCGTCGATCCATCCGCGGTTGCCCGAAACATGGCGCGCGTCTTTACCCTGACGGTCACGGAACGTCCCGAGGGATTCTACATCGATCGACCCTGAAAATTTATTTGCAATTGCAACTAGGGTCACGGCCAATCCCGACGTCATTGCCCCCATCGCCCGGCTGCTCTCGCGCAACCGGAGCAACGAGAATGAGGGAACTATCGATGACGTGCTCACCCAGTTTGCTTGGCGGCGCATGCGCCGTGCTGATCGCAATGCCCGCTCAGGCGCAAGAAGCGCGCTATGATTTCGAAATCTCCGAGACTGATCTCGGTGCAGCACTCATGGCTGTTGCCGCCAAGGCGGGGTGGCAGGTCTATGCTCCGGCCGAGGCTGTCAGCAGTCGTCGGGTCGAACCGTTACGCGCAAGGATGACAGTGGAACAGGCCGTGGCCAGGCTTCTGTCAGGAACTGGACTACAGGCGAGTTTCTCGAACCGTACGATCGTCGTTACCATGCCCGACAAGGCTGCGCTCTCTGGGGATGACAATGCGCCGATCGTCGTCACAGGATCATTGATCCGTGGTGCCGAAGTGGCAGCGCCCGTGATCAGGCTGTCGCGCGAGACCATCGTGGCTGCCGGGCAGACCGATACCGGCGAGGCCTTGCGGGCGATTCCGCAGAACTTTGCAGGTGGCCAAAACCCGGGGGTTGGAACAGGTGCGGGCCTGATCAATACCAACGTCAACTCGGCAGCCAGCGCGAATCTGCGCGGCCTCGGACCAGACGCAACACTTACGCTGCTCAACGGCCACAGGCTGCCCTACGATTCCGCTTTTGGTGGCGTCGATATCTCCGCCATACCAGTCGCCGCGCTCGAGCGCATCGAAGTTGTGCCCGACGGTGCCTCAGCCCTCTACGGTTCGGATGCCGTGGCCGGTGTCGTCAACGTGATCCTGCGGAGGAACTATAGCGGCCTTGCAACGTCAGCGCAGGTCGGTGCCGCAACCGATGGCGGCTATTTTCGCCAGCAAGCCGATGTCGTGGGCGGCACGCAATGGTCCACCGGCGGCGTCATGCTTGCTTACGACTATGCGCACAATTCCGCCATCTCTGCCGACCAGCGCAATTACGCATCCTCGCTCGACGCCCGGGCGTCGTTGTACCCGGAGCAAAGGCGGCACGCCGCGCTGATGACGCTTTACCAGGATTTGGGTGAGCGCCTCACTTTCAGCATGGATGTGCTCTATTCGAGGAGGACATCGCGTACGATCGGCGGTACCGCATCTTCGCGCTATTTGTTCGCGCCGCGGGTCACCACGTTTTCCATCGCTCCAGAGCTGCGATTGGAAGCAGGAGGTGACTGGAACATCAAGCTCCTGGGAGCCTTCGGGCGCGACCGCACTCGCTACCTTACGACCTTCACCCCCTCGGGTAGCACGCCCACGGTAACCCAGGGTTGCTACTGCAACGATGCCACTTCGGCAGAAGTCAATGCCACCGGCCCACTCTTCGCGCTGGCTGGTGGTCCCGCTCGCCTCGCCATCGGCGGCGGTTATCGCGACAATGGCATGAGCTTCACGCGGGTTGTCGGAGGGACGCTGGCACAGGCCTTCGATGTGTCGCGCCACAGCGTCTATGGATTCGGCGAAGTGTTCCTCCCCTTTGTTGCCTCGGAAAACGGCATCGCCGGGATCAAGCGGCTCAGCCTGTCAGCCGCCATGCGTTACGAAGACTACCCCGGCATGGCACAGGTTGCCACGCCACGACTGGGCCTGATCTACGCTCCAGTGCGCGATGTTACCCTCAAGGCCGCGTGGGCGCGCTCGTTCAAGGCGCCAACGCTGTACCAACAATATGTCGGGTACCAGGCCTACCTCCTGCCTGCAGCAGCCTTCGGCGCCGGCACAGGCGCCCAGGCGGTTCTCTATACCAGCGGCGGAAATCCTGTTCTCAAACCCGAGCGGGCGCGTTCGTTGACGGCCGGGTTCGTGATTAGCCCCGCTGCTTTGCCAAACCTGACCTTCGAAGCGAGCTATTTCGACATCCGTTATCGCGACAGGGTCGTCCAGCCCATTGCCGGTTCGATCGCAGCTGCCTTTACCGATCCTGCTTACGCTTCACTGATTGATCGCGATCCCGATGCAGGTCGACTGAGCCAGCTCATAGAAGGGGCACAGCTCGGTCTGCAGAACTTTACGGGCCGCGCCTATGATCCCGCCGCGGTCGTCGCGCTGGTCGACAATCGCAATCTCAATGTCGCCATTCAGAACATCAAAGGGGTCGATGCGTCTCTCGGTTGGCGCAAGGACCTGGGATCGGGTCGTTCGCTCACGGCCAATCTTGCCGGCTCGTGGCTCGACAGCGGCCAACAGGTCAACGCGGCGTTGCCCGAGGCCGATCTTGCGGGGACCCTGTTCAATCCGCCGAAGTTCCGCGGTCGCGGCAGCGTCGCTTACCAGTCGCGTGAGGTTCTGGCGTCGGCCTATGTCAATTACACCGGTGTGCTTGCCGACCGCCGCTTCGCGACGCCTGTGCGCATTGCATCACAAGCGACAGTCGATCTTGCGCTCCGTTATACCGCGATTGCCGGTGTAGGTGACGAACCGGGTCTGGCCCTCTCGCTTGTCGTCAACAACATCGCCAACAAGAAGCCGCAGATCATTCGAACGACGGGGCCGACCGACACACCCTATGACTCGACCAACTTTTCTCCGATTGGCCGCTTCGTGGCCCTCGGCGTGTCGAGGCGATGGTGATGATAGCCGGCGCGGCGCTCATATTGGCTCAGGCTGTCATGCCCGGGGTTTCCGTCCCCGAAACGTCTGCAGCAGTCGACCCTTGCCTGTCGCTTGAAGCGGAAGCCTTGAGGCCAGGCAAGGACAAGGGCAACGAGCTCACCTCCGGCGATTTGGCGACCGTAGCCGATATCGGGCGTTCGGATCCCAACGAATCTGCCAGCCCATTTGGTGTATCGCCCGACGGGAAGCAGATCGCCTTCGTTGTTCGCCGGGCCAATCCGCAAGCCAATGCCTTCTGCCAGAAGCTGATAGTCGCGAGCTTGGTCAGGGAGGGAGCGCCGCCGCGAGAGATTGACCGGGGCGGCGCTTTCATTCGGGCAACCTTTGCCTTGCGCAATTTCCCGGTTGTCGGCGCGGGGTACGCTCAGGTCATCACCCCGCGCTGGTCTCCGGATGGCCAGCGTATTGCCTTTCTCAAGCGCATCTCGGACCAGACCCAGGTCTGGTCCGTGAACCTGGCCGGCAACGCTCCGGCGAGGCAAGCAACGGCACTACCCGATGATGTCGAGGATTTCCGCTGGAGCACGGACGGGAAGGCACTCATCGCGCAAACGCGGCCATCCATGCGTGAAGCGAACGCGCGGATTGCAGCCGAGGCGCGGACAGGCTTTGTGTTCGACGATCGCTTCTCGCCGCAGTTTGCGGATCGTCCCTTGCCCACTGGGCCGATGGTCATGTCGTATACCGCGGTAGACGATGCTGGTCTTATGCGACCTGCCACTGATGCCGAAATCGGTGCCTTCGGGAACCAGCGCGCCACTCCAGGCGACGAAATCCCGGTCGGTGCGCGGGGTTTTACAAAGAGAGCGGATGGGGGTGCAGCCTGGATAGAAAGCAAGGCCCCCGGTCGATTGATCGCGCCGACCCGCCTTGTCCTGCGACTGCCAGGCGGTGCAACCCGGCTTTGTGACACGGCGCTCTGCGACGGCGCGCGGCACCTGTGGTGGTCAGCCCGTGACCTTTACGTGCTGCAGAAGACCGGATGGGGGCAGAGCCAGACGGGCTTGCTGCGTTGGAACGTGTCCTGGCCCCGCCCGAAGCGCGTTTTCGTGACCGAGGATTCGTTGATCGGCTGCACGATGCCCGGGCCGGAGCTTGTCTGCGCGCGCGAGAGTGCCGCGCGACCGCGCCGCCTCGTCGCGATTGATCCTTCGACGGGTCGTGAGCGCCTGATCCACGATCCGAACCCCGACTGGTCGAGGTTCAGACTTGGCGCGGTCAAGCGGTTGCGGTTTCGCAATGCCTATGGTGTGGAAAGTTTCGCCGACCTCGTGCTCCCGCCGGATCACAGGCGAGGGCAGAAGCACCCCCTCGTTGTCGTCCAGTACGGCAGCGACGGATTCCTTCGCGGCGGCACCGGTGACGAAGTCCCTGTCCAGGTGCTCGCGGCGAAGGGATTTGCGGTGCTGAGCTTTGCCCGTCCAGACTTTCCGGCCTGGGTCATGGAGGCAAAGGACGAGCGGGAACTGCGGGCGCGCAATCGTACGGCCTGGCTCGATCGCCGAAGCGTGCAGTCCTCGCTCGAGATGGCCATTGCACAGGCCATCGCCACTGGCGCTGCCGATGCGGACCGGATGGGGATCAGCGGGTTCAGCGACGGGACCTCCACCACCCAATGGGCCCTGATCCATTCGAAGCTGTTCAAGGTCGCGAGCCTCGGCGCGTGCTGCGAGGATATGTTGTCCTATCCTCTGGCGGCAGGCCCCTATTTCGAGAGGTTCGGGCGCGAAATGGGCTATCGCTTCTTCGAGGCAGACGCCCCGGATTTCTGGAAGCCGATGTCACTGGTGCTCAACGCGGACAGGATTGAGGCACCGCTTTTGGTCCAGACCGGCGACAGCGAATACGAGGCGGGTCTCGATGTGTTTGCTGCCTTGCGCAAGCAGGGCAAGGCGATCGAAATGATCGTGCTGGACAACGAGCCGCATTTCAAATGGCAGCCAGCGCACCGGCTTGCGATCTACGAGCGCTCGGTCGACTGGTTTCGCTTCTGGTTGATGCACGAGATGGATTGCTCGCCCGACAAGCGCGATCAGTACGAGCGCTGGAAGGCCATGCCAGGCGCGCCTGCGCCTGCTGCTCTTCGCTGCGAATGACCAGATGGGGAATTTTGAGCCACGCTGGAGATCAAGGCTGCCAAGAGCGCGCCCAAGCCTCAGCTTCGACAAAGTCCAGCAGTCGATAGATTATCGGGTCTTCTCCATGTGGGTCGCTGGCTATGGCCTGCTCAATCGCGACTGCATCGAGTAGTCCGTTGGCCATCAGCAGACCCCCGAGAAGCATATCCCGGATCAGCGCCCGATTCTGAGCGAAGATAACGCGCATGGCGCTGTCGGGACCGGCCTTGGACACACGGCGTACGATGGCACCGGGCAGTTCTTGCGAGAACGCTGCACGGGCCAGTGCCCGATTGATTCCGCCTTGGCACCAGATCCATGTCGGGATCGACAGGCATAGCTCGACGAGGGGTTGGCTCATCAAGGGTGAGAACTGCAACGGGTCGGCAGGACCGTTGGCGGAATGGATGAAGTTCTGCGTCCGCAGCAACAATGCCAGGTGATCGACCTTTCCCGGATGCTTGAACGGAACCGCCTGTCCCGGGTCTCCTATTGCAGCCGGCGCGTCACAGGCGGGCACATCACTTGCAAGCAATCGCCGATCAGCCATCCAGGCTGCAGATCGAGCTCCTCGCCGCGCCCGCAAAGCCAATGCGCGTGCCATGCCTGGCAATGTCGTTTGCGAGATCCGACACATGTCGAGATAAGTTGCTGCCGTGCTGCGCGACAGGCCTTCGTTGCGCCAACGGTCAAGGATCGGCGCCGGAGAATGTAGATAGCAGAACAGATTATCGCCGCCATTGCCATCGAAGACCGCGCTTGCCCCAAACCGGCCAACGGCTTCGATTGCTTGACGCCGGACTTCCTGCATGAACGCCTTGCCCGAGGGGCGCGCAAATCCAAGCGAAACCGGAACGGTCAGATCGACCATGCGGGGGTCGTAGCGGGCCTCGATGGTTTCGACGCTCAACGCATTGGCAAGCATCCGCACAGGCACGCGCTCGTCGCCGCTGGGATCGCCCGTTGCAATCGTCAGGCAGGCGAAGTCCTGACCGGTTGTCGCAAGCGCGGCGGCGATCAACGAGGAATCGACCCCGCCCGAGGCTGATACCAGCAGGCGGCCAGATACGCTTCCCCACGCTTGCATGACGCGTTGTGCCGTCGTGCGCAATTCAACGGCCAGTTCGTCAAACGGTCGGGTCTCTCTGTCCGGCATGAAATGGCTGGCTTGCCACATGGCGACCGACGTTGCGCCTTCCTTAGTCCACGACGTCATGTGTCCAGCGGGCGCTTCTTCGATGCCGGTAAGACAGGTTCGCTGACCGCGCCAATCCGGCCGTTGGAGATGCGAGGCGAGGTCAGACCAGGAAACGCTCGCTTTGGTAACGGAGTGCGTATGCAGCAGCGTCGGGTCGCTCATGCAGGCCTGGCCCTCGGCCGTCTCCGACCGGAAAACTGGCAGCAGTCCTGATGGGTCCGGGTAAACGCACAAATGCGGCCCGTCGATAAGAAGGGCTGCGTAGGCGCCCCAATATTCGCGCGTAAGCCATGTCGCGCAGCTTGATGCGTCAGGAGACTGCAGGATTTCTCGGGGCAAGCGAGTGACGCGTCGGCCGGTTGTCCTCTCGAAGAGATAACCGATCACGACGCCGCGTTCGCCAGT
Organism: Novosphingobium sp. GW835-FHT14H07; assembly: GCF_058793515.1. Lineage (NCBI taxonomy): Bacteria > Pseudomonadati > Pseudomonadota > Alphaproteobacteria > Sphingomonadales > Sphingomonadaceae > Novosphingobium > Novosphingobium sp. GW835-FHT14H07. Next base: position 8,635 of record NZ_JBXAFX010000037.1, read on the forward strand.
GTCCAGAACTTGCTCCTCGTGCTCGGCCCACAGGCGAGGACCATCCGGTCGTGGAACGCGGCCCGGCCAACCGGTCGACAACTCGATGCGCTCGATGTTGTCCGCACTGGCTTTCGGCCAGGTCAACAGGAAGCGGACCGGTTTCACAGGATCAGGATCGGTTTGTAGCGTGCCGCCTCTTCCACGCTTTCGTTAAGTAGGAGGTGACCGGCCTGCACCCAGCAATGGGCGGCAAAGGGCCTGAGCTTGACGCCAATGATGACCTGACAAGCGCATCCCGATTTCGCCATCAAGCGCGCAAGCGCGATCGAGCGGGGCAAGCATCGGTCGACTGCGCTTCGAACAAGCCCAGCGTCCTCGAAGGCCTTCAACAGTGCGGCGTGTTCCGCACCGAAAGGTCTGCGCGCGTGCCGCGAGCACAGCACTGAACGCAACTCTGACAGAACCATGTGCAAGCCACGGCTGGCCAGCCTGCGCTCGATAGCACGCTGGTCCCAGAGCGCGCGAGCGATCAGGGAAGGCGAGAAGCCGCATCCCTGCAGATCGGCGGCCTCTAGGGGATGGATGCCACCCCCTTGTGCGCGAAGTGGAGCGAGTGAAACGAACTGGTCAAGTCCTGCTGACTGAAACGCGGGGGCAAATGCCACGCCATTGATCAGACTGGCGAGAAAAGCGGCATTGGCAGTTTCCGGCAACCGGAAGTAGTGGTCGCGAGCCAGATCGAGGAACAGCGCCGTATCTTCGATGACGCAGAAGCTCAATGCGGGGAGGGGAGTGGTCATGGGAAACTGCGCCGAAGGGCGCATGCCCTGAAACTGGGACATGCGCCCGAGCCGGTCACTCGGCAGCGATGCCGGGGAGGAACCGGAGGTTGCCACCGCTGACGTCGAGTTCGACGATCGCTTGGCCCTTGGTGGTGGTCGAGGCTTCACCCAGATCGATCAGGGTGTCCTCGCGGGGAATGTTCTCGGTCATGATCTTCATCCTTCTTGGCTAAACGCGACTCCATTGTCGCAGGCCAAGGATGATCCCGACCGGCATTGCCAGCCATTTTATAATGGCTTTATTTTGAGCGGCTTGGGACAGGGATATGAAATGACCGGGACATGAAACGGATCGTTGGGGACCCACACCGCAGCCTTTAGCTTTTCGGCCTGGACATGCGCAGCGGCGACCCGGTCACTCAGGAGCAGAAGCTCGACGCAAATCAATTGCATCATGGCCCCGCAACTGCTCGCAAGAGAAACATACTTCTTGATAAATTGCCAGAATACAATGCGTTGAACAAAATCCTTATTGGTGCATCGCGGGCCGATTGCTGCTACGCTGACGGCACGATGCGCACCGGTCTCGATCATCTTCCAGCACAAAAGCAACGTGAGCTTGAGCGCGTCGTGCAACTTGTTTTCGAGGAGTTCGAAGACAGCTTTGCTCTCGCGCGCCGCGAATGGAAGAAGCAGGGCCGGATCCTGAAGGTGGTGCTTTACGGCTCATATGCGCGCGGCGGCTGGGTCGACGAACCCCACACCGCCAAGGGCTACAAGTCTGACTACGACCTGCTAATCATCGTCAATGACGCGCGGCTGACCGACCGGGTAAAGTACTGGTCACGGCTCGATGAGCGCCTGATGCGAGAGTACGGAGTGACGGGCACGCTCAAAACGCCGGTCAACTTCATCGTCCACACGCTGGGCGAGGTGAACGATGGGCTGGCGCACGGGCGCTATTTTTTCATTGACGTCGCGAAAGATGGCATTGCGCTCTACCAGGCGGACGAGGAGGAACTGCATCAGCCCAAGCCCAAGACACCGCAGCAGGCGGTGGCAATGGCGCGGGAGTATTTCGAGGAGTGGTACCCCGCTGCTACCAAGCGATATGAGGGCGGCCGTTTCTACTTGGATAAGGGATATTGGAACGACGCTGCTTTCGACTTTCACCAGGCAGTTGAGAGATTATACCACTGTGTCCTTCTCACGGTGACATTCTACACGCCACACGTGCACAACCTTGGCTTCTTGCGCACCCAAGCCGAGCGGCTCGATCGGCGGCTCGTTCATGTCTGGCCGACGGACAACCGCAAGCAGCGCGGGATGTTCGAGAAGCTCAAGGAAGCCTATGTGAAGGCCCGATATTCCAAGCATTACCGGATTTCTGGCGAGGAACTGGCCTGGCTCGCAGAGCAGGTCGAGGAACTCGGCCGTGTTGTCCACGCAATCTGCTCAGAGCGCATAGCCGAACTCGAATCGCAGGTCCGGCCGCAGACGGCCTGAGCCGAGATTTCGTTGATTGGTCCCGACAGCGTTTGACTTAGCTCGCTGGATCGAGTCAGATGCTCCTCGCGCAATTCCTCCCGAGCCGGCACGCCTGTGGAGGCGTGAATGTTTCGGTATCTGGCACTTGGTCTGGCGGCCCTCGGATTTGCCCCGTCAGCTCATGCGCAATCTGTCGAGCTGATGGTTTTTGCGCCAGCAACATCTGCTAATGTTGACGACCTGCGCAAATCAAAGTCGGCTTCGGGGTCCAGCAGTCCTGTAGACGAGGCACTACGCTTCTTTCTCCGCACCACAGCCGATCCGCGGACGACAACAGCGCAGCATCAACTTGTCTATTCCTCCTGTCCTTCCGCGCCCTATGCTCCGGCACCCTGGCTCTCTGCCAAGGTCGAAGGACGGCGGCGGATGCTTTACGCCGCTATCGCGAGAGCGGCCTGCGAATCCGGCATTTCGCCAAGTCTGTTAGAGGCGGTGGTCGCCCAGGAGTCCGGTTACAGAACACTGGCTACCAGCGGGGCAGGCGCCAAAGGGCTGACCCAACTCATGCCCGGAACAGCCGATGCGATGGGGGTTGCAAGGCCATTTGAGCCGATGAGCAATTTGCGCGGCGGAGCCCGCTATCTGCGCAATCAGCTGGCCCGGTTCCGCAGAATTGATCTTGCATTAGCAGCGTACAATGCAGGTCCAGAGCGTCGGGCGCTCAGTGAAGGCCGCATTCCAAACATCAGCGAAACGAAGGCATATGTTCGATCAGTTCTTAACAACTGGAAGAGGATCGCCAAGCACGCCCTTCACGGCGAAATTTTACAGCGACACACGATGGTAGTGGGCAGTCCATCAACCGGGAGGGCGGCTGTTCTGGCGACTTTCAAATAGCTGGGCTCTCCCGGTGTATGGCGATGATTGCGGACGATCCGGAAGGGCAGCTTACGGACCGCGAAACCGGGTTAGCGGCCGTTTAAACGAGGCGGCGCCAACGGTGGCTGTCGACCAGATTAAGCCGTTCCCTCACCCCTCAGTCAGAGGCTGTTTCCGGATTGAAACCCGTCATTCCCGTCCATCAAATGGGTCGACAGCAGTATCCCCACTGTCAACACGCATAGGGGCTTGCATTTGGCGGTGCCGCCGTCCAATAATAGAGCGGTAATTCTAATAAAGAGGGGCGGCATGGAATCTCGGCGTAACGCAATCAAGCTGGGGCTGACCGCTACGTTTGCTGCTTCAACCTCGATGGTCGCCGCAGCGCCAACGCGCCGCGCGTCAGCCCTGCGCGCACAGGCTGCTGACGAGCCCGTATGGCCACGCGGGATTGAGGGTCAGCGCAAGGCCGATCTCGGCGATGGTCGCTACCTCAACCCTGTCTTGGCAGGCGACTATCCCGATCCATCTGTCCTGAAGGACGGCGACGATTATTACATGACCCACTCGTCGTTCGATTCGGCACCGGGCCTGCTGATCTGGCATTCGCGCGATCTCGTGAATTGGCGCCCGGTCGGCTCAGCCCTTCCCAAGCCGCTGGGCACGGTCTTTGCGGTTGATATTGCCAAGCATGGCGATCGCTACTTCATCTACATCCCCTTCATGCAGGCGCCGTGGTCGCCGCCACTGGCGAGTTTCGCCAACATATACGTCATCCACGCCCCGTCCATGGAGGGCCCATGGAGTGAGCCAGTTGACCTCAAGATTGGTGGGCTGATCGATCCCGGCCATGTGGTCGGCGAGGATGGGCAACGTTATCTGTACTTCAACGAAGGCAAACGGGTTCGCCTGTCGCCCGATGGCCTTGCCACGGCCGGACCGATCGAGACCGCCTATGAGGCGTGGCGCTACCCCGACGACTGGATCACAGAGGCATGGTCACCGGAAGGTCCCAAACTGTTCCGTCGCGGCGACTACTTCTATCTGGTCAACGCCGTCGGGGGCACGTCCGGCCCGGCAACCGGGCACATGGTGGCCGTGGCACGTTCTCGCTCCATCCATGGCCCGTGGGAGGCATGCCCGCACAATCCTGTCGTGCGCGCGCAGTCTGAGCAAGATTTGTGGTGGTCACGCGGTCACGCAACCTGTGTCGAAGGGCCGGACGGTCGCTGGTTTATGGTCTACCATGGGTATGAGCGCGGCTATCACTCGCTCGGCCGTCAGACCCTGCTCGAACCGATCGAATGGGGGGAGGATGGCTGGTTCCATGCGGCAGGCGGGGATCTCTCGCGCCCCCTGCCAAAGCCGGCGGGGGCACTCGTGCCACACGGGATGGCGCATTCTGATCTATTCCAGCAAAATGCCCTTGGCCGGTTATGGACCTTGTATGCCAGCGGGCCGCAAGACGCGTCGCGCGTCACGGTGGCAGACGGCGTCCTTACGCTGGCGGCGAAGGGCCACAGTCCGGCGGATTGTTCGCCACTGACGCAGTTGGTGGGTGACCGCGCTTACGAGATACAGGTAGAGGTGGAACTTGTCGGCCTAGCACAGGGTGGGCTGCTGCTGTTCTTCGATGACAGGCTGTTTCTTGGCATGGGGATCGACGGCCAAAGGATGATAACCTATCGCGGTGGCAAAGCGGCCTACTGGCAGGAACCCGCTCCGGCCACACACCGTCTGTTCCTGCAGATCACCAATGATCGCCAGACCGTGACCTTCCACTACAGCACGGACGGCCAGACCTGGACGCGCCATGCCGTGCGCACCTATGTCGAGGGTTACAACGCCAACACCGTCGATGATCTGCTCAGCCTGCGACCTGCCCTGTTCGCAGCCGGCTCGGGCCATGTCCGATTCCGGGACTTCAAATATCGAGCCCTTTGAAGAGTAGGCATGAGGGCAAAGCATTAGACGGCAGTTGCTGGCCGGAACTGTCTTTCGCAAAGGGTTTGGTGCGTGGCAGCTTTGTCCCACGAGGCGGCGTTTCGCTATCGGCAGCATCCGACCAACATACGCCGTTCGTCGATCAGGCGTAGAACGGTAGCTTCCGCCACAGCCTTCCATTCGCTTATAGGAAAGCCGACCAGCAGTTAAGCGCCCTAGTTCTAGCCGTTCAAGCGTGGTCGGAGCGATCCCGAAAGCGGTCGTAGGGTCATTGAAGCTGAAGCGCAGATCGCACTTAACTTTGCCGCCTTTCAGCCGCTGCTTACGGTCGGGGGCTGCGCGTCCCGCCTCAAAATCCGTGCCGCGGCTTGGTTATACTCTGGCGCTTTCCAAACCACGCCCTTATCCGACGGTGCCGTCAACAAGACTGTGGCGCAGGCAAGGCCGGCCGCATCGAATTTGCGAGCGATGAACTCGCTCTCGCCGCGGTCATGGCTCGACATGATCAGCTGATAGCCGTTCAGCTCGACCATATTGCGCATCACATCGACAAAGGCGGCCGTGTGGATGATATCGTTATGCTGCAGCGGGTCGTCGAGAAGCAGCGCACGCCAGCGTGACCATTGATAGGCCGTGCTCGCCGCGCACAGGATGCTGAAACCGTTTGCGGCTAGCTGGCCCTCGCTCAGCACGACCTGCGGAGGCAAATCCTTCTTCGTCTCGATAGCATTGTCGACCTTCTCGCGGTAGCGCAGCGCCATCCCGAAGCTGGTCGCATCGACCCTCGTCTCGGTCTTGAACTGAATGCTCTCACCCGGCGTGCTCAGCATCGCCTCGTTGAAGTCGTCGATCACCGTATTGAGCGGATCGAGCACTCGCGCCGAAAAATCGTCGGCCTGCTTCTGAAGATCCTCTGAATAGCGCTTCACTGCATTGCGCGCCGCAGTCGTGAGTTTGACCGCCGCCCGCGCTGCGTCGACTTTCGTTTTGAGCGCTGCCAGATAGGCCGTCGGATCCTTGACGCCATCGTCGCCTCCGGTCGCCCGCATCGACGCGAGGATCTCGTCGATTTCGCCCTGCAGCAGCGCATCCTCATTGTCGCGGGCAAGCACGAGCTGGCGTTCGGCGAGGGACCGTAACCCCGTCAGCACCGCGTCGATGCCGGACAGGCCGCGATCATAGGCCGCCTGGCTAGGAATGTCGTTGAGGCCAGCGCGCGTCCAGCGCTGCTGCATCTGCCGCGCCGCCTGTTCAGAGGTCCCGCGCGTCACCTCGGCCGCAGCAAGCTCGCGCTGAGCAAGGTCGAGTGCCACCTGTTCGCGCTGCACATCTGCGGTGGCGGTGCTCGCCGCCTCAGTCAGTTGTCCCAGACGACCCCGCGCGTCTTCGCCGCGCTCGCGCTCCGCCGTCAATCTGGCCTCGATCTCACCGATCGTGGCGTTCGACAGATTGCGGGCGGCGATGCGATCGGCGCACGCCTTGTCCTCCGCCTGATACTGCGCCAGTCGTATTCCGGACTGGCTGTCGCGCGCGATCAGATCTTCGAGATCGGCTGCAACGCTCCACCGCTGTTCGGTCGCTGCCGCCGCGTTCGCCGACAAGGGTTCAAGCGCAACCTCTGCGGCTGCAAGCGCAGTATCCGCATCGCGCGATCGGGCCGCGGCCAGCGCGGCGAGGTCGCTTTCGGGCGTCGTCGCGAGCGTCTGGGCGATGCTGGCACGCGCATTCGTCACGGCATCAGCCGCTGCTCTCGCGGTCCGATCGAGTCCGTCGACCGCCGCCACGATCCCGCGAAGGCGACGGATTTCATCGCCGAGCGCGGGGCGGGTGGCGCGCAAGGATTCCAGCGCGTCATCGGCTTGCGCGAGGCGATGGTCGCTCCCCGACGCCGCGGCATCAGCAAGCGCCTTCAGGGCGCCCGGTTCGAATTGCGTGCGGCACACCGGACAGTCCGTGTCGTCCTCATGGATGTGACTGGCAAGCTGTGACAAGGCTGCGCTGATCGCCGACGCGTGACGGTCCGCCTCGGCGCGTTCGCGCTGCGCGTCGGCAATCTTGCCGTCAAGATCGGCCAACTGCGTTTCAAGTGGCGTCACTTCCACCGAAGCACGAGCGGCGGCCTCGCGTCCCTGCGCCAATGCGGCCTCGGCGGCGCCGGACTGAGCTTCCAGGTGGAGACAATCCGCCATTGCCTCATTGAGCGCTCGGGCCGATGCGGCAAGGCTCCGCAGCCGCACAACACCGGCACTGGCCTCGCCATGCTGACTGATAGCCGCGTCGGCTTCCGCAATCGTCGTGCGATGCGCCGCGATCACCTTGGCAAGCGCCGTTCGATCCTGCTGCTCGGTCGACACCAGCGCGGCCAATTGGCCACGGCGGGCGAGATCGATTCGTGCCGCATCGAGCACTGCAATATTCTGGTCGATCGTGGCGATCGCGGCATTCTGGGCGGCCACTGCGTCATTGGCGGAACCCACGAGCGGCGATGCCCGATCGAGCCGCGCCTGCGCATTGCTGACGACGCTGCGCAGCCGGACGAGAGTTGGATGGTCAAGCCGTCCCTCCGCCTGGCTGACCGCGAACTGCGCGGGCATGTCGGAGAGCGCCTCCATAGCCGTCCTGCGCTCACCGGCGGTCCGCAATGCCTCGCCGATCCGGTCCCCGAGCGCTGCGAGGCGTGCCGCGACGCCTTCGCCAGTGACGGCAATCGGCTGACCTGCCGCAAGCTGTTGAAGGTCGCGCTCGAGCTGGTCGATCCGCGCAGCGACTTCGTCGGCCGTCAACACGCCCGTGGCGCGCGCGGTCGCGCGGAGCCGCTCGAGCCGTGTCATCCATCCCTGCCAATCGGCGATCTCCCGATCGAGCGTAGCAACGATTGCCTGTTCGGCGTCGAGCCTCCGCGTGAAAGCCGCGATGGTCGGTCGGCCGCGCAACCCTGCGCGGATTCGTTCGAGTCGGTCGATGCCGCTTGGTCCCTTGAGCGCCTGCCATTGGTCCTGCGGGTCGCGACTGGTGAACCGCTGCTGCGCCGCCTGGCCAAGGAAGTGTGTAAGGGCGAGATAGGTCCCAAGATCGTTGATCGTGCGGCGATCGGGCCGCGCAAGCTGCGCGACAATGTCAGCCATGGAAGTCCCGCCGGCGGTGCTGCGTTCGATGGCGTCGCCGTCCGAGAAGGTCAAAGCGACGCTATGCGATCCGGGCTCGGCGCCCCGGCGCGTGAGATAGTCCTTCTCGACAAGCTTCTTGCGCCCCTTGTTGATATAGGGTTCGAACCGCCGGATCTTGTTAGTCAGTCCCCATTCGATTGCATCGAAGAAACTGCTTTTGCCGAGGCCGTTGGTCCCGGTGAGTAGAACAAGGCCGGGTGCTGCCGGAATGTCGATCGCGAAGTCGCCAAAGGTCCGGAAGTCTCTGATCGCAATGCGGGAGAGGAAAATCTCGCTCATGCCCGTCCCCTCCGCTCCCAGGATTTAACCAACGCCGCCACAATATCATCCGGCGTCTTCTTCTCGTCGAGCGCGATCCGCTCCCATTCGTCCGCCGTCGTCCGCGGCAGCCCCGGCGCGGTCGCACCGGTCCCGCTCAGCGCGTCGAGCGCCACGTCCTCAAACTGACCTTCGGCATGGACCCACGGCCGGGCGAGGAAAGTGCGCTTGAGGAATTCGGCGAAGCTCTCGTCGTCATTCAACGGATCTTCGGGTCGCAGCCATGCCAGCTTGCGCGCGACCCGGTCGTCGCGCTCGACCATCAACGCCATTGCGCGCCAGGCTTCCAGCCGCTCGCTCGCGCGGGGACCAAGCAGCATCAGCTGAAGATCCAGCGTCTCGTTGGTCCCAAGGAACGAGCGCGCGACGACGCACTGGTTGCGGCAGCGCCGCAGCGTCTCAAGAACCGCTTCCATCGCAGCAACCTCGGGGAGGATGCCCAGCACGATGTTGAAGCGATCGATCCGGATCGCATGGCTCTCAGCCGGCAGATCGGTTGGACTAAGCGTCGTCGACTTGCTCGACCCGCCATTGAACGTCGCGCTCGCAAGCTCTGGGCGATCCTCGACCTTGAGGTCAAGCGCCAGCGCCGCCCTGCGCAGCCGCTCGGCGAAGTCCGCCAGTGCGGGTGATAGCGTCGCACTATCCGTCATGCCGCGCCTTTCATGATCGTCTTCTCGAGCGCTTCGAAATGCCGCGCCTCGACTGCTGCCAGCAAAGTGCGCAGCTCGGCCAGGCCCACCGCCGCCGCTTCGATGAAATCGCGACTGATCGACATGATCACCGGACCAGAGCCATCCGTATCGCTGAGCCCAGGCTGGTCGGTGTCGATCTGCGCAAATGGCCGCTCGGCGATCCGGCTGACCTCGATGGCCGTTTTAACGACGAGGATGACGAACTGGGTCTGCCACATGAAGGATGCGGCGCACAGTGACATCTCGTCACCATTGATCATATCGGCCGCGCAGCCATGGCCAGTCCATTCGCTGTCGCCGTCACGCAGGCGCACTAGATTACCCGGCCTATCGCTTTTCGGCGACGTCGCATCCCAGGCTGCGGCGATGGCGAGCGCGACTGCGGTACCGCGCAGGATCACCGGCCATTTGCTCGGACCGACCAGGATCTGTGCCGCGTCGCGATGGTCATCCTCGTCGACCGCGCAAATCATCAGGCGCAGGAAATGATTGAGCAGTGCAGGGTCATCGGTGAACGAGGCATGCCAGACCGCCCATGTCGCGGCCATTGCGTCGCGAAGATCCTGCGCGATCTTCACGTTGATCGGGCGGCCGGGATCGGCGTTGCTCGCGAAGAACGGTTGGAGGTGCGTGTCCAGGCGCTCCAGCAGCCAGGCATCGAGCGAGCGGTGGATCCGGCGCGCCAGAATGTCGGGCGGCAGCGGCACCGGATCCTGGGCAGCACCGCCGGGATTGCCCGCGACGATCGCCGGCATCGCCATCCCTTCGGCGTGCGGCGATTCCAGGCTGAGCTCGCGGACGAGCTGGCTCCACAGTCCGGGCGCGGCATGGAGCCGGCAATTGCCGCTATGGCAGGCGACCCGCAGCACCGCGCCCGCGACGGCGCCTAGCTGCTCGGGAGCATCGGCTAAGATGATCTCGAAAGGCTGTTGCTCGCTCCACGATCGGATGAGCTGGTCCGCCGGAACCGCGCCGGACCAGCGGATGTTCGCGCCTTCGCGCAGCAGTTGCACCGATATGGGAAGCTGATTGGCTGCCAGCCGTTGCAGCCGCGGCGCGAGGATATCTGCACTGCGTGCCGCTTCCCTGAACAAGGACCGTGCTGGTGCCGACAATTTCGGGACGAGCGTCGCCTCGCCGTGGCGAGCAAGCCATTCGTTATGGGTCACATCGAAACTCGCCAGGTGCGCGGCAAAGGGCGCTCGCACCACGTCGCGCTGGGGGCCGCGCCGAACGATCACCGCATCCGCCGCGATCGTCTCCCCGCCGCAATCAAGCCAGAACGGGGCAACGACCGGAGCTGGATCGGGGGCGTCGATCCTCGCAACGACACCGCAATGCAGATGCCGGAACGACCGCTGGGCGTCACCTGCGCACGCCTTGATGGTGAGGTAGGCGGCGAGCCGATTGAGCGTTGCCGTGGAGACGTCGAACAGCTCGGCATGCTGGGTCTGGAACGTCAGCTGCACGCCGGGCCGCAGTTGCTGGGCGACCGCGGCAACGAGGCCGATATCAGTGAGCGGCTGCAGCAGCTCGGCATCATAGGCCGCCATGAAATCGAAGCGGGCGCCATTGGCATCCTCGGCGCGGGCGCGCGCATCGATTGCGGCAAGGGCCGGTTTCAGCGCCGCGATGCCAGGATGTTCAGAGATAAGCCGGATCATCCCGGCATGATCGAAATCGCGCGCTCCCGCGGCCACAAAATCGATCAGGCCGCCATCGCCCGCACCGCTGACGAAGAACCGCGGGGTCGGCCGGCCTGCGAACTCGGCAACCGGAACGCCGGCATCGGTCCAGTAGCTGGCACTTTGAATCGCCGGTAGCGGCTCGCCGGGCTCAAGCCCGAAGCCGACAGCAAGAAACACCATGTGAAATTGTTCGTGCAGCTCCGCGCCTGGCGCCGGGGCATTGAGCTCGGTGATATCGAGCTGATAGCCGTCCGCCGTCCGCGTCAGCCCGGTGACCCTATGGCGCAGCCGTCGCTCGAGGCGCGGCGCCAGCCTGACGACAATGTCTTCGAACCCGAGCAGGACATCGTCGCGCACGGCGCGGCACGTCCCGGACTCCCAGTCCAGGATCGGCAAGTCAGCGATGGGGTCGGTGGTGTAGTGCGCTGGCCAATCGTAGATATGCGGATCGAGCCGCCGGCGATCGGTCGTCGACTGCAGGGGCAGCAGTGCATCAGCGGACTCGAAAAGGACGACCTGCGACCCGGTGACGAGCGCGGCGGCAGCTGCAGCGGTGACACCGGCCGCACCGCCGCCAATGACGGCGATCCGCGGATTGGCGTGGAGATAGCCGAGTTCCTTAAGCGCGTGGACCAGCGACAGCGCCCGCACCTGCTGGGAGTAGAAGGTGATACGCCGGTCGAAACTGCCGATCACGAACAGGTTCGGCCGGTCGCGCACCGTCGCGCCGTCTACAATGTCTTGGGCAAGCAGAGCGTCAGCCAACGCAGCGCACTCCTGCAGACATGCGCGCCTGCTGTACCGGCACCAAGACAGTGGCGTGAGTTCCCGCACACATGGTCGACAATCTGCTCCCCCCTTCCGGCCGTGTCGCTGCTACAGCCGGCGCACTCGCTTATGGGGAGGAACCCGGGAGGTCGCAAGATTCTGATGAGTCTCGCGGAGTCACTGTAAGCGCGGCTTGGTGCCTGCCGCCCAACTTTACTCATTCCTGCTTATACCGAGCATCTGAACCTACGCCGTAACGGGCAGTTGTCAGCGGAAGGCCATAATGCCGACCTTGCCACATGAATGCCGCCTCAAGTTATACGGAGTTTGATTGGCAATTGTAATCGTTGTCACTCTTGATAAAGACACAAGTTCCTCCTCAAACCGTCGAAGGCTGCCTGCCGGCAATTGTTCCCTACGCGTCTTTTTTCCGTTGGGTATAAGTTGGTATGTAAGCCTCTGACCCAACCGCCCCTCACGTCGTGTGACAAATAGATAGTTCTCAGCGAAAAGCGGCAGGAAGCAATGTCGGGGCCGTACAAATTGCAGTATTCCCAGAACCGCCCGAAGCGATGAGGGGTATTCATAATGGCACGCAGAAATGCTCCACAGAAAATCGCCGTCTTCGGCGAGTTCAATCCGGCCGAGATCGCGGCCGCGGCTAACAAGGGCGCTGAAGCGACGGCGCGTGCGGCAGCTACGCTCGAACGCATGCGCAAGGTGTTCTGCGGCAACGATCAGATCGATCTTCTCGCCCGCCTCGCCTTCCTATGCATCATCGGCTTACCCAGCGGAAAGGCGCCCCGCCGAGAGCCTTTCATCCAGCCCCACGAGCTGGAACTCCTCCAGGCCATCGCGCTCAACGGCCACCGTGTCGTGCGACGCGACACCGCAGGCACCCCACACGCCGTTGAAGACCTTCTCGGCCTGGTGCCGCAACACACCGGGGCAATCCGGGAAATGTCATTCACGCGCCTTAGCAACGACCTCGAGCGAAACAAGGTCGAGGCGGTGTTGGATCGCATGCGCGGGACCACCCATTCGGTTCGTGGACCGCGGCATGCCTTTCAGACAAGGGCGTACTGCCGCGACCTCGCCGCAGCTTTAGACGGAGAGTTCGAAATCGCGCTCGGTTTCACGGTGACCGACGCAGTTGCCTTCCTTGAAGGTTTTGCGGCCCAGGCTGACCAGCGCCTAGAGGCGCTCCAGACCTCGGCGCGCAGATGGATGCGAGCTAGCGATCCCCGTCGCATGCTGCAATTGTTCTCCGCCGACAATCCTGAGCTCATCGACGACGAGATCGTCGTCGGGCTGCGCTCCGCGAGTATTCCCGAGGCACAGACCCGGGCTGCGCTTCACGCCCTCTTCGAGGAGCAGCTAAAAAATGTGTTTGTCGTCGAATGGCCCGGCGGCGGCGCTCGACAGAAGCGGTTGCGTGACAGCGTACGGCGCCTTTCACTCCGGTTCGGGGATGTCGGTGACGACGCGCTGCCGCATCTCAAGTTGAGCAACCCCGTCCAGGCAAAGCCCTTTGTCAATGATGACGACCGCCTGCACCTTTTCTGCACGCAGACTGCCTTCGCGAACATGGTCGAACTGATCGATGCGATGGCGGAGGCGACACCATCGTTGAAACAGCGCTGCGAGAAGTTCAAAGGTCGTTGGCTTGAAAGCAAGTTGCACAAGCTGGTGGCGTCGGCGTTCCCGTCGGGGAGCACGGTCGAAAACGCGAAATGGAATGGTGCCGACGGGAAGCCTGGCGAGACGGACTGCATCCTCCTCATCGACAAGACGGTGGGGCTCTTCGAGGCGAAGTCGGGGCGCATCAGCCCTCCCGCGAAACGAGGGGCTGAGGACCGGCTAAAGCACGACATCCGCAAACTTCTCGTCGAACCCTCGCGGCAATCGGCTCGCCTTGCGCAACTGCTGCGGTCTAGCGAGGGCGGCGTCGAACTCGACACGCCTGGGGGGACGGCTACGATCCCGCCATCCGACATTCGCGAGATCGTTCGCGTCAACGTGCTCTTCGACACGCTGGGGCCCCTGACCGCCGGCACTAGGCGGCTAGTCGAGGCGGGCTTTGTAGGTCCTGGCGAACCGATGGCACCGAGCATGAGCATCTTCGAACTAGAGACGCTGTTCGACCTTCTTCCCGATCAGGTATCGCGCTTGCACTACCTGCGGGGGCGAGAGACCATCGAACGCGAGCTACTGATTGAGGCGGACGAAATGGACCTAATCGCCCTCTACCTCGAGAGCTCGTTCTGTATCCCGGACATGCCGTCCAGCGACAGCGGGTTCAGCATTTATGGGTGGTCAGATTCGGTAGCCCAACTCTATGACGATGAAGGGCGGCGCGGCGACCGCCCTTTCCTGAAGCGAACTCCCTTCTTTAATGCCATGATCAACGCCATAGAGAAGGGTGCCGGACCGGGGTGGACCAGGTTCGGCCATCGTCTGGCAAACGTGCCTTACCGCGAACAATGGACGGTGCAGCGCCGACGCGACGAGATCGCCAGGAAGGCGCGACGACTCCATCCAGGCCAGTCTGCGTTTAGCGGGGTCTACGATAATAGCGGCGACGGCGGCACGGTTATCGGCCTTTGTGTCGGAAAGGACGTACCACCTTACGGCATTGAGGCGCACAGCCAGGAGAACGCAGTCGAAATCGCCCGCTTGGCCGGCGCTGACGAAGCTATGGTCCTTTACTGGGATGTCGGCGACAAACCTGGCGAACCGCGATTTGTGGCATCGTTTAAGCGGCCGAGCTGAGAACAAGCAATCGGCGATGTTGGAACGTCCGCTTTGCTATGCACAAGTCTTACAGCCGCCGGTCGCAACCGGCCTAGGTCGGCCCAGTGCTGCACGTCAGCTTCTAGCGGGAGCTACCATTCGACACATCACCAAGGTACGGCCGGAAAGTCCCAGGAATTGGCGTTCCACTTCCGGCAGGCCGCGACCAGATTACGTCGTTCCGATGCAGTACTGGGAATGTCGGCTCATGCCGACACCTGCCGTTCACCGTTCCTCAAACTGCCGGCATGGGCCGCTGGCAAACCAGCCGTTCGGTCGCCCGAAACGGCTCATCAAAACTTGCCGTTCATTCATCAAACTTGCGTGTGGTAGCAAACAACCGCGCTTGGGACTTTCGCGACGGTCGGTTGTGAACACCACTGCCTGACCAGCTACTATGGAACTCGGGGTCAAACAGCATAACCATCTGACACCGAACCACCGCATCAATTGCTATTTGGGTGCAGCCAAGGCCACATTTCCTTTTCAATCCCTCTGCATTCCTTCACCATGGCATCATAGTCAGACTGGTGGGCGCTATTGAGACGATGGGTCAGGGCGTATAGCCGCGCCTCAATGCCTGCCTTGAACTGCTGTCCCTCAGCGCTCTCAAAGCGGTGCGGGGACAGCCGGAAGTGCTGTTGAAGGAATGCGATATTTCCTTCCACATTCTCTTTCGTTTCGACGTAGGGCGGTTCGTCCTCTTCCTCGCCATTCTCGCTGTCGGTTTCATCGAACTCTTCGCTATTGGCCTCGGTGCGGTCGATATGCGCGGCGCAATGATAATCATTGCCAACGAAGCCGCCGGGTAGAAACTCGATCTCATCGGCTGTGTCAGTGTGACCACAGGTTTCACATGTTCTGTCTTTCACGGACGTTCTCCTTGGATGCAAAAAAGGCGCCCCGAAGCAACAGCGCTTTGGGATGTAAGGAGGCCGCATTTGGCCCCGGAGGGAGTCGAACCCGCACACGACAGGTTATAAAAGTCGGGCTTTACCAAACGACGCTACAAATACTGCCATCGCTGCGGTGCTGCCGGTTTATCTCACCGCGATCCTAAGGCAAGACGTTTTGCCACTATCCCGCGCGCGGACATGCTGACTGCGCAGCTTAACCCTCTTTCCGCGATGTGGCCTCCGGCCTGGGCCTCCTGGTCCGACGCCCGACCGCCTCTGCCGTTGGCCAGAGGGTCTCCCAGTCCCCATCTCCAGTGCGCGTCAACCTGTCCGTCATCCGCGCGAGACGCTTGGGGTCGGTGACCACTCCGCCAATCGGGACCGAATGACCAGCGACGGGCAAATGCACGTTCACGAGCGCGGCTATCCCGCGAACCATGATGATCTCCAGGTTCGCAGGAAGATGCCCAAGCGGCAGCAGAATCCCGGCGTCGAACAGGCGACGATGATTGGTCCGGATACTCTTGTGCGTCGCACGAGGCATGACGAGCCTGGTGGCGACGTCGTGCACCCCAGCGTTGCGCAGCATCTCGCGCAACTCCTGAAGGGAATCGGCCACCCGTAGCGTCCGTCCCCAAGAGGAACCGCTCGGACGGAGCCAGACGATCTCGACGGATCCCGCGATGCTGCCCGCAGTCGAGATGGCGTCCAGGAGATGCGAGACGTTGTCCTCGAGGTAGGCCGCCCCGATCGTGGGGACGAAATCGTCGCTCCTCGTGACCGACATGGCAGAGCGCCAGGCCTCGCGCGACTTCGGATTCTGCACCAGCTCGGCCAGTTGCGCCTGTCCGGTCATCCGCTCGAATTCGGCCACCGCCGCATTGGACGGGTCTGGCGCATTGAGTACCTGCCAGGCATCGCTCGCAGCCACAGTCAGCTTCTGGAAGGTCGCACCACCGTCATCGACATCGGGAAAGGCGGGGCGGACGGTGAGCTTCTCGGGGTCAAAGGACAGTCCAGCCGGAAAGACCTGATAGGCGTAGCCCCCACCATGGACTTCAGAGACCGAGTACAGGTTCACCGTGTCCGGATCCGGCAGGCGTCTGATCCGCCGAGCATAGTGCCTGAAGTTTGTCTCGAACGCCTCGCGCGCGAAGGCCTCGGGAAGATCCCGGGCGCTCGGCTGCTCGCGCAGCTTGACGAGATAGTCGACGTTGTGTGGCCTGGATCGTGGCACGATGTTGCGGCTGACCAGATCGAACCAGACATCGGCAATCAATGGCGAGACCTCGACGATGTGCGGAATATTGTCCGGCCCGACCGAGCGGAATAGCTCCCTGCCCGCAGGCGCAAGAAGGACGTCGTCACCATCAAGCTCGATCCAGGACCTGCGTTCCCCCAGGTCGAGCAGCACCGTCTCCATCTCCGACTCCGAGAAACCGAACCAGGCGCGCAGACGGGCGATCGGCATGCGCTCCAGGATGGCGAGCAACCTGAGGACATACTCGTCCACGACACCCAGCTGCCGATCGCGCGTTACCATTGCGCGAATGGTGAACCGCCGACACGCGATTTGGAAGTCGACCGCGTCGACGAGGATCCGTTGCGCGCTCACTGGTCGATCTCCCCTGCGGGCCGAACAATGCCCAAAGCCGCGTCCATTCTGCGGATGTACTCGAGCACCTGTGTCATTGGAGAGCGGGTCCTTCTCGACCCCCACATCCTGGTGTTTCCCACGATGTAAAGGCGCTCCTTCGCGCGGGACAGAGCGACGTTGCACCTGTTCTCGCGCCCGACGTGGCCCGCTTGGAACTCGTCGTTCGCACGCACGAGCGAGAGGATCACGACAGCGTTCTCCTTGCCCTAGTAGGCATCGACGGTGTCGATCGTCACCAAGCGCCTGAAGGCCTCGGGAAAAGGTTGATGCGACCATTCCCGCTCAATCCGCCGCTTCTGCTCGCTGTACATGCAGATCACGCCGATTGGCGGGTCGTTGCGCTTGGCGAGCTCTTCCACCAGGTCGGTCTCGCGTGAGAGTCGACGCAGAAGGCCTAATGTCGCCTCGATCTCCGCCTCGTTCCAGAAGTCGCGCCGGCCGCGCTCATTCTCCTCGGAATTGGGCCGCTTGGCAGTGTCATACCAGACGACCGGGGTGGCGAGGTCTGATGGTAGCGACTTGAAGCTGCCGTCCGGCTCGCGGGCGTCGGACGGCTTTAGCTTCACGCCATGCGGCGCATAGAAGATCGTCGACACCATATCGCTGATGGCAGGCGCCATGCGATACTGCTCGTCCAGCACACGCGCGTTACGCTTGCCGTAGGGCGACGCGAAGGCCCGTTCGAAGTCCGACCGCTCCAGCTCTTCCTTCGCGATGCCGCGAAATTCCTCGCGAAGGCCGACCTGTACCGCTCTGTCTACCATCGGACGGAGCTGCCGCTGGTCGCCGACGAGAACGACCCTGCTGCCCAGCTGCAGCGGGACGGCGAGCTCACCGCTGGTGCAGCGCGCGGCCTCATCGACGATGACCCAGTCGAACGAGGCGCCTTCGAGGCGAATCTGCGATTGACCAAGGCCGACGCAAGTGCCTGCGACCACCTGCCTCGTCTTCGCAAGGAACTCGTCGAAGTTGCGGTGCCCAGATCCAAGCGTGTCCTTCCATTCATGCGCCAGGGCTAACAGCTTCCGCGTAGTGACCAGGTCACCGGGGCTCACCTTTGGGTGAGCCGCCAAGGTCACCGCATACGCCTCCTCGACCAGTTCGACGGGCTGATCAACGTCTAGGCTCACCTCCCGCCCGAGTATCGCCGACGCGATCCCCGTGAACGCTCGCCTGAGCGTCGCGAGATGCTGCTCCGAACGTCGGCGGTCATCCTGGAGCGTATCGCCCTTCGCGGCCTGCACAGAGAGGTCGATCGCTCGGTGAATCGAGCCTAGCTTGAGGTCGGTTTCGATGACGTCATGGACGAACTGCCTGGGGATTCCGACCGCGCCCGCGGCATGGGCCACCCTCGTCTTGAGGCCGTTTTCAAACCGGACGCGATAGCGCTCTCTGAGCGATCGAGCCTGATACGGCCTGATGCGCTCGGTGGCCCCGCGCGATCCGACGCGGAGGATGTCTGCTTGACCACCGTGCTTCCGATAGGTCTTTAACAGCTGCTCAAGCACGTTGTTCACCGCCTCGTGCGACTGACTTGCGACCAGCACACGGCGTGCACCTCCCTTCGTGATGAGCCAATGCACGAACGAGGCGATGAACAGCGTCTTACCAGAACCTGGCGGACCCTGAAGCAGACCGAGAGGTCCCGCTGCAAGCAGGTGGCGGAACGCGTCTTCCTGACCGCTGTTGAGAAGATATCTCGCCAGGTCCCCATCGTCGGGCACCAGGCCGTAAGCGATCTCGTGCTTCTCGAGCACGGGATCGAAGTAGTCGATCAGATCGCGGATCACCGACCTGCCGTCGATCACCCGCTCAACCGCGCGGCGACGGCGCTCCTTGGACACTCTGTCGCGCCGGTCGACCAGAGCTATCAACTCACCACCGCCCGCAATCGGATGTCGCAGATCGCGTATCACCAACTGCGACGCGTCGCACCGCGGCACGTCCAGCAAACCCAGGAAGCGACCTTTCAGGCCGGGGGGTAACCTTACTTCAACCGTATCCTCATCCTCGAACTCCAATGGACGGGGGCTCTCGTATCGAAACACGGATGAGCCCGCGGCATCTGCCAGACGATTATCCAGCCGCACAGTGAGGACGGAATCCTCCTCGATCTCGGCCGCGCGCATCCACACGCGCGGGATGGGCAAGGAGCCAAGGGCGTGTTGCGGAAATTCGTCGTCCGCTCCAGCGGAGATCGATTCAAGATCAACATCATCCTCGTCGATCCACTCCTCATCCGGCGCCTCCCTAGCAGGCTCGATCGGAAGTGCGGGCTTCCACTCGGGCGCGGGAGCCGCTTCGCGGAGAAATTCGATGAGATCGCCAGCATCGTCCGTGCAGTGACCGTCCGTCAGCGCCAACGACATCCTGACCCTTTCGCCATGGGCGAGATCATGGAACTGGCTCTCGATCTCCTGGACATGCTCGAGCGCATCTTCGCGAACGCGCAGGAGCAGCCGGGTATTCAAGCCGGTGATGAAGAAGGATTCCCCCTGCGCCGACCGGTTCGACTTGACCCACAGGTGTCCGTCATCCCCTATCACAACGCGGTTCGAAAGCCCCGGAGCGACAAGACGGAAGCTACGTGGTGGTGGGGCGAGCATCCGCCTGCGCTCGATATCGATCGCGTCGAGCAGCGGCTCCAGCGTCTCGATGCCGTTCCGCTCAAGTTCGGCCTCCGCCACCTTCGCAATTGCGAGAAGGGATACCTCGATCCGCTGCGCCAACAGCGACCGCACCAACTTGCAGACGGCGAAGCGATCGATCTGCTGCTCTGAGCGTCGTTCGAAATCCAGCGGTGCCCAGCCGGGGCTGCGAATACGTCCCTCACCCAGCGGAGCCACGTCGAGAAGGTCGATCAGCGTGACGCCACCACCCTCTCCGATGATCACGTTGCCAGGATGCAGATCGCCGTGCGAGAGGTCCCGTGAATGAAGGCCGTCCACAATGACGGCCAGTTCGGCGATCAACGAAAGCAGTTCTCCCTCGGGGAGCGCCGACGGAACCTGAAGGGGTGCGCCCTCGACGAACCTTGTCACGAGGAATGCGCCCGAGGGCGAGAGACCGAATGCCTCCACTGCGGCCACTCCGCGAGCCGGTACGCTCTTCAACGCCGCAGCGGTCTCAAACATTCCTAGCAGGGCATGATCCCGCTTCGCATTGCCCCTAAGGAAGCCATTCCAGACCTTCACCACTTTTGCGTCAGGATGGTTTCCGCTCTCATAACGCGTGGTGAGGCCGGACGTAATCGGCACACCCGTGATGGGAAAAGTCGCGTAAGGAACATCTCGCGTCTCGAAAAGATCGAGGCGCGACTGATCGACATGTGGTCCGGAGGGCGTTTTTAGTTCCCCCAGCGCCTCAGCTAATGCCCTCGCGTTGGGGTAGCGTTCCCCCGGAGCAGCCAGCGCGCGTGCCGTCACTTCGGCCCAGCCCGGAGGCAGCGCGGATTCATCGTCGTCTATCCGGGCCAGGTCCTCCATGATCAGTCCTAGGCTACGCACATCCCTCTCCGTCGCGGTTGGCTCGGTGCCGCCCCAGTCCGGTTCGGGCTCGGCGTACGTGGCCAGCACATCGCGAAACTCGGCGACCGATGTCTCATTCGGTAGCCGCGCCGAGAAGAATCCGGTCAGCGACATGTTGGTGGGGGCGCCGACCCAGATGCTCGCGCCGCCGATGTCCCGGTGGGCGACGCCGTGCGAATGGAGCTCCGCCACCATCGAGGCCAAAGTATGAGCGATGTCGATCCGCTGCTCACCCGTGATTTCGGCCCCGTTCTTCTCGACGTAGCGCTGCAGGGTCGTCCAGCCCGCCGGCACCGACACGAGCTGATGGTGCTGCGTGAGGATCTCGTCCGGTGGTGTGCCGACCTCTTTCAGGATGCCCCGCTCCGCCATCCAACTGCGGCGATCTCCCAGATGCGCCATAACGCGCGTCTCACGCTCCGCGATACGCTGCCGAGCGTCAGGCTCGTTCAAGCCAGCTGGCAGGTTGTCGAAACGCCACAGCCGCAAGAGAGCCTTGACGCGTTCCTCGCGGACTCGGTGTGCCCGGTGCTCGCGCCAGACGTCGCCGCGGTGAACGTAGAAGTCCTCGTCGGTGACGCCGTAGCCGTCCCACGTCATCGCCAGAGGCCTGAAGTAGGTGGCGTTGCCGAAGAGTTTCTCGAACTCCGCTTTCAGCATGTTGGGCTTGAACTTCGAGAGCCGGACCTTGCCGAGTAGGCGATCACGCTCCTTCGGATCCGTCAGCAGGCCTGCCTCATCCAAGGTCAGCACATATGGCTTCTCGCTTTCCGGCAGGTTTTCACGCGTGGCTGAGCCGGTGAGAATCACCCGAGAGTCGACATAAACGCCGCCAAGCTGCCGTATCTGGTCCCGGATCATTGTTTTCAGCTTCTTTGCCTTCTCGTCGCCCAGAGCGACCGCAGAGCGTCCACGCCGCTGCTTCCCTAAGACCCAATTATCGCCATTCGCGGTCAGGTTGCCATTCCAGTCCTTGACCTCGAACAGGACGACCCGGTCGTCCATCACAGCAATCACGTCGATCTCCATCGGCGACTGGCGAGGTGGAAAAGCATGTAGGGACGCGTAAACGAGCCAATTGATCGGCCACGCGTTAGCTAAGGAGTCGAGTCCCTTCACCTCCCGATGCTGAATGCCAGCGCTGCTAAGATACTTGACTGTGCAGGCCATTCTTACCCCCGCTCGATCTTCCGCAACAAGAAGTCGATCCTTTGATATCGGCAATTCAGCGGCCTGTAGTCAATGTCGGAATACTTTTGGGTTGCTGGCCAACGAGGTGCGATGACCCCGTTGAAAACCTCAGGCGGTTCGTCGGTGGGCGTGAGAATTAGTGCGCGGCCGCTTTGCCATCTGCCCGCGCAAAAGCAGCCAGTCTGCTGTCGGCCCAGCCTTGGTAATTCCTCGATCAACCTTCGCGCTTTCGCAAACGTCAGGTCCCACCGAAACCCGACGTTCACGGCAGTGCTCACGAACGACGGCTTAGTCCCACGTTGCGGCGTTCTGATTCCGGCAGCACGCGACCAGACGCCGTCGTTCCCAATCATCAAGGCGTACGTCTGTTTACGCCAAATGCCGTCATTCGGCTTTGCAGATTGCCGATCGGCCCTGATTGTGACCGCAGCTGGGTGGATAGCGGAATTTCCCTTTTGACCTTGCAGAGACTCGCGCCCCATTCTAAACTCTCGGTAACGGGGCGAAGCAGCCTCCCGTTCAGGCCGACAAAAGCCCAAGTGTTGCCTCGTCGCCTTGCCGTTGTTGGCGAGGCCATCTGTGCGAGGTCATCTTGGCGTCATCGGCTCTAACCCCACCCATCACCTTCACCGAGCTGCTACGGGCGTTCACCCGCATCGGCCTCCTCAGCTTTGGCGGACCCGCAGGACAGATTGCGCTGATGCACCGCGAGCTGGTGGAAGAGCGGAAATGGGTGAACGAGGAAGATTTTCTCCACGCGCTCAATGTCTGCCATCTGCTCCCCGGCCCCGAAGCGCAGCAACTCGCCACATGGATCGGGTGGCGGCTGCATGGTTGGCGCGGCGGGCTGGCCGCGGGGCTTCTGTTTGTCATTCCCGGCGCAGCCATCATTCTGGCCCTGTCGGTGCTCTATGCCATTGCCGCCAATCTCGCATGGGTCGAAGCGCTGTTCCTCGGCGTGAAAGCGGCGGTGCTGGCGATTGTGGTGCAGGCCTTATTGCGAATTGCCGGACGTGCGCTTGATACGGTGTTGAAGCGTGCGCTGGCGGTGGCCGCATTCATCGGGCTATTCCTATTCGACCTGCCGTTTCCGCTCATCGTTTTGGGTTCCGGAGTGATTGGAATGGCAATTTCGGCCTGGCAACCCGACCTGTTGGCGCTGAAACCCACTACAACTGGCGGTGCTTTACCCGAACGACCATGGCGCACCACGATCCTGTCGATCGTCCTTTGGGGAGCGGTCTGGGCTGCGCCAATGGCGCTGATCGCGCTGACGCTGGGCCGGGAGCACGTGCTGTGGGAAATTGGCGCGTTCTTTTCGCAGCTCGCCATCGTGACCTTTGGCGGGGCCTATGCAGTGCTCGCCTACATGGCGCAGGAAGCAGTGCAAGGGTTCGGATGGCTACGCCCCGGTGAGATGGCCGATGGGCTGGGCCTTGCGGAAACCACGCCGGGGCCACTGATCCTGGTTACGCAATTTGTCGGCTATCTCGCCGCCTTCCGCGCGCCCGAACCGTTTTCACCCTTGGTGGCCGGACTGCTCGGTGCTGGCCTAACGACATGGGTGACCTTTGCGCCATGCTTCCTGTGGATCTTTGCGCTCGCACCGTGGATCGACAGGCTTGGCAATGCCGTGCGTTTGAAGGGCGGGCTCGCAGCTGTGACGGCAGCGGTTGTGGGGGTGATTGCCAACCTCACCGCATGGTTTGCGCTGCATGTGCTGTTTGCCGATGTCGGCCAGCGCGAATTCGGCCTGTTGCGGCTCTACTCGCCGGACCCGGCGAGTTTCGATTGGCGCGCAGGCGTGCTGGCGGCGATCGCCTGCGCACTGGTGTTCGGGCTGAAATGGTCGGTGCTGCGGGTTCTGATGGCCGCCGCGCTGGGCGGCATGGTTCTGGTTTTGGCATTCTGAGGAGGACAGCATGGGCATCATCACACGCAGGCAAGCCATCGGGACCGCAGCACTATCGGCCACGGGCATCGCGCTGGCAGGAACGGCAAGCGCAACCTCGGCGCAAGACCCTGCCGCAGCCGCGTCTCGCGCCGCTGCCTTTGCCGGCAAGCACACGCCCAAGCCTTTGCGGTTCAACCCGGCCAAGCTAACCGGCCTGTCCGAGCGGCTCATTACCTCGCACTGGGAGAACAATTACCAGGGCTCGGTGCGCGGCTTGAACACAATCGAAACCCGCCTTGCCGCCGCGATGGCCGATCCCGACTTTCCGCCGGTTGCCTATGCCGGGCTGAAGCGCGAGGAACTGCACCGCACCGGATCGGTGGTGCTGCACGAATATTACTTCGATGCGCTAGGCGGCAACGGCAAGCCGGGCGGATCAATCTACGAGGCGCTCGATGGCTGGTTTGGCAGCTTCGATGCCTGGCAGGCCGAATTCCGCCGCACCGCAATGTCGCTCGCAGGCGGATCGGGCTGGTGCATCCTCAGCTACAACCACCACACCCAATCGCTGCATAATTACTGGGCCTTCGATCACATGCATGGTGCAGCCACCGGCGCGCCGCTGATCGCGCTCGATATGTATGAGCACAGCTTTCACATGGATTACGGGGCGGCGGCAGCGAAATATGTCGATGCCTTCATGGCCAACCTCGATTGGGAGGTGGTGGACGCCCGCTATCAGGCTGCAACTTCCTGAGGATCATTCCTCGCGCTTTTCACCGCCCCAGCGAAATGGCGATGCCAGCGCGGCGCTTCGATTTCGCCGCGCGACATTCTGAGCGCAAGCCCGACCATCATCCCGACCGCGATGGCGACAGTAAGGTCTGCCAACACCGTAAGAAGTGCGGTCCCGAACAGCAGAGCCAAGTCCGCTTTGGGAAGACTCAAACGCTCGGGCCAACGATGCGGCTCGCTCATCGTCTAGGCTGTCACAATCAGCAAGGCGACCTGCTCGGAGCAACCCTGCGATAAGCAGGATCAGCCCCGCAATCAGCGTAAACAGCAACAATCCGTCATAGCCGTGCTCGTGGATCACGGCATAGACCACGCCGATGAACGCGCCGGTCGGGCCGCCGATCTGAACCCGGCTTCCGCCAAGCGCCGAAATCAAAAACCGGCGACCATGGCTGTGACCAAACCGGCGGCGGGTGGCGCGCCTGATGCAATTGCAATGGCGATGCTGAGCGGCAATGTGGTGACACGCCTCGAAGAGGAGACCCGGATCGGCAAAGGCGGGACCCTGGCGGCGCAGCTGTCGCGGCTCGACCTG
>NZ_JBXAFX010000038.1:0-32101 GCF_058793515.1 Novosphingobium sp. GW835-FHT14H07
GGCAGTGCTGGAGGCAGCCGATGGTTTTCTTCCTCGAACCCCGGATTGGGGCTGGACTGTCAGGATATGTCGCCGAAATGGGTAGCGCCTTCCTCTGCGCCGCGCTTGGCATCGAACCGACCGTGCGCCATGCCGATTATCTGGCATCATGGCTGGAGGTCTTGCGCGAGGACAATCGCGCCATCTTCTGCGCCGCGAGCGCGGCGAGCAAGGCCGCCGACTGGATAATGGCGCGCCATACCGAGGCCAGCGAAAGCGACGAGCGGAGGGCGGCGGCATGATCCTGCTGACCCCCGAACTGCGCTTCGCGCTGCGCGCGAACGACTTGGCCCGCTGCGCCGCCGCGCGCGATGGCGCGCCAGAACCCGATCCCGTTCCGCTGGTCAAATTCTTCAATCCCTTGGGCGCGGCAACATGGCTCGCGACCGAGCTTTACGATGATGACGACACGCTGTTCGGCCTTGCCGACTTGGGGTTCGGCTTTCCCGAACTCGGCACATTCAGCCTGTCCGAAATGGCGAGCGTCCGCTTGCCCTTCGGCCTGTTCATCGAGCGCGACGAGCATTTCGAACCGTTCGCCCCGCTCTCGACATGGGCCGAGACCGCGCGGCGGGCGGGCGCGATCATCTTCGCTGAAACCGAACTTCGCCGCGCGGCCGACAGCCGCAACGGCAAGGAGCTTCCGCCCCGAGGCGGGTGACGCGCGGCGCGTTTCGCCGCATCGAGTGCCGGTCCCGCCCATCCAGCAAGACAAACGGGACCGGCGCTCCAGAAGGAGCAGACCAATGAAACTCGACTTTATCGACCTTGGCAAGCTGTCCGTCAGCAAGGCCAATATGCGCTACGCGAAGAAGGCGCCGGACGTGTCCGACATCCTTCCGACCGTCCGCGCGCGCGGCGTTCTCGTGCCGCTGATCGTGCGACCGAATTGCGGTCCCGATGCGTTCGAGATCGTCGCGGGCGCGCGGCGCTTCACCGCCGCGCAGATCGTCGCGGGCGAAACCGGCAGCGCCGACCCCTTGCCGTGCGCCATTCTCGAGAACGGCGACGATGCCGCCGCCATCGAGGCGTCGCTGATCGAGAATATCGCGCGGCTCGCGCCCGACGAGGTGACACGCTGGGAAACCTTCACCCGGCTGGTCAAGGAAGGCCGCGACGAAGCGGATATTTCCGCGACGTTCGGCATCCCCGAGCTTGGCGTCAAACGCATCCTCGCGCTCGGCAATCTCTTGCCGCGCATCCGCGACCTCTACCGCAAGGAAGAGATCAACGCGGCGACCGTCCGGCACCTGACCTTGGCGAGCACGAGCCAGCAAAAGGCATGGCTGGCGCTGTTCAGCGACCCCGACGCCTATTGCCCGACCGGCCATCAGTTGAAGGACTGGCTGTTCGGCGGCGCGTCGATCAAGGTCGAACATGCCCTGTTCGACGTCGAGAGGCTCAAGCTCGCGATCATCGCCGACCTGTTCGGCGAGGATCGCTTTTTCGCCGACGCCGACGCCTTCTGGCGCGAGCAGGACGCGGCCATCGAGGATCGCCGCGAAGCCTATCTCGACGAGGGATGGAGCGATGTCGTGATCGTCCCGCGCGGCGAATACTTCCATCGCTACGAGTTTGTGAAGGCTCCCAAGCGCAAGGGGGCGCGCGTCTATATCGACGTGCGCGCGAGCGGCGAGGTGGACTTTTACGAGGGCTATGTCACGTCGAAGGAGGCCAAGCGGCTCGAACGCGGCGAGCCGATCGACACCGCTCCCAAGGTGCCGCGCCCCGAGGTGACGAGCACGATGCAGACCTATATCGACCTGCATCGCCACGCGGCCGTGCGCGCCGCGCTGACCCGTCACCCCAAGGTCGCGCTGCGCTTGATGGTGGCGCACGCCATCGTCGGTTCGCCGCTTTGGACCATCAAGCCCGAGCCGCAGACCGCGCGCAACGATTTGGTTGCCGAAAGCGTCGAAACCTGCCGCGCGGAAACCGACTTCGATACGAAGCGCCGCGCCGTATTGGACCTTCTCGGCTTCTCGCCCGAGGAACCGACCGTGGCCGGCGGCAACGGCGACGACTTCGGACTTGTCGGCGTGTTCCTCCGCTTGCTCGACGTGCCCGACCGCGCCGTCATGGACGTGGTGGTGATCGTCATGGGCGAAACGCTCGCCAGCGGCAGCGCCGCCGTCGAGGCGGTGGGCGGCGAGATCGGCGTCGATATGGCCCGCTACTGGCAGGCCGACGACGCCTTTTTCGAGTGTGTCCGCGACAAGGAGGTGCTGACCCGCATCGTCGCCGAGGTGGCGGGCGAACCTGTCGCCGCCGCCAATGCGAAGGAACCGGGCAAGGTCTTGAAGCGCATCGTCCGCGACCATCTGGACGGCACGAACGGACGGCCCAAGGTCGAGGGTTGGGTGCCGAAATGGATGGCGTTCCCGCCCGCTGCCTATACGGCGCGCGGCGGCGTCGGCACCGTCGCGGCTCATGCCAAGGTGCTCGCGGCGCGCCCCGACCGCGAGCCGGAACCGACCGGCCCCGGCGCGGTGATTGCGCTTCCGGCCCCTGCCAAGGCCGAGCCGCAGGAACAGCCCGAGCGCGAAGCCGCATGAAACTGGACGGGCGGCGGCGCACCCGCCGCCCGTTCCGCCCCCCATAAAATCGCCGCGCCGCTCGGCCGCAAGCGGCCCTCGCAGCGCGGATTTCAGACAGGAGACTTGTCATGGCCGACCGTGTTTCGGCATCCATCACCATCGGCGGGACGCTCCCCGCCAGCCAGCTTCCCGCCTTCGCCGAGGCCATCGCGAACGAAGGGCTGTCCACCGAATGGGACGGCGAACCCTTCGCGCTCGGCGATCTGCCCGAGGGCGAGCCCTTGGCGCTCATGGCGCACGAGGTCGCCTGGGGGCGGTTCGAGGGACTCGAAGCCTTCTGCATCGCGCATGGGCTTTTCTTCGCGCGCTGGTCGGGCGCCTATGCCTGCCAGTGGGGTGCGGAACGCACCGTGTTCACCGGCAGCGGCGAACCGCAAAGCTACGCTGCCGACGAGGACGACTATATCCTCATGGGGCGCTGCACCGCCGAGCGATTGGGCAGCTATGCGGCGATCATCGCGCATTTCGATGCGGCCGACTTCGCGGTGCCCCCGCTTGTCATCACGCCCGAACGGGAGGAGGCGAGCAATGGCTGACATCTGGATTCAGGGCAGCTTCGCCTTTCGCTGCACCGCCGCCGAGTGCGCGCTGATCGAGGAAGTCGCAAACGCTGGCTACGCGCTGGCGAATGACGACGCGCCCGATCCGCCGAGCGCGGCGCTGCTCGCAGCCTTTCCGCCGGACGATGCGAACGTGCCGTGGAGCGGGTTTCGCGAGGCGTTCAACGATCCCGAATTTCCCACCATCGGAGCCGATTTCATCGCGGAAACCTGCCCCGACGACCCAGCCGTGCGGATCGTGTGTTTCGCCAGCATGGACGATTTCGACGCCTATGCTATCGCCGTGGTCGTCCAGCGATGTTGCGCCGAAACGTTGTCCAAGGGGCCGATAGGCTTTGATTGGGCGATGACCTGTTCCAAGCCCCGCATCGGTGAATTCGGCAGCGGCTGGTGCGCGATTTTCGCAGACCGCATCGAGATCGAGGCGACCAACGAGCCGCTGGCGCGCGCGCTCGCGGGCGACGGCAACTAGCCCAAATCGCGCCGCACCGCGCGCTCGCGTGCCGAAAACCCCCGCCGCCTGACCTACCGGGCGGTGCGGCGGATCACCGTCCGGGTGCTTCCGCATAGCGTGCATTCGTCCTTCTGCCGCTCGAATCCGCGCGTGCCGCCGAGCGCGCGGGTGACGACATTGGCCTGTGCGGTAACCCACAGGTTGAGCCGGTCAGTCACGCAGGCATCGCACACCGCCGCGCCGTCCAGCCGCACGATCAGCCGTTCGATCTGCCCCGCAATCGTCGTTCCTTCGTTCATCGCCGTGAGGCTATAGCCGCCGCTTCGTGGCCGCGAAAGCAATCATGGCTTCCCGGAAGGACGCCGGACTGGGCTTCCTGTCCGCGCGCGCATCTCGTCCTTTCGTGTCTCACCACCCCGTCGCCGGCTCCTTGGGCGCATGACCTGGGACGGCCGCGCGCCCCGCGAAACCATCGCGCGGAACTGATTTCCCCGCGCCGCTTTGGCGGCGCTCCTCGCGGCCGCTTCGCTCCAAATCAGCCCCGCGCTTCCGGTCCTCCGCTTCGCTTCGGCCTGCGGTTCGCAGCGCGCTCAAGGGCCGTCCCTTCGGTCCGCCCATCGCCCGGCATCGGGTCGGGCGACTGTGTGAAGGAGACGAGAAATGCCCGCAATCGGTCATGTCCAGCGCCAGAACGACGGTTCGTTCCGGGGCGCCTTGAAGACGCTTTCGGTCAATGCCGAGATCGCCATCATCCCCAATCGCGGTAAGACCGGGGACCAGCCCGACTACCGCGTGCTGTCGAACGGCGTCGAACTGGGCGGCGGCTGGATCCGCACCGGCGAGGTGAGCCAGCGCGAATATGTCCGCCTCGCCATGTCAGCCCCCGAACTTGGCGGCCGCACCCTCTACGCCAATCTCGGCCGCGCCGCCGGGCAGGACGACGACGACGCGTTCGCTGTCATCTGGAACCCCGGCGACTGAGCCGGATCGCTCCCGCGCCGGTCACCCGGCGCGGGGCTTTCCTCATGCCTTGAGGGCTCGGCGTGGGCCTTTTCCTGCACCGGAACGCGCTTGCGGGCCTGCAGAGAGGAAGAAATCCGCTCAGCAAGCACCGAGTATCCGGCGGCGAACGGACCGCCTCAACCATCGACGGTTCCCCCAATTTTCACGCCACCTGCGTTCCGCTTCGCTCCACTCCGGCGACGAGAAAATCGGCTCCCCCGTCGCCCGCTTCGCGGCCGCTGCGCGGTGGTTGACCCGACCCGCTCCCCGCCGGGCGATGGCTCATCTTTCGCTTGTATCAGGAGGATGAGATGTCGGTTGAACAACAGATCGAGGAGCTTCGCGCGGAGCTTTCATGGTGCGATGACGCGGCAGAACGGCGGCAGATCGAAGCCGAATTAAGGGCCGCTGAGAAGAGGCTGAAGCGGTGCAATCGGGCGCTGCGTCAGGCCGAACAGGCAGGCTGGCAATAAGGCGATGCGCTGTTGAAGGGGCAGGTTCGCGGGAGTGGTGCCGCATGGCGCCGCTCCCCTTTTCTAATCGGGAAGGCGGGAAGGCAAAGCGGGCGTCTGGGGCGGCAGGTGGCAGTCGGGCTTGACGGCAAGATAGAGGCAAAATCTCGCGATTTTGTAAGTGTTTGTCTGCACATCGTTTTTTGAAGGCTTTTGCGAGACTCGCCCTTTGAGTGCGAGACAGGGTTGCCAGGAATGGCGGTTTTCTGGGCTTTTCCGATCCCAATCGCGAGACTCCTTGCGCTCTGGCGAGGACGCGCCATTCTTATCGGCGGGGAGCGTCATTCCGGTATGGAAGGACGCCGCTATGCGCGATGATGAGTTCGAACCGCACCTGGGCCGGATGCGCTGCCGGGGCAAGGAGCAGCGCTACCTGAGCCGCGTCGTGAAAGCGGCAAAGCGCGCAGGGCTAAAAACCGGCAGGCGTGGCCGCTTCGACGGCAGCCGGATCGGACGTGGCGCGAGCGTTGCACGGGTGCTCAGATCGCGCGACCGATTGGGCGCGTTCCGGTCGCGCCGCGTGATCGTCAAGATACGGCCTGTTGGACTTGGCGGGAAAGGTATGGGCGGCGCGAAGGCGCACTTGCGTTATATCCAGCGCGATGGCGTGACCCGCGAGGGCGAGCCCGGCGCGCTCTATTCGGCCGACGAGGATGTCGCCGACGGCAAGGTGTTCCTCGAACGCTGCGACGGCGACCGCCGCCAGTTTCGATTCATCGTGTCGGCCGAGGACGCCGACCAATATCCGGACTTGAAGCCCTTTGTGCGCAGGCTGATGACGCAGATGGAGCAGGATCTCGGCACGAGGCTGGATTGGGTGGCAGTCGACCATTTCAATACCGGCCATCCGCACACGCATATCGTTGTGCGCGGCGTGAATGACCGGGGCGAAAATCTGCTGATCGCGCGCGAATATATTTCGCACGGGGCCAGGCAACGCGCGATCGAGATCGCCAACCTCGACCTCGGGCCGCGCACCGACCTTGAAATCGAGGAGCGGCTTCGCAGCGATACTGGCGTGGAGCGGCTGACCGCGATCGACCGACGGCTGATCCGCGACATGGATAGTATGCGCCTGGTCAGCGCGAGCGACAGCGACCCGTTTCACCAATCGGTTCGCGTCGGCCGCTTGCAGAAACTTGGGCGCATGGGACTCGCCTCGCATATCGGCAGCGACACCTGGCGGCTCGAGCCCGACCTCGCGAACACACTGCGCCGGATCGGGGAGCGTGGCGATATCATCCGTACCATGCAGCGCGAGCTGACCGCGCGGAAGCTCGACTGTGCCGCGGCCGATCGCGTCATCTATGATCCGACGGCGCAGGAAGCCGCGCCGATTATCGGCCGCGTTATCATGCGGGGATTGGCGGACGAGCATGAAGACCGCCATTATCTGCTAATCGACGGCATCGACGGGCGCACGCACTATGCCGAGATCGGCGAGGGCGAGATGGTCGATCCGACCCCCGAAAACGCCATCGTCCGGATCGTGCCGCGTGAGGGCGGCGTTCGCCCGGTCGATCGCACGATTGTCGAAGTCGCCGCCGCGAACGACGGACGCTACACGATCGACGCGCATTTGCAGCAGGACCCGAGCGCCAGTGAAGGCTTCGCCGAAACCCATGTCCGCCGGCTGGAGGCGATGCGGAAGATCGCCCGCAATGTCGAACGCGATCCCGATGGAAGCTGGATCGTCACGCCCGATCATCTTGACAAGGTGGTTCGGTTCGAGGCGCGCCAACTCCACGACCGGCCCGTCGCCATCGAGGCGCTGTCGACCGTCCCGCTCGACAATCTGCCAGCGGCCGAGGCCGCGACCTGGCTCGATCGTGAGCTGGTTGCCGCCAGCCCAGCGCCGGTGCGCGATGCCGGGTTCGGCCGCGAGGTTCGTTCAGCGCAGGCGATGCGACGGCAATGGCTGATCACCGAACAGCTTGCAGACGAACAGGATGGGCAGACGGTCTATCGGCGAGGGATGCTCGCCGCGCTCCAGCGGCGAGAATTGCTGCGTGTCGCCCGCCAGCTCTCCGACAAGTTAGGCGTTCCGTTCGCCGAGGCCAGAGAGGGGGAGGCTGTTCAAGGCAGGCTCGTGCGCGCAGTCGAGATGACGAGTGGTCGCCATGCGCTCATCGAACGGTCGCGCGATTTCACGCTGGTGCCGTGGCGCTCTGTTCTCGATCGCCATGTCGGCAAATCGGTCTCGGGCATCATGCGCGACGGCGGGATCAACTGGACACTCGGGCGGCAGCGCAGCGGGCCGAGCGTCTCCTGATCCGGAGGATTCGGGCTTCCTATTTTCATGAAATTATGTTTTCATGGATTCATGAAAAATATCGCAGCGCAAACCGATGTCGGCGACGAGCATCTTCAGGTGCAGATTCCTGCCGTTACGAAACGCGATCTCGGTCAACGGTCGCTCGATTCCCGCGAGCCGATCCGGATGATCGTACTGCGGGCACTTGAAGCCTATGGCGTGAGCGTCCCCGCAGACGCGATATCGGATCGCCGGAAGGGCAGGCGATGAGCGAGGATTTCGAAGCTCTCACTGTTGCGGATTATGCGAAGCAGGCCGCGCGGACTGATCAACGCAGCGGTGGCCGCGCACTGGGCTTCTCGATGCTTGGCCTTTTCGGCGAAGTCGGCAGCTTGCTCAGTGAGGCCAAGAAAAAGCAGCGCGACGATGCCTCCTACCTGGGTTACGCTCACGCCGTCGCGGAAGAGCTTGGTGACGTCCTTTGGTATCTGGCGGCGATCGCACGGCGCAGCCGCATGGCGCTCAGCGACATCGCTGCCGCCGCGGCGACAAACGGCGGACAATGGCAGACGGGCGGCAACGAAACGCTCAGTTTCCATGCGCTGCAGCCGCAGCACATTCCGCTTGCCAAGGCACCGATGCCGCAGTTCGAGCATAGCCTGCTCGCGCTGGCAGGCGACGTTGGGCTGCTCATCAACGATTTCCAGGCGGGCGGTCTTGCGAAGGACCGCGAAGCACTCGCGGGCCGGCTGGTCGCGGTCATGCGCCGGTTGATCCAGGCGGCAAACGAATCCGGTGTTACCATCGAGGCTGCCGCCGTGAAGAATCTTCACAAGATCTTCGATCGCTGGCCGCGCGAGCGCATCTATCCGGCGCCGACCGATGCGGCGCTCGACCCAGAAGAGCAATTGCCGCGGCGGATGGCGATCGACGTCTATGAACGCACCGTTCGCGGGCAGACATTCGTGTATCAACGCTCAAGCGGTGTGTATGTCGGCGACCGGCTCACCGACAACGCGCTCGAACCCGACGACTATCGCTTCCACGATGTCTTTCACTACGCTTATGTCGCGGTGCTTGGCTGGTCGCCAGTGCTGCGTGCGCTGCTCCGTCTCAAGCGCAAGAGCGATCCGAAACTCGACGACGCCGAAGACGGTGCTCGGGCGATTCTCATCGAAGAGGGCATAACTTCCTGGATTTTCGGACAAGCGCAGCAACTCCGGTACTTTGAAAACGTGAAGCGCGGTGGCCTTCCGCTGGACATGCTGAAGCATGTCCGCCAGTTCGTCGCCGGCTACGAATCAGAACGCTGTCCGCTGTGGCTTTGGGAGGAAGCGATCCTCCAGGGCTATACGGCTTTCCGCTTCCTTCAGGAGCATCGGCGCGGCCGCGTCCTGATCGACTTCGCCAATCGCCGCCTGCGTATCAAGGAATTGCCGTCATGACCCCGAAATCCTTTGTGTCCACCCTGGCGGCGACCGAACTTCCCTCAGTGTTCAATCCCTGGCGCGATCGCTGCACGGTCCATGACCGCAGCGACGCCGCCGCCCGGCGCCGCGACAATCTCGAAATGCTGCTCACCGCGGCGCTTGATCATCGCGTCGAAACGATCTGGATCGCGCGTGATCTCGGCTATCGCGGGGGGCGGCGTACGGGCGTACCGCTGACCGACGAAATTCACCTCGGACATGCCGGTACGCTGATGGGCGGCATCGCATTCGAACGTGCGACGCAGGGACCCGCCGTGGCGGAGCGCACCGCGGCGATCGTCTGGCGTGTGCTAGAGCGGATCGGTCAGCCTGTCATGCTCTGGAACGTTTTCCCGTTCCATCCCCATGAAGCGGATGATCCGATGTCGAACCGATGCCACACGCGAAGCGAGCGCGAGGCGACCTGGCCGATATTGCAAGCCCTCGTGTCAATGATCCGGCCCCGCCAGATCGTCGCGATCGGGCGCGATGCTCACCT
The DNA here is from genome assembly GCF_058793515.1 of Novosphingobium sp. GW835-FHT14H07. Lineage (NCBI taxonomy): Bacteria > Pseudomonadati > Pseudomonadota > Alphaproteobacteria > Sphingomonadales > Sphingomonadaceae > Novosphingobium > Novosphingobium sp. GW835-FHT14H07. Next base: position 9,387 of record NZ_JBXAFX010000038.1, read on the forward strand.
GGCGCTGGACGGTCTCGACATTCCGACCACCGCGGTCCGCCATCCGAGCTACGGCGGGCAGCGCGAGTTCATCGAGGGCATGTTCAGCCTGTACGGTGTCGCGGATGACAACGATGAGCCGCTAGAACTGCCGTTGGGCGCGCCTCACGCCGCAGCAAGGAGATGTGCGCTCGCCTGATCGCAGCGCTCAAAGAGTTGCTTAAGATCGCCGCGGTTCCAGTTGGCGGTGTCGACCGTGGCGTTGGTCGAGACGATCGTGAGCGGACCCAGCGCGACCCCGCCTTCCTTGGCGATGAATTCGAGCAGACGGCCGAGGCCGATCAGATTGCCGAGCAGTTTTTCGATATAGTAGTGATTGCGGTAGAGCGCGGTCATGCCGAGGCGACGATCGTCGCCCTTGCCGATCAGCTTGAGACTGGCAAAGCTCAGGCACTGACCGCCGTAGGGCGAGTCATTCACGTCGCGGGCGGGGTCGAAGATCAGCAGTTCGAATTTGTTGAGCGCTCGGACGTTCGGGTTGCGCAGGCGCTCGACGATGCCCCAGATTTGATTGATTGGCTGGCCGTCGGCGCGGGGCAATTCCATCATCCGTTCGAAATAATAGCCCGACCAAGCGCCCGACCTCCGGACCTTCGGCAGCACGTTGTCGCGAAACCGGTCGAAGAATTGCGGCGCGCCGTAGCGCCTGTACAGCGCTGCCGGAAAAATCGTGTTGGCGACCGTCTCGATGGGCTTCTTGCCATGGCCCGAAAGGAAGGCATCGACTTCCGCCACGACGGGATCGGCGAGTGTTGCGCGCGCAGTCGGCTCGGCCACGGAGATGACGACATTCTGCGCCTGGTGTCCGGTGGCGAGGTCGACGAGCCGGACCGCCTCGCGCCAGCCAGCAACGCAGTCAGGCTGCGGCGGTATGGGAAGATACATCGACTTCCTCCGTCAAATTTGCCGTGGCGAAAAGGCGCGGCGCTAGAAAGCGCTCAGTAAGCCAGGCGTGGCCTTCCAAGCCCCAACCTGGTCCCCAGCTGTTGCGGATGAGAATGGCCGGGATGCCGTCCACGGTTCCATGCCCGACCGCGACGACCGCGTGCCGTTGCGCTGGCTCGGGGAGTTCGTCGTTCGCCGGATCGACGACGCCATCACCGCGCGGCTGGAAGAAAGACCGTGACAGCATCGTCAGCATGAGCACCGGCGTGTCACGGTCCAGCGCGGCAAGGATGGATGACAGGTCGGTTCCATCCCTCTGTCCGTTGCGGCCATAGAGCGGGCCAACGGTCGCCGGCGGCGTCCACAGTCGATGATCGGCTGGAACCGCAGCCAGATACGGCCAGCCTTTCTCGTCGGGTTGGCCATCGAGCCGTAGCGCGTCCAGCATTGTGGATAGCAGTGCGCCGCTCGTCGGCGGTCTGCCCGCCCGTTTCTGCGCGGCATGAAAGGCGAATTCACACGACAGCGGTGCCCAGCCGTCGCGAAGCCCGGCGTGGGTGTCGCTCGCGGCGAATGCGAGGCATGTCGGCCGCGCGCCTTGATCGCGCGCAGGTCCGAACAGCGGCCGAAGGTCACGGACGATATCGATCATGGGGCGTCAGGCGGCCTCGAGCAGGTGCCGCCGTTCGGCGCGCGACAGGCCCGTCTGTTCCGGGCCGGTGAGGTCGAAATCGAGCGTCAGGCTGGTGAGGGCCGGCGCAGGCTGCCACGGCCGCCGCTCGTCGAGCGACATGCGGCCGCGCCGCGGCGCATCGGGCGCCGCGGTGACACGGCGGACAACGGGACCACCGATGCCATCGCCGTCGATTGCCTCACGCTCGTCGCGAACGACGGCGAAGCCGCTGGCGATCAGTTGGTCGAGATCCCAGAGATACCCACCGCCGCTATGTTCTTCGAGCCGCAGCACGAAAAGATCATTGCGACTGCCATCGATCCGCGAGCCGGCATCGCGCTCGGTCAGCAGCCAGACGTCGCCGCGATAGTTGTCGGGCCGATAGTCCTTGAGGAGATCGACCTTCAGGCTGCGCGGCTGCGTCCGGAGCAGGTCGGTCATCACCGATGGCGAAATCAGATTGTAGCGAACCAGGGTGCGGCACGTCGCCTCATAGCTGGCGCCGATCCGCAGCGAGAGCTGATAGACGACATTGGGGCGCCGGAAATGATCGATCTGCCATCCTTGTCGCGCGCTGTGCGCGAGCATCAGCCATTTCGGCATCATGAAGGCGATCGCAAAGGCGTCGGCTTCGGTTTCCTCGAAGTTGTTTCCCGGTTCGGGCGACATCGGCATCCGGCGCAGGATGCTCTCATCGTCGAGGCTCGGCTCGTGTCGCATCGAAAAATGCCCGAGTTCGTGCGCGGCCGTGAAGCGCTGGATGCTCATCGGTCGTTCCGTCGTGACGAGAACGCCAGGAGCAGGTGCGCTGAGATAGGCGCCGAGCAGGCCTTTCAGGGGACGAAGCAGCAAGGGTAGACCCACGGCATGGATCGCGCCGAAGACATCGACGCTGCCGCCTTGGGTCTCGATCAGTGCGCGCGTATCGAGTTCGCGATGCAGGCGGCCCGCTGCCATCGTACCAGCGCGAACCGCGCTCGCATAATCCGACGCCATCGATCAGCTCCGTTCGCCGCCAGACCGCGAGCGGAGATATTCGGCAAACCGGCTCAGCTCGGCCCGGTCCTCAGTCGACAAGGCCGCAACGCGTCGCGCCAGATGGGCGACATCGGCGGGAAGGCTCGCGGAGGCCTCGTCTTCGCCGGTAAAATAGGCCACCGACTGGCGGTAAAGACGGGCAAGCCGCGTCAGTTCGATCGCTTCAACGCGGCGCTGGCCATTCTCGATATCGGTAAGCGCGGTCCGGGGAATCTTGAGATAGGCAGCAACTTCTTCCTGCTTGAGGCCGAGATATTTCCGTGCTTCGCGCAGACGGTCGCCCAAGCGCCGCCGCTCCTGCTCGTCGCCTTCCTGGCGGAGTGCGAGATTGGTCATGGCTTCGACCCTTTCTTCTTAACCCAGACGCGTTCGATCTTAGGGAGGAGGTCGTCAATCGCCTTCTCGATCGAATTGTAGCCGCCGGTGCGGACGATGCTGTCGCGAAGCTCGATGTCGAGGACCTGCTCCACCGCGCAAAGCGTGTCGACCACGGACAAGGAGTCGAGTGGCACGGGCGCCTGGATGATCTTCGGGTTTTCCGGAGGTAGGGCAATTCCGCGCACCTGTGCCTCAGCCCTGGCCACTTGCAGCAGTTCGTCGACCAACGCCCTAATGGCGTCGGCTTTGGGAAACGCGGTTGCCGCGGGCTTCGGAGGAGCGATTGTCGCCATGCATGCCTCGCACGATTTCACTACATTAAATGCGATATAATGTCTGATAATCCGACACGCAAGCCCGAATTTGCAGCTCGGATTTTTGCAGGGTGTAGCGGGTCATCGGCGGTGCGGTGTGGTGGTCAGTGCCACCTCGAGGGACAACGGCAGGGCAGAATCATCAACTCGGGTCATAGCTCGATCAAAAGAACAGAGCTGGAATATTGAGTCAGTCGCCGACGAGTGATCTCCTTCGGTCACCCACCAGCCCCCAGCGGCTCCGTTCATTTCGGGCGGCCCATAGCCGAGTCTTGAAGCCGCGCCCCGACCGCATCCGGCGGTATGGGCGGGAGCTTCAACGTGACCCCGACCAAATTGCTCATCGGCCAGATCCTTGTCGTGTTCGCAATCGTGATCGCGGGCCTCTGGGCGGCGACCCAATGGGCGGCGGCGATGCTCGCCTACCAGCCCGAACTTGGTCCGGCCTGGTTCATGGCTGGAAGCACGCCGGTCTATCGTCCCTGGGCGCTCTTCCCCTGGTGGTATCACTACGATGCCTATGCGCCGCATGTTTTCGACAAGGCCGGCGCGCTCGCCGGCGCGAGCGGTTTCATCGGCTGCGGCGCGGCGATCGCAGGCTCGCTCTGGCGCGCGCGGCAGTCGCGCCAGGTCACCACTTATGGTTCCGCGCGCTGGGCCAAGCCGAACGAGATCGAGCGGGCAGGCCTTCATGGTGACGCCGGCGTGTTCCTGGGCCGCTCGCGTGGCCGTTATCTGCGCCATAACGGCCCCGAACATATCATGGCGTTCGCGCCGACCCGTTCGGGCAAGGGCGTCGGGCTGGTCATACCGACGTTGCTCGGCTGGACCGGCAGCACCGTCGTTCACGACATCAAGGGTGAAAACTGGCAGCTCACCGCCGGTTGGCGCGCGCGCTTCTCCCACGTCCTGCTGTTCAACCCGACCGATCCCGCTTCCGCCAAATACAACCCGCTGCTCGAAGTCCGGCGCGGCGAGCATGAGGTCCGCGACGTCCAGAACATCGCCGACATCCTGGTCGATCCCGAAGGCGCGCTCGAACGGCGCAACCATTGGGAGAAAACCAGCCACAGCCTGCTGGTCGGCGCGATCCTCCACGTTCTTTATGCCGAGCCGGAAAAGACGCTCGCGCGGGTAGCCACATTCCTGTCGGACCCCCAGCAGCCGTTCGTCACCACGCTCCGGCGGATGATGACCACCAATCATCTCGGCACGAAGGATGCGCCGATCGTGCATCCGGTCGTGGCGTCGGCGGCGCGCGAGGTGCTCAACAAGTCCGAGAACGAGCGCAGCGGCGTCCTCTCCACCGCCATGTCATTTCTCGGCCTCTATCGCGACCCGACCGTCGCCGAGGTCACGTCGCGCTGCGACTGGCGGATCGCGGATCTCGTCGAGGCGGGCCACCCCGTCTCGCTCTACCTCGTCATTCCGCCATCGGACATCAGCCGAACCAAGCCGCTGGTACGCTTGGTGCTCAACCAGATTGGTCGCCGCCTTACCGAGAAGCTGGATGCCGATCCTGCCAAGGCGGGCAAGCACAAGCTCCTGATGATGCTGGACGAGTTTCCGGCATTGGGGCGCCTCGACTTCTTCGAGACCAGCCTTGCGTTTCTTGCAGGCTATGGGGTTCGCGCCTTCCTGATCGCGCAGTCGCTCAATCAAATCGAGAAGGCATATGGCGAGCACAACTCCATTCTCGATAACTGCCATGTCCGTATTGCCTTCGCGACCAATGACGAACGCACGGCGCGGCGGATCTCGGACGCGCTCGGCATCGCCACCGAGCAGCGCGCGATGCGCAACTACGCCGGCCACAGGCTCGCGCTGTGGTTGGCCCATGTCATGGTCAGCCGGCAGGAGACGGCGCGGCCGCTCCTGACCACCGGCGAGGTGATGCAGCTCCCGCCCAAGGACGAACTGGTGCTCGTTTCCGGCATGGCGCCGATCCGCGCGAAGAAGCTGCGCTATTACGAGGATCGCAATTTCCGCGAGCGGATCGCGCCGCCGCCCCAGCTCGCGCCCGGAGACTATCCCGATCGCCCGCAGGGCCGCCCCGACGATTGGAGCGGGCTGGTCCGCGCGCCTGACAGCCGGCTTGGCAAGGCCGACGACGACGCGAAAGCCGATGAGGACGGCGGCTTGCAACAGCAGCGCCATCCCGGACTCGGCGAGGAACAGACCAAAAAGCCCGAACCGCCCAGGCAGCTCGATCTTCTCGGCCTCGACCGCGACGACACCGATCCCGTCGCCGAAAAGCACGCGATGGACCGCGCCGGCACCACCGGCACGCTGATCCGCGCCCATACCATCAACCAGGGTCGCGACAGCGACACACTGCCGAGCTTCTGACGATGGCGGCGATCAAACCCAACCGCGTCCGCTACCAGCTCTTCCTGCCCGAAGATCTGAGCCACCGCTTCGAGGCGCTGGCGAGCCAGCCCGGCGCGTCCAAATCGGCGATCCTCACCGACGCGCTCACCGCCTGGCTCAACCGGCAGGCGGCGAGCGGGCTGGAGAACAAGTTCAGCCAGCGGCTCGATCGCATGTCGCTCGCGCTGGGGCGTGTCGAGCGTGACGGGCATGTGCTGCTCGAGAGCCTGGCGCTGTTCATCCGCTATGAACTGATGGTGCAGGCCCCTTTGGCCGAAGCCGACGAAGCGGCGCGTGCGATCGGCCGAGACCGCTTCGAGGCGTTCATTGCCCGCGTCGGCGAAGCGCTCGCCAGCGGCCAGCGCACGCTTGCTGCCTCCGCGAAAGACAATGGAGGTGGGCGATGAGCGACACGCTTTTCGGCTCCGATAATTCCGCAGGGCGTCGGCGCGCGATGCTGCGCACCGCGATGGGGACGACTATCGCGGCGGCGCTGGCCGATCCGATGGTCATCGAGATCATGGTCAACCCGGACGGCGTGTTGCGCCTCGATCGACTTGGCGAAGGCCGGATCGATACCGGCACCAAATATGAGCCCGCGCAAGTCGAGCGGATCATTCGTCTGGTAGCATCCCACGCGCGCACCGAGGTTCATGGCAATGCGCCGATCGTTTCGGCCGAGCTGCCGCCGCACGGCGAAGGCGCGGGCGAGCGGTTCGAGGGTATCCTGCCGCCGGTCAGCCTCGCGCCATGCTTCTCGATCCGCAAGCCCGCGGCGCGCATCTACACTTTGCTCGACTATGTGCGGGACGGCATCATGCTCGCCGACACGGCGCGACTGCTGTCGATGGCCGTGGTCGAGCGCAAGAACATCCTGGTCGCGGGCGGCACCAGTTCGGGCAAGACGACGCTTGCCAACGCGCTGCTCGCCGAGATGGCGCACCTCGATGAACGCGTCATCATCATTGAAGACACGCGTGAGTTGCAATGCGCCGCGCCCGACGTGGTGGGGCTGCGCACGCGTACGATCGGCACTGCCGGAGCCGGCGGCGTCACGATGGCTGATCTTGTCCGCTCGACATTGCGGCTCCGCCCCGATCGCATCGTCGTTGGCGAGGTGCGCGGGCGCGAAGCGCTCGACATGCTCAAAGCCTGGAACACCGGGCATCCGGGCGGCATCGCAACCGTCCACGCCAATTCGGCAGTGTCGGCCCTCTACCGGCTCGAGCAGCTCGTGCAGGAAAGCGTCGTCACCGTTCCGCGCCGGCTGATCGCCGAATCCATCGACATGATCGTGTTCATCGCCGGGCGCGGCCTCGCGCGCCGCGTCGACACGATCGCGCGCGTCGCCGGCCTCGATCCCGACGGCGGCTACGCCGTCCTCGACCTTACTCCCGACCACGCCCTCGAACCCCAAGGAGAATGACCATGCGCTTGTCCCGTATTCCTGCCCGTATTCCTGATCGTCGGAGCATCTTCCTCACCGGAGCCGCCATCGGCCTCGGGCTTGCGCTCGCCGCCACCGCGCAGGCCGCCGGCTCGGGCATGCCGTGGGAGGAACCGCTCCAGCAGGTGCTGGAGTCGGTCCAGGGTCCGGTCGCCAAGATCGTCGCGGTGATCATCATCATCGTCACCGGTTTGACGCTGGCGTTCGGCGAGACAGCAGGCGGGTTCCGCCGCCTCATCCAGATCATCTTCGGCCTGTCGATTGCGTTCGCGGCGTCGAGCTTCTTCCTCAGCTTCTTCAGCTTCGGCGGTGGAGCGCTCATCTCGTGATCGCCTCCGGCAGTCATATCGAGGGTTTCGAGGCGCCGATGCACCGCGCGCTCGCCGAGCCGATCCTGCTCGGCGGGGCGCCGAGGGCGATCGCGATCGTCAATGGTACGATCGCGGCCGCGCTCGGGCTCGGTCTCCAGCAGTGGATCGCCGGGCTGGCCATGTGGGCGTTCGGGCACACCCTCGCGGTGTTCGCCGCCAAACGCGATCCCGACTTCGCCCCGGTCCTGGTTCGCCACCTTCGCCAGAAGGGGCATCTGTCATGCTGAATCTGCGCGAATACCGTCAGAAGGCCGCCCGGCTCGCCGATCACCTTCCATGGGCGGCGCTTGTCGCGCCCGGCGTGGTGCTCAACAAGGACGGCAGCTTTTCGCGCGTCCTCAGGTTCCGCGGCCCCGATCTAGAATCCGCCACCGAAGCCGAGCTTGTCGCCGCCTGCGCGCGGGCGAACAATGTCCTGAAGCGCTTCGGCTCGGGCTGGGCACTCCATTTCGAGGCCGAGCGGCGCGAAGCGCTGGGTTATCCCGACAGCAGCTTTCCCGATGCGGCGTCGTGGCTGGTCGATGAGGAACGGCGCGCGGCGTTCGAAAGCGCGGGCGCGCATTTCGAGAGCCGCTATTATCTGACGCTCACCTTCCTGCCTCCGCCCGATCAGGCGGACACGGCGGGCCGAGCGCTGGTCGAGCGCAGCGACGACGCGAAGGGCCGCGACTGGCGACAAGCGCTTGCCGGCTTCATCGCCGAGACGGATCGCGCGCTTGACCTGTTCAGAGGCTTCATGCCCGAGGTGCGCGCGCTCGGCGACAGCGAAATGCTGACCTTTCTCCACGGTGCGATCTCCGCGCGCCGCCATGTCGTCGCCGTGCCCGAAACGCCCATCTATCTGGACGGGCTGCTGGCCGACACGCCGCTGACCGGCGGGCTGGAGCCGATGCTGGGCGACCAGCATCTGCGGACGCTGACCATTCTCGGATTTCCGAACGCGAGCCGTCCCGGCATCCTCGACGGACTCAACCATGAGGATTTTGGCTATCGCTGGGTGACGCGCTTCATTGCGCTCGACAAGACCGACGCAACCAAAGCGCTCACTCGCCTGCGGCGGCAGTGGTTCAACAAGCGCAAGTCGATCACCGCGCTGCTGCGCGAAGTCATCTACAACCAGCCGGTCCAGCTTCTCGACAGCGATGCCGACAACAAGGTGGTCGATGCCGACCTGGCCTTGCAGGCGCTCGGCGGCGATCATGTCGCGTTCGGCTATCTGACGACGACGATCACCGTTGCCGATATCGACCGCGCCCGCGTCGAGGAAAAGGTCCGCGCGGTCGAGCGCATCGTCAACGGGCTCGGCTTCACCTGCATCCGCGAGGGCATGAATGTGGTCGAGGCGTGGCTGTCGAGCCTGCCGGGCCATGTCTATGCGAACGTCCGGCAACCGATCGTCCACACCCTGAATCTCGCGCATCTCATGCCGCTGTCCTCGGTATGGGCAGGACCGGCGCGTAATCCGCATCTCGACGGTCCGCCGCTGCTTTATGCGGAAACCAGCGGCTCGACGCCGTTCCGTCTCAGCACGCATGTCGGCGACGTCGGTCATATGCTGATCGTCGGACCCACCGGGGCCGGAAAGTCGGTGCTGCTCGCAATGCTCGCGCTTCAGTTCCGGCGATATCCAGACTCCCAGGTCTATGTCTTCGACAAGGGATTTTCGGCGCGCGCGGCCGTGCTGGCGATGGGCGGCGCGCATCACGCGCTCGGGCTTGGCGGCGAGAGCGGTCATGCCGATGACGAGGGCGGGCGAACGATCGCCTTCCAGCCGCTGCGCCACATCGATCGCTCCAACGAACGAGCCTGGGCGGCCGAATGGATCGGCGCGCTGCTCGCCCATGAGAAAGTACTGGTCACACCCGAGATCAAGGAGGCCGTCTGGTCGGCGCTCACCAATCTCGCGACTGCCCCGATCGAGGAACGCACGCTCACCGGCCTGTCGCTGCTGCTGCAATCGGCACCGCTGCGATCGGCGCTCACGCCCTATACGCTCGAAGGACCGTTCGGCCGCCTGCTCGACGCCGCCGAAGACGATCTAGCGATCGCCGACGTGCAGTGCTTCGAGACTGAAGCGCTGATGGGGCAGGCGGGCGTCGTTGCGCCCGTGCTGACCTACCTGTTCCACCGGCTCGAAGAGCGCTTCACCGGGCGGCCGACGCTTCTCGTACTGGATGAAGCCTGGGTGTTCCTCGACCACCCGCTGTTCGCCGCGCGCATTCGTGAGTGGCTGAAGGTGCTGCGCAAGAAGAACGTCAGCGTCGTGTTCGCGACACAGAGCCTAGCCGATATCGCCGACAGCACGATCGCGCCGGCCATCATCGAAAGCTGTCCGCAGCGCATCTTGCTGCCCAATGATCGGGCGATCGAGCCGCAGGGCCAGACGGCCTACGTCCGCTTCGGTCTCAACGCGCGCCAGATCGAACTGGTCAGCCGCGCGACGCCCAAGCGGCAATATTATCTGCAATCAGCGCGCGGCAACCGGCTGTTCGAGCTTGGGCTAGGCCCGATCGCGCTGGCGTTGTGCGGCGCGTCCGATCCCGACAGCCAGAAGCGCATAGACGCGGTGCTGGCCGAAAAGGGCCAGGCCGACTTCGCCGCGACCTTTCTCTCCCAAGCCGGCCTCGATTGGGCGGCCGACCTGCTTGGGCGTCACCCTGCCGCCCGCCCCCCAGAAGACAAGGAGTAATTTCCCGTGCCCCGTATCCCTATCCGCAAATATGCGTGCCTCTCTGCTCTCGCGCTCGGCGCCGTCGGCTCGCTCGGTATCGGCATCGCGTTGACCTCGACGCCCGTCGCGGCCCAGCTCAGCGTGTTCGATCCATCGAACTATTCGCAAAACCTGCTCACCGCCGCGCGCACGCTCGCCCAGATCAATAACCAGATCCAGAGCCTCCAGAACGAAGCGCAAATGCTGATCAACCAGGGCAAAAACCTCACCAGGATCGATTTCCCGCAACTTCAGGAGCTTCGCCAGCGCCTCCAGCAGATCGACCAGCTCATGGGCCAGGCGCAGGGCGTCGACTTCCGCATCGATCAGCTCGACGAGCGCTTCCGCCAGCTCTACCCGCAGGAGTTCGATCAGGTGTTCCGCCGCGATCAGCGTGTGGCTCGCGCACGCGATCAACTCGATACCGCAATGTCCGCGTTTCGCCAGACGATGGGGGTCCAGAACCGCATCGTCGACAACGTACGGAGCGACACGCAGGCGCTCGCCGACATCGTCGCGCGCAGCCAGGGCGCGGAAGGCTCGCTTCAGGCGCAGCAGGCCACGAACCAGCTTCTCGCGCTCACCGCCAAGCAGCAGCTCCAGCTTCAGCAAATGATGGCGGCGCAGTTCCGGGCGGAATCGGTCGAGCAGGCGCAGCGGGGCCAGATCGCGCGCGAGGCACGCGAGTCAACGCGCCGCTTCCTCGGCGACGGCAAGGCTTACACGCCACGCCAATGAGCTGAGGCAGGCGAGGACCGCGCCCCCAGCTCCCCCCGGTCCGAACCTGTCTCGTCGCGGGGGCCGTAGGGCTTGCCCCTCTCATGGCCGCCGGTCCCCGCGACACCTTTCAACTTCAAGCAGGAACCCGCCCATATGGATGACCTGAATGTCATCGATCAGTTCATGGAGGCCTTCGCCTCCTACATCGACAGCGGGTTCGGCCTGTTGGGCGGTGACGTCGGTTTCCTGACCACGATCCTGATCGGCATCGACATCACTCTCGCCGGGCTGTTCTGGGCGCTCGGCGGCGAAGACGACGTCATCGCCAAGTTCCTCAAGAAGATCCTCTATGTCGGCGTCTTCGCCCTGATCCTCAACAGCTTCTCGACACTGTCCGATATCATCTTTCGCAGCTTCGCCGGCCTCGGCCTCACCGCAGGGGGCAGCGCGATTACGGCTGACGATTTATTGCGACCCGGCAAGCTGGCCGGGACCGGCTTCGAGGCAGCATGGCCGCTCCTCGAGCAGGCGAAGGAGTTGGTTGGCCCGATCGCCTTCTTCGACAATTTCATCGAGATCGCCGTGCTGGTGATCGCCTGGGTCGTCGTCATCGCCGCCTTTTTCATCCTCGCGATCCAGCTTTTCATCACAATCCTCGAATTCAAGCTCACTTCGCTCGCCGGCTTCGTGCTCGTGCCCTTTGCGCTGTGGAACCGCACGTCGTTCCTCGCCGAACGGGTGCTCGGGAACGTCGTCAGTTCGGGCATCAAGGTCATGGTGCTCGCGGTCATCGTCGGCATCGGCTCTAACTATTTCGCCGACTTCACCAGTGCGATCACCGGCGACGAGGTGTCGATCGAACAGGCCGTGTCGCTGATGCTCGCGAGCCTCGCGATCTTTGGCCTCTCCATCTTCGGCCCGGGAATCGCATCCGGCCTCGTCGCCGGCGCGCCGCAGCTCGGCGCCGGATCGGTGATCGCCACTACCGCGCTTGCCGGCGGAGGTCTTGCGATGGCAGGCGCTGGCGCCGTCGGCGCGGCACGCGGTCTCGCGGGGGCCGGTCTCGGCGCGATCCGCGCCGGTACATCGATGGGGTCTGCCGCATCCACCGCCTACAAGCTCGGGCAGGAAACCTCGGGCTCGACCAGCGTCGGCGCGGGCCTCGGCGGCGTTGCGACCGCCATGCGCGGCGCGGCTGCCAACCGGATGAGCGGCGGTCTCGGCGTTAGCGCTGCCGCCGATCGTGGGCAGCGCGCCGCATGGGAAGCAGGAAGCACCCGTGCCGGCGGCGGCGCCCCCGCAGCCGCGCCGACAGGCGCAGCTGAAGGAACACCCGCCTGGGCGCAGAAGCTTCATGCCAGCCAGAATGCTCGCCACCGCCGTCAGATGGCGATCCACGCAATCCAGGGCGGCGACCGCGGCGGCGCTGGCGCCACTCCAGACATCAAGGAAAGGGACTGAGCGATGAAATTTCGACGCGCATTGCAGCGCTATGGGCGAACGCCCGAACCCGAGACACCCTACCAACGAGCGGGCCAGCTTTGGGATGAGCGTATCGGCTCGGCTCGCGCACAGGCGAAGAACTGGCGGCTGATGGCCTTCGGCGGCCTGTTCCTGACCACTGGTCTGTCGGGCGCGCTGGTCTGGCAATCGATGCAAAGCCGCGTCGTGCCCTATGTGGTCGAGGTCGATGCACTCGGGCAAGCACAGGCCGTCGCGCCTGCCGCCAAGGACTATCGGCCGACCGATCCGCAGATCGCATGGTTCCTCGGCCGGTTCATCACCGGCGTTCGAGCGCGCTCGCTCGATCCGGTATTGATGCGTGAAAACTGGCTATCAGCCTATGATTTCGCGACCGAACGTGCGTCACTGTTCCTCGGCGAATATGCCCGCACCTCCAATCCGTTCGCCGATGTCGGGCGCAAGACGGTTTCGGTGCAGGTGACGAGCATCGTCCGCGCGTCAGATACGAGCTTCCAGGTCAAATGGACCGAGCAGCAATATGAGCGGGGAAGCCTCGCCAGCACGTCACGCTGGACGGCGATGCTCACGGTGAAGATCAAGCCGCCGCGCTCGGCCGATGTGCTCCGAAAAAACCCGCTCGGTCTCTATGTTGACGCGATCGACTGGAGCCGCGAACTGGAAACGCCGCAGGACCGGCCACCTTCGCCGCAACCATCGGCCGTGCCCGATCCCGCACAATCACTCCCGGTCGCGCCGCCCGCCGACATTCCGCTGGGCTCGCCGCTCGATCCGACCCTTGCTCAACCCGCAGCCGCACCATCCCCCGAAAGGACCGACCAATGATCCGTGCCCTCATCCTGGCGGCGAGCGCGATGGCGCTTGCCATGCCCGCCGCTGCGCAGAGCCGCGAACCCGCGTCACCGACCGCGCGCGTCACTGCCGCCAACCGGGCGGCACTGCGCGAGCCGTCGAGCGCGGGATATATATATGCCGTCCAGGTCTATCCCTGGGCGGAAGGCGTGCTCTACCGGCTCTATGCCGCGCCCGAGCGCATCACCGACATTGCCTTGCAGCCGGGCGAAACGATTGTGTCCGTCGCCGCCGGCGACACCGTGCGCTGGACTGTCGGCGATACCACCAGCGGCATCGGCGAAAGCAAGCGCGTGCACATCCTCGTCAAGCCGTTTTCGGCGGGCCTACGCACAAACCTTGTCATTGCTACCGATCGCCGGACCTACCATCTCCAGCTCGAAAGCACGCCCGCGACCGCGATGGCGGCGATCTCCTGGACCTATCCACATGACGAGCTGATCGCGCTCCGGCGTCAGCGGGATGCAGCCGTGGCGGCGACGCCGATCGCGTCGGGCCTCTCGGTCGAAAGCCTCAACTTCAACTATGCGATCTCGGGCGACAAGCCGGCCTGGCGGCCGCTGCGCGCGTTCGACGATGGGCGGCAGACCTACATCGAGTTCTCGCCCGCGATCGCCGTGGGTGAGGCGCCCCCGCTGTTCGTGATTGGCGAGGATGGCGAGGCCCAGCTCGTCAACTATCGCGTCGCCGGCCGCTATTATGTGGTCGACCGCCTGTTCGGTGTCGCCGAGCTGCGCCTTGGCGGCAAGAAACAGCAGATTGTCCGTATCACCGCCGCCCAGCCGAAGAGCCGGCAGCGCAAGGCCGGGAGGGGCGCGTGACCGATCCAACCGCTTCTTCCGCGCCGATCGCGGCGCCCAAAGCCGACCCCGAAACGCTCGTTCTGCGCGCGGCGCCGGGCCGCGTCACCCGTTTTCGCCGCGGTGCGATCGTCGCCATCGCTGCCGCCGGCTCGACCGCGATCATCGGCGTCGCCTGGCTGGCGCTCAAGCCCGCGACCCTGAGCCTGATCGCACCAAGCGATGAAAAGCTGGTTGGCGCGAAGGCGCCGCCTGATGCGCTCGCGGGCGCGCCGACGAGCTATGGCGACGTGCCGAAGCTCGGGCCACCGCTTCCCGGTGATCTCGGGCGGCCGATCCTCGAGCGCCAGCGGCAGCTTGGCGGGATGGTTCCCCCTGACCCCGCTGCCGATGCGGTGAGCCGGGCCGCGCAGGAAGCCGAAGCCGAGCGCCAGCGCATCGCCGCTGAGCAGAAGGCCGCACGCGAGTCTGGCGTCATGCTGCAATTGGCGGGCGGCGGTCGCGCCGCCGCCCCTGCACCGGTGACTACCGATGCAAGTGTTCCGCCAGCATCGGCCGAGACTGCCAAGCCGCTCCTCGACCCTGACCGAGATCCTAACGCCCAGGGGCGCAAGAACGAATTGGTCGGCCGCGCCAATCGCGACGACGACATCAATCCGCACGCGCTGGCGCAGTCCGTATCGCCTTGGATCTTGCAGGCCGGCAGCATCATTGCCGCGAGCCTCATAACCGGGCTCAACTCGGATCTTCCCGGGCTCGTCACCGCGCAGATCACGGAGAACGTCTATGACAGTGTGACCGGGCGCGGTCTGCTCATTCCGCAAGGATCGCGGCTGATCGGCAGCTACGACAGCGTTGTAGCGTTTGGGCAGAGCCGTGCGCTGGTCGTCTGGCAGCGGATCATCCTGCCCGACGGCTCGTCGATTCGTATCGACAATGTGCCGGCGACCGATACGCAGGGCTATGCGGGTCTGTCCGACCGGATCGACCGGCATACTTGGCAGCTTCTGAAGGGCGTCGCCCTGTCGACATTGCTGGGCGTCGGCACTGAATTGAGCTTCGGCAGCACCGAAAGCGACCTTGTCCGGGCGATCCGCGAGTCAGCGCAGCAGAGCGGCGCGCGCGCCAGCGATCAGCTCGTCACGCGCAATCTCAATATCCAGCCGACCTTGCGCGTTCGCCCCGGCTGGCCGCTACGGGTGGTCGTGCACAAAGACATCATATTGCCCGGACCCTGGGGAGGCCGTCATGGCTGATTTGAAGCTGCCAAGGCTGCCCGATCGGACGCCGGTTAAGATCACGATCAACGTCATGCCGGATCTCATCGAAGCGCTGAACGACTACGCCGAGGCCTATGAGGCGGCCTACGGCCGACGCGAGTCCGTACCGGACCTCATTCCATTCATGCTTAGCGGCTTCCTGGCGAGCGACCGCTCGTTCAGCCGGGCACGTAAGAAATAGTCCGATGTCGGCCCGGCAGCCTGCAACGAATGGCGACGACGCGCCCCCGATTGGGCCGATAAGCGTTCGCATTCCCGACGCAGTACGGATGACGGGGCTCAGCAAATCCAAGATCTACCAGCTCATCGCTTCCGGCGACATCGAGGCAGCCAAGGTCGGCCGTGCAACCGTGGTGTTTGTCGATAGTCTGCGGTCCTTTCTGCGATCACACTGTAAACAGCCGCGTTCTCGGGCGTAGCAGGGATCGCGCATGTCGGCCTGTCGATATTTCGGCACGGCCTGTCGCGAAGGGGTAAAATTGGGGGTGGATTGAGCGGAATTATCGGCACGACGATCAAGAACGTTGTTATAAATCAGTATCTTATGTTTTTCGTGTGAATCCCTCCTCCGCTACCAGGCATTTCTCGTAAGATCAGATAAATAGTTGCGGAGCTAGTCAGGTCCGAACATGCGGTTCGGGACCTGTCATTTTAGTCATTTTAGCGACTGTGGCCTGCACTTGTGGTCGCGCGCGAGACCTTGGCGCGTCCCGGCGACTTAGGAACCGCTCCTTCGGGGGCTTGGCGTCGAGGGGGGCAGGCGCAACGGAGATTACCACGCGCCTGAAAATCGGGCGCGCCAGCGCCTATCGGGCACTTAAGGGCGGCGATCCCGGCTGATGGCCGCAGCCGCCTTGTAGACCGGCACTTTGGACCAAACGCCATCGCTGACGATGTGGATCACGCTTCCCCGTCCCTGACGCAGACTGGCTGCGCCGCGCGTGCCCTTACCATACCGTAAGCTACCAAGCTCGTGACTTGATTTCCCATCGAGCTTCACGAGCGTGATGCGGTTGGCATCGTCGCTGTAGCCGCCGCCCAGCATCACGATATCGTCCTTCACGGCAATGGCCTTTGCTCCGGCGACGCTGTTCGACCAGAACACCGGCTTACCTCCGCTGATCCGAACGATAGGAAAGCCCGAGTAATAACAGGCCCAGATTTTATCACCGACGAGCGTCATAGCGTAAATGTCGTCCATCCCGCCCTCATCGCGATGCTGCTCGTTGAATGACCAGAAAACACGGCCAGTGGCGTCAAACTGAACAAGACCACCCGATGACACAGGCCAGCTTCCATCCTTGTTCTCTCCGCCGAATACGCCTTCGTCGAAATAGCCAACCCAGATCGTCGCGTCAGAGGCGCCTAGCAAGGTTTCGATCCCGTCGCCGAGGATCATCTCCGACTCTTTCCGCCCATCCGCAGAATAGATCACGCCGTTTTTCTCTCCCCTGTCGGCGCGAGAGCCTGCAACCAGCCATCGACCGTCAGGCATCCGATCAACGATAGGATGCGCTCCCGATGGCATCACCGCCACATTGGACTCCGTGCTTCCGTCGAAGATCGACAGACGCATGTCGTCGTCCCAGACCTTGGGGTATTTCGGCGACCGCCAGCCACCCTTTGCGGCCTCCCACCACCGCATGTGCTCGCTATGAACATCCTTCCGAGTGCGAATGAGTGCCAGTCGCCCGTCCGCCAACGCGGTGTACCCGTAGTCGAACCAACCTTCCGGCGTCGCGGGAAGGGGGATCGCCTCCGCTATGGTTTGAAGCTCGATCATGGGATAACGCTCGCAGTTGGATGCCGAGAGCGCAGGCGTTCACCCGATGACGCGCAACCGGAACGGCAATCGCCGCGTCAGGGAGCTTGATGAACTCGCACCTCCGCTAAAAAACTTTATAAGTCATTGAAAAATTATGATAAAATATCTTGTGGTGGGATTCTAACGGTATCGAGTTTCACTTGCAGATTGACGGTGGCCAACCTCTCAGGGAACCCTCTTACATCACCGCGAGGGACACGACCCGCTGCGTCTATCGCTGACCCCCAAGCACACGCGGCAGTACTGTAGCTCCTACACGGCATGGGCGCACAAAGTGATCAATGCGGCTTCGCCGAGTGCCGGGCTCAGTAAATACCTTGCGCGGCCTCCTGTAGGAGCATCTTTTCCAAGGTTAGCCCCTATACCGCCTGCCGTGATCTAGGGTTCTCGCGCCCCAAGTCCTTTAAAAGAACAACGATTTTGGACCGCTCAGAAGCGCGCAGGATCAATCCCGCGAGTCCAGGGAAAGCGCGGGGCATTGCTCGGAATTCGCAAACGATAGTGAAGGATTTCTTAGCGCCCAGGTCACTTCCGCTGCTCGCGTAACGCAACTGTGAACCAGCCGTGCCGGCCGCCGCCCCTGCATTAACCGCAGCGGTCGGCAATCTCTCAGGTGTCGCCGAAAAACTCTCTTGCTGCCGCGTATGTGGGCAAGTGAGCAGTGGTTCCGCCGTCAGACTGGATGATCTGGCCTGTCAGACAACGAGCATCGTCTGACGCAAGAAAGGTCACTATACGGGCAATATCCTCCGGCGTTCCGAGCAACGGCGTCAGGGTCGCATCCTCGTTGAGTTTGAGCAGCGGTTCCGGGATAAAACTCTTGAGAAGCGGGGTCAGGACCATCGAGGCAGCCACAGCATTGCAGCGGAGGTTCTTACGGCCAAATGCGGTCGCAACTGACTGGGTCAGCATGTTGATGCCTGCTTTCGATACTGACATCCTCGCCGCTGACGGCGGTCCGCGGTAGACTTAGAAAGCAACCTTTCTTAAACCGTGTTTTGAGCCAAGGCTAAACGACGCTGCTTTAAAGATCCTTTATGGCGCGCTTCGCATCAAACACAGCATCCGCTGCCTGTCCGCTTACACGGTCAACGTCCTTGTCGAACTGCCTGACGATGCCTGGCGCCGTCAGTCCGTCCATGCCTTCCCTCACCAGTCTCTGGTATTCCTGACGGTTATCGGCTTTTGCGAACATCTGCGCCTGAAATTCGCGGATTGCGGCCTCAAGCTTGATGCGATCCTTCGGTCCTACATCGCGCCGGGCGGCTGCAAGAGTGCTTTCGAACGAGGCCTCGCTGCTGCCATCGATCACAGTAGGAGCTTTGTTCTCGCTGCAGGCAATCACGAGACTGCAGGCAATTACAATCGATGCTGAGCGCACTTCCGGCCTGCCTCATGTTGGAACTGTCAACCAACAAGCGCTGACGGCGCGCAAAGTTCCGTCCGGCAGCAAGCAGTAGCACCTGCCTTCGCCGGCTTGTCCAGGATACCAAGGCAGGGCTAACTTGCCAGCGGGCCGAACAGAATGGGTAAGCGGCACTCAGTCCTGATCTTCACGGCCGGACACCCCATTTCCGACAATCCGTCGGTCGGTCTGCTCGCCTAGTTTTACTGGGAGCGAAGAATGCGCCGCTGCGTTCGGCAAAGATGACCAAACGACCACTCAAGGTGTTTCGTACAAGCACGGGCTTCGACGATGCATATATCGCGACCACGAGCAGGCGCGCTGCACTCGAAGCATGGGGGACGGACAAGGATCTCTTTGCACGAGGAGCGGCAGAGCAGATCACCGATCCGGAACTTATGGCGCTAGCGTTGCAGCAGCCAGGCGAAGTCGTTCGCCTGCCACGCGCGTCCGCGGCCCAGCACCTGTCTGCCGCAGGACCGGTAGTCGATGGTCCCTCACGAAAGAAACGGACGCCTGCAGGCACCCCGTCGAAACCTCGAAAGCGTCCGCCAAGGCCGAGCCGAGCTGCGCTCGACGCCGCCCGCGCGGCTCTCGACAGGCAGGAACGGGAATTGACCGAAGCGTTGAACGAGATTGACCGGAAGATCGAAGCGCTTCGCGAGCGCAGGGTTAGCTTGCGCCAAACTGGCATCGTAGCGGCAGAGGGGCTGCGTGCGGCCGTGGCACGCGAGGAAGAGGTGTATCGTAACGCACTCGACGCCTGGGAAGCAGGAAGCGGTTAAAAGCCCGCGAAATCAATCGCATCGAGCGGCCACATCATCGTTTCGGGTCTGGCCGGGCTTCGCCTTGTTCTACCAGGTCCAGCAGTTCCGTTGGCCTCAGTTCAACGACGAGCTGATCGTACCTGCACTGCCGAGCTGCTTTGTCGGGTCGCCAACGGAGGAACCGAGTGCCATGCCGAAATCGACCTGCAGTCACCTGATCATAGAGAACCTCTGCGACCAGTTCGTGCTTCAGGGGTATGTAGTCTCCGCTCTTGTCGGGGTTCCACCGGCTGGGGCCTCCCGGAGCACGACCGGTAAAACCGGGCCCACCATCGTGCGGTGAGACCTTTCGAGCCAAGGCCGAACGCTGCGCGCCTGAGAAGGCAGAGGTGAAGCCGACGAGGTCCAGTTTGTCATTCGGGTCGTAAAGGCCGAGCAGAAGCGAGACTACACCGCCCTTGGCGTCTTTGCGATAACCGCCGACGACGCAGTCGGCCGTCCGCCGCTGCTTGATCTTGCGCATGGCACGCTCTCCAGCGAGGTAGGGCAGGTCCCGGCCCTTGGCGATCACGCCATCAAGCGCACCGCCACTGAGGCCAAGCCATTTCCTGGCCTGCTCGATTTGTGTTGTAACTGGCGAGAGGATCAGGTCGTCGTGACCAGCTTCCCGAGCCAGCCCTTCCAGCGCCGTTCGTCGTTCGCAGAGTGGCGCATTTCGCAAATCGGCCTCGCCGATGTGCAGGCAGTCGAACAGGATGAGTTGCGCCGGAGTTTCGCGCGACAGCCTGGCAATGCGCGAAGCTGCAGGGTGCAGCCTTGCCTGCAAAGCTTCGAACGAAAGGCGATTGCCGATCGGGATGACCAGTTCTCCGTCAAGCAGCAGGCGCGTTTGCCTGATGGTGCGAACGGCGTTGGCGATTTCCGGGAAGTAGCGCGCAAGCGGTTTGCCGGACTTGGACCAGATCTCCACGTCATCGCCCTTGCGGTCGACCAGCGCACGGAATCCGTCCCATTTGGGCTCGTAGTACCAGCCCGGCGGCTCGGGCAGGCTCTCGACCAGCAAGGCTTCCATCGGCTCAACCGGGGATACGGACCGCAAGATCGGACGGCGAAGTGCTTTCGAGGGTTTCTGCTTCGCCATCACTTTGGAACATCCATCCCGCGTAGAAGACTTTGCGGCCTTGCCGAAGGTTCAGTCGTGCTCCGTGACGGCTGACGGCGCGACCGCCTTGAGCACTTCATCGGTGCCGCCTAGAATGAACGTGCCGTCCTTCTCGGCGCTCAGTTCCCGTCCGTCTTCCAGGGAATAACGCCGCGCCTCCGTGGCCTTGCTATCACCGGCCGCCCCACGCGCTTCGTCACGCTCCTCGACGATCACGTATTCGGCTCCGCTCGTGCCCACGGCGTTGAATTTCGAACTCACAGTCCACATGGCAAGTCTCCGGCTGTCCTGGCTTTTCCTGACAACTGCAGGCAGCGGACTATGATCCACGGATCGACCGGCGCGCGGTACGGTCAGGCTTCAGTTCCACCCAGACCGGCGCATGATCGCTGGTTTTCTCCCAGCCCCGCACGAAACTGTCCACTTCGGCTGCTTTCAGCCGCTTCGCCAACGCCGGACTCAGCAGAAGGTGATCAATCCGCAGTCCGGCATCGCGACCCCAAGCGTTCCTGAAATAGTCCCAGAAGGTGTAGATCCGCTCGCCGGGATGCATTTTCCTTAGCGCGTCGGTCCAACCCTGATCCAGGAGCCTCGCATATGCTTCACGAACTTCGGGGACGAACAGCGCATCTTCGGTCCAACGCTCGGGCTTGTAGACATCCTGATCCGTCGGGATCACATTGAAGTCGCCCGCCAGGATCACCGGAAGCCCGCTATCAAGGAGCTCTTGCGCACGGCTTGCCAGTCGCTCGAACCAGCGCAGTTTGTAGTCGAACTTGGGCCCAGGGCGGGGGTTGCCGTTTGGGAGGTAGAGTGCGGCAACGATGACACCGTTTGCAGCAGCTTCCAGATAACGGCTCTGCGTGTCTTCCGGCTCGCCCGGCAGTCCGCGCAGGGTCTCGTGGATCATGCCGGCGCGGGATAGAATGGCGACACCGTTCCACGATTTCTGTCCATGCCAAAGTGCGCGGTATCCGGCATCGGAGAGGGCATCGGCAGGAAACCGTTCGTCGGGGGACTTCAACTCCTGCAGGCACACGATGTCCGGCCGTGCCTCGGCTAGCCAGCGCAGCAGTACGGGAAGGCGCCCGTTAACGCCGTTCACAATGTAGGTCGCAATCTTCATCAGGCGGCTGACCGGGCAGGGTGCGCTAGGGCCAGCAACTCGCCCGATGGTTCGTCCCTGCCTTGCCGGACCAGCGATACCGCCAATGTCCCGGCGGGAGGAACGTCAAGCGATCCAGACCCCTCGAGATAGAGCCACCTTGCCCACTCCTTTGGCGCCAGCGTGACGATCTGGCGATCATGAAACGGCGCAACGTCGGGCCTCGGCGGCAGCGTCAGCATGGTAAAGCTGCAGGTTTGCCCGTGCTCCTCATCTTTCCAAAGCCCGGCCACGCAGAACATCGGCTCATCGCGCATTGTGAACCGCCACTTCGACTTCGGCGCCTTGTCACCAGTGAATTCGAAGAACGCGCTTGCCGGGATCAGGCAGCGCCGACTGTCCGAGAAATCTCGCCCGTCGGCGCGGAAATTGAAGACAGGCGCAGCTTTCGTCCTGGCCGGCCTGAAACCCCACCGCATCGTGACCGCTTCGACCCCGTTTCCGGCGGCTCGCAGTACTGCACTGTCATCGCTGACCCGGACGTCGCGGGTTGGTGGAAGGAGTGCAGGGGGCCGCAGAGCCACATTCAGCCCGGCTACCGCCAGAGCCTCTTGCAGGTTCGACCAGTTCAGGTGGCGCTCGTAGTTGTTGCACATGACCCGGCAACGCCGGATCAATTCTTTGGGTCCGGCCGCTCCTGAAAGTTCGTCGCCCGGCGCGGGCGTCTGATATGCGGCTCGCATTGGCCAGTTTGAGGGATGAGGTCGTCATGCAGCAACAGGAATGCTGAACCCGTGGTTGGCTGCATCGAGCGCGGCTCATACAGCGTTGCGAGAGGGAGCATAGAGAAAGCTGGTATTGAAGAACCATGAATTTCGACCTCGAACGCCTCGTCACGGCCCAAAACGATCAATACCACCGACCGCTCGGTGAAATTTGGCGCGGTCGCAAGCAGAGCCACCGGATGTGGTACATTTTGCCCCAGATCGCAGGACTTGGTCCCAGCGCCATGGCACAGCTGTAGCGCGACAAACTGGATGAGGATTGCGCGTCAATCAGGATGAGAATGTGATTGTCGCGGCGCGTCGATCA
>NZ_JBXAFX010000039.1:0-29258 GCF_058793515.1 Novosphingobium sp. GW835-FHT14H07
GCGCTGAAAGGTGCACGTTCGGTTCGGAGGGGGGCCTAGCGATGTTCTCTCCGAGACATTGCGGGCCTACCCTACCCTCGCAGATTGAAGGCCTGCCGCCGCATTTCTATCCCAGTCCGGTCCCCGAAGCACCGCCGCAACCCTCTGTGAAGGCAGCGGCCATCCAGGCCTTCTTTGCTCCGATCCCTGCTGATATCCGCCACGGCGGTGACCGTGCATTCTTCTCTCCGGGCGGAGACTATATCCAGCTTCCAGAGCGCGGCGCCTTCCGCACCGAGGACGGATATGTCGCCACCAAAGCGCACGAACTCGGCCATTGGAGCGGGCACCCCTCGCGGCTCGCGCGCACATTCGGCAAGCGGTTCGGCGACAAGGCCTACGCCTTCGAGGAACTGGTCGCGTTATCTGGACAGTCTGCACCGTGCCTGACGCACCATCGAACGGTATGTTCTTGGCACAACGCAGGGGGCCATCAGGCCGGATGAAGCGCTATCCATAAGCTGGCGTAGTCCGGCCTGATGGCCACCGTCCCGCAGCCGCGCAACGTGCGCGATCTGGAGTCGGGAGGGGGTCCGGGGGAGGGACTGGCAAGCTGTGGATACTTCAGACACGTCGATCGTCATTCATGAACGCCGGGCGGCGGATGGCTTGGATTCCTACGTCCCGGTGATCCTGCGAGGTGGAGAGATCTACGATCCAGACCTCGACCGCTACTTTCTTGATCTGCCGTTGAGCGGGGCGCGGTCTCGCCATTCGCTACGCGCCCACGGCTATGATGTCCTGGTCTGGGTTCGCTTCCTCGCCTCAGTCTGTGGCAAGTCTGTCTGGCAAGCCGATACCGATGATGTCAGTGCTTATCATCGGGCACGTCGGCGTAGTGACGCTGAGTTCCGGGTTTCGACGTCGACGTGGAACCGGGCGATTGCCTCGCTCGACAAGCTTTATCGATGGGCCGAGCGGGAGGGCCTGATCGAGCGCACCCCATTTACCCACCGTCAGGTCTGGCGAAGTTCGCACGGAGGGCGTCGAGCGGCCGTCACGGGCCGCAACGACGCCTATGAACGCGCGGCCCGTCGGTCAGATGTCCGCTTCATCGATCTCACCGATTACCACGCCTTTCGCGAGGTTGGCCTGCGCGGCCTGACCGTAGAGGGAACAGAGCGTCCTGGAGCACGTGACCGCAATGGCGCGCGCAACGCGCTGTTCGCCGATCTGTTGGTCACCACTGGCCTGCGCCTGGAAGAGGCATCTCACCTGCTCACTGCCGAGATTCCGGTTGGCGGCGCCCGCGCGGAACGGCAGCGGCGGGTCGAACTTCCGGCGGCACTTACCAAGGGGGATAGGGGGCGTGGCATATTGCTGCCGCGCCGTTTGTTGCCGATGTTTGACGCCTATATCGCCGTGGAGCGAGCCGCAGCCGTCGCCAAGTTCGCAAGGCGCCGTGGCTGGGAAGCCATTGACCGCCCGATCTTCATACACCGCCCCTCATTCAGGCTGCGCGCATTGCAGCTGGTTGGCGGTGGCACGATGGATATGGAGGTCGTCACACCGGATGAACGCGCAAGGCTTGTAATTTGCGCCGACGATGGAACGCCTGGCGAAGCGGCGGTGCTCTGGCTGACCGAGGTCGGGCATCCGGTGCTCCCCAACTCGTGGGAAGCGATCTTCGCGCGGGCGAGCCGCCGTTGCACGGATGCCGGCATCCCGGTCCGGGTCAGCCCCCATCAACTCAGGCATTCCTTTGCGGTCCACATGCTGGCGATGCTGATCCAGCGCCGCCTTGCCGAGGCGGCGGCACCGGTGGGTGCCATGGAAGGGTATCGCCAGTTGGTCGGCGATCCGCTTCAACAGGTTCAGCGATTGCTTGGCCATTCAAGCCTCGCCACGACCTCGATCTATCTCGATCACCTCGCCACGCGTGCCGATACCGTCGATGCGGCGGTCGAAGAGCTGTTGGCACTCGTACCGGACTATCTTCCATCATGACCGCTGCTCCACGCAAAGGGCGCAAGGTCAGTTTCGAGGCCGCCGCGACTGCGCCCGAGGCCGATCCATGGTCGCAGATCAGCACGCTGCGCTTCATGATCGATCCGCCATACGGCGGCGAGTTGCTCGTGGATTTCACCAGCTTGCGGCCACGAGGCCTGGCTCTCGCCTTTGCACGGGGCCTGTTCATGCTGGTTGCCCCGCGCGGCCCCATTTTGGTGCGTTCGTCGATCAAGACATACGTGACGCAGTTACCGAGCTTCTTTGCCTATCTTGCCGGGACAGGCGACCGGATCAACGGGCCGGCAGACCTTCGCACCGACCATATCGACGGGTTCGAGAGGTGGCTCGCCGCGCAGGGCAAGTCGCGGACACACGCGCCGACCTATGTCGCCAAGGTCGTCTCGGTCCTTCGCCGCATTGCGGCCGATGGTCCCGAGCTTGTCGATCCTGGCTTGCG
This sequence comes from Novosphingobium sp. GW835-FHT14H07, assembly GCF_058793515.1. NCBI lineage: Bacteria > Pseudomonadati > Pseudomonadota > Alphaproteobacteria > Sphingomonadales > Sphingomonadaceae > Novosphingobium > Novosphingobium sp. GW835-FHT14H07. Next base: position 2,447 of record NZ_JBXAFX010000039.1, read on the forward strand.
GGAACGGCTGCGCTACGTCAGCTCGCACCCCCACGTTCGCCCCCGTCCACGCGATGCCTACAGTCCGTATGTCGCTCGCCAACTCCGCGATGCGGCCCGCGCCGATCTTGTTGCGATCGAGGCGCGCTTGCGGTCGGGGCCGCGTTTCGATGAGGTGCCGGAGACAGAAGGTGCTTACCGCGAAGCCCACGCTGCGATCGACGCGCGCGGTGTGCTGCACTACCGTGACCCCGCATATCAGAGCCTGTATAAGCTGCGGTGGATTCGCGAACTGAGCGGCGCAAGGTTCAACCTGAGCCTCCATGCTGCCCACTACCTTACTGCACACGACGTCGTGCCGCTTCTCGTTCTGCTCTCGCTGGAGACGGGGCTCGAGCTGGAGTGTTGCAAGTCGCTCACCATCGATTGTTTGCGCAATGCTTCGGGCGGTACCGTCGATGTCGCCTATACCAAGCTTCGCGCCCACGGCGCCGAGCACAAGACCATCCGGGTCCGTGATGGCGGCTCATCGACACCGGGCGGCCTGATCCGGCGGATCATCGCACTCTCCGCCAAGGCCAGGGTGCATAATTCCAGCGACAACCTCTGGGTCTATTATCAGACCAACGAGATCACCGCTGGTATCCGCCAACCGCGCATGACGATCGACGCCTGGACGCAGCGTCACGGCATTGTCGATGACGCCGGTCGACCGCTATTCCTGCGCCTCTCGCAGCTACGCAAGACGCACAAGGCCTTGTGGTACCTTAAGACCGAAGGGCACATGGCCCGCTTCGCCGTCGGCCATACCGCCGAGATCGCGGCACGGCACTACGCCGATATTCCGGCACTCAGACCGCTGCACGAGCAGGCCGTGGCGGATGCCCTCGAAGAAGCGCTGACCGGTCCAAGGATACTTCCTCCCTCGGACGAGGAGCGGCTGCGCAGGGAGTTGGCGAGCCCCGCTCCGGATGTTGAAGGCGTCTCGCGCGCACTTCTCGACGGCGAACAGGACGTCTGGCTTGCCAACTGCGGTAACTTCTATTCCAGTCCCTTTGCATCTGCCGGTACCGCGTGCCCCACGCCGTTCTGGGGTTGCCTCGATTGTCGCAACGCGGTCATCACCGCGCGCAAGCTGCCCGCCATCCTCGCGTTCCTCACCTTCGTCGATGATCAGCGAGCCGGTTTGAGCGCGGCCGAGTGGGCAGCCAAGTTCGGCCATGCCCGTGACCGCATTGTTCAGCAGATCCTGCCCGCCTTCGGCGACGACGTCGTGGCAAAGGCCCGGGCGCAGGTCGCGGTCGAACCTCCCACGGTCTATCTGCCACCCGAGGCCCGCGCATGACCCCTCTCCAGCTGCTCGCCGACAGCTGCAATGAACGTGACGCCCTCCCGGTGCTCATCTCCGCACCGCTCCGCCCTGGGGTCGATCGCGCGCATATCTCGCGATACGGCGATCCGGTCTGGGATCTGGCTCCCGGCGTGTTTCGCGACAACGCCCGGCGCTGCCATATCACGGTACATTTCGATGGTATCGACGACCCATCCATCGCCGATGCCCTGCGCCAGATTCTTCATGCGCGTCTCAATGTCGATCTACCCGGGCACCGTTCACGGCTTGAGCCGGCGGGGGTGCGCGGTGAGGCCAACCGGACCTTGCGCTTTTTCGACTTCGTGAAGGCTCAGCTGGGTCGTTTCGATCTCGGCCGGGTCGATCAGTCGTTGGCTGATCGCTACGCCCGCTCTTTGCGCCTTGCCGGACTGCGTCCGGTTGCGGCGGCAGCGCTGCTGCGGATAATCTTCGACCTGCATGAGTTGCGGCACCATCTGCCGACTGCGCGCCTGTCCTTTGAACCGTGGCCGGGGCGCAGCCCTTTCTCGGTTGCGGGAGCAAAGTACGTCGCCGGAGAGAACCGGACGCCGCGCATTCCGGAAGCGATCATCACCCCGCTGCTCGCCTGGTCGCTGCGCTACGTGACCTGCTATGCAGATGACATCCTCGCCGCGCGGGCGGAACTCGACCGCCTCGAAGCAACGCGCAACTGTCTGATCACCGCTGAGGAAGGGCTTGATCCCGCTGCTCGCCGTTTTCGGCAACGCCAACGCCTCATCGCCTATGTGGCAGCTTTGCAGCGACAAGGTCGCGGGATTCCGATCTGGACCACCCCACACAACGGCACAACGCGGACAGATCCGCACACCGGGGAAGTCACGCCGCCCATCAACTACCACCTGATCCACCTCCATGCCGGCATCGACGCGCAGGCCGAACCGGCCATGCACCTTGGCCTGACCACCGGCGCGCCGGACCTCATCGCCGCCGCCGTAGCAGAACTCGGCACCGAGATTGGCGGGATGGATACGGCCATTTCGGCCGATCCCGATACCGGCCTGCTCTGGCGTACCCGCTTCGATGCCAAGGTCCTGGCTCTCGAAGAGGTCATGCTGCAGTCGGCAGCCTACGTCGTCTGCGCCTACCTCTCAGGCATGCGGGACAGCGAGATCCAGGCGATGAAGCAGGGATGCCTGTCCATCACCAGATCAGAAGACGGTGCGATCTTGCGGCATGGCATCAAGTCCACCGCTTACAAGGGCAAGCGCGGCGGCGGCGAGGAGACCGAGTGGGTCACGATCGCGCCGGTCGCCGAAGCCATCGCTGTCCTCGAACGCCTGTCCGCGCGGGCGGGGCAAGCGCGCGGGACAACGACTTTGTGGCCGGTCCTCGCGCTTCGGGCCAACACCAAGACGCACATTTCTGCCGAGATCGTCCGGCAACTCAACCGGTTTCGCGATCATCTCAACGACCGGTTCGGAACGGCTGAGGCACCGATCATTCCTGCCGGACCCAATGGCGCGCCCTGGCGGCTGACCACACGCCAGTTTCGCCGGACCATTGCCTGGCACATCGCCAACCGGCCCTTTGGGACGATTGCCGGCATGATCCAGTACAAGCACGCCAGCGTTGCGGCGTTTGAAGGCTATGCCGGCAGCAGCCGGTCCGGATTTCGCGGAGAGATCGAAGCCCAGCGCGCGCTTGGCCAGATCGACGATATCCTCGTCTACTTCGACGAGCGGCAAGGTGGTGCGCGCCTTGGCGGACCTGCCGCGAACAGGATCGGAGCCGCACTCGATACTGTTGGCCACGAGTTGGCGCCGCTACCTGCCATGATTGCCGACCGGCCCCGCCTGCGCACGATGCTCGGCAGTCTCGCGCGGACATTGCATGTCGGCCCGCTGGCCGATTGCTTCTTTGATCCGGCAACTGCCCTGTGCCTCAACCGCATTTCGGAACCGGGTGCCACCGGACCAATGATCGCCATGTGCGAGCCGGTCCGCTGCCCCAATGCCTGTATTGTCGAACGGCATCGCCCGGCCTGGCAGTGCGGAGCTGACGAGGCGCGGCTGTTGCTGCGCGAGAAGCGGCTTCCAGAACCGCAACGGGTGACGCTTCAGGCCGAGGTGGCAAGGATCGAGAGGATCCTGTCGCAGATCGGTCCCGAAGCGAAGTAAGGCTGATAATCCCCCGCAAGCGTCCAGGGGAAGCCGTCCTGGTCTTGCGGCGTCGACATTCCAGCTGGCGGCCGCAGCCAGCGTGAAGGCTACAGATTGGCGGACATGGTGGCCAGAAGTCGCTTGAACACGGCAACTTCATCGCCCGATATGCCGGCGAGCAACCGTTCATAGACCACATCGGCTTCCGCTCTGAGCGCGGGCAGGATGCCGATCGCCTTAGGACGCAGGTGCAAGGTCCACACCCGCCGATTGCCTTCCACAGCCCGGCGCTCGACGTAATCCGCCTTTTCGAGTTGGTCGATGACGTGACCGACGCTGGCGCGTTCCAGTTCGAGGCATTTGGCCAGCTCGGTCTGGGTCAGACCGGGCGTGCGGAAGATATAGGCGAGAGCGCGCCATTGGGTTCGGGTCAGCCCGAACTTCGCGGTCGAGGAATCGAACACGCGGCGCAGCTTGCGCGGAACCTCCTCAACCAGGAACACCAGCCCATCGGCCTCGGTGAGGTAGCTCTGCTGGTCGGACGTGTTCGCCATGCCACAGCTCATAGCTTCCGATTGACCAAAAGGACAGCCTTTACTGTAAGGCATCATACAGTAAGATAAAAGCATGTCGAATCCGCCCGTCACGCTCTCCGGCCATTCCGGCCATGCTATCGCCGCCCTGATCGAAGGCCCTGAGCAGGGTATGCCGGTGCTGCTCGCCCACGGCGGCGGGCAGACCAAGCGGGCGTGGAAGCGGGTGACGGCGATGCTGGCCGACTGCGGCTTTCGCGCTATCGCGCTCGATTTGCGCGGTCATGGCGACAGCGCTTGGGCCGATGACGGAGCCTATGACATTGTCGATTTCGCGGGCGACCTGATCGCGATTGCCGGGTCGCTCGACCGCAAGCCCGCACTGATCGGGGCGTCGTTAGGCGGACTTGCCGGGATCATGGCCGAAGGCGAGGTCGCTCCCGGCAGCTTCGCCTCGCTGACCTTGGTGGACATCACACCGCAAATGGAGGCGGGCGGTGTTACGCGCGTAGTCGGGTTCATGGCTGCCCATGCCCGCGAAGGCTTTGCCTCGCCCGAGGAAGCGGCGCGCGTGATCTCCGAGTATCTCCCCCATCGTCCAAGCCGCAAGGCGTCGTCCGGCCTCGCCCACTATCTGCGGCAGAAGGGCGACGGGCGCTATTACTGGCATTGGGACCCGGCATTCATCGACGGCATCATGCGGCGCCATGCCGAGCGCGGCGACAGCAGCGACTTTGGGCGCACAGAATTGGGCGAAGCCGCATCGCGGCTTGCGCTTCCGGTCCACCTGATCAGGGGCGGATCGAGCGATCTGGTGTCACCGGAAGCCGTGGCGCATTTCCGCGCGCTCGTGCCGCATGCCGCTTACAGTGACATCGCCGATGCGACGCATATGGTGGTCGGCGACCAGAACGATGCCTTTGGCGACGCGATCCTCGATTTCCTTGTCCGCACGCACGGAAAGGCGGTCGCGGCATGAACGATCCGGCAGCAAGCATGGACCTCGACCAGCTCCGTTCGATGTTGCTCATTGCGCCGTTCCACCAATGGCTGGGGCTGGATATCGCCGAACTGACAGACGACGCGCTGATCCTTGAAATGCCGTGGCGCGACGAGATCGTCTCCAACCCGATGATCGGATCGGCGCATGGCGGCATCCTCTCGGCGCTGATCGACCTGACCGGGCTTTACACGATCAACGCGCTCGGCGGATCGGCGCGCGCCACCGCCGATATGCGGGTCGATTTCCATCGCCCTGCGACCTCAGGTCCGCTGCGCGCGATTGGGCGGGTGGTCAAGCTGGGCAAGCAGATCAGTGTCGCGGAGACCCGCATCGAGGATGCCGAAGGGCGATTGCTGGCCAGCGGGCGGGGTGCCTATGTCGGCTAGGTTCCGAATCTACGGCGGCGCAGCGTTGGTGCTGGCTCTGGCCGCGTGCGTCCCGGTTTCCCATCCCGGAGCACGGCCCGCGTTGCGCACTGCCGAGACGACCGAGGCGGGGCAGACCCTCGCCGCGCGCGGCAACACGGCCTGGCCGCCGGACCAATGGTGGCGCTTGGCGGGCGATCCGCAACTGACCGCGCTGATCGAGGAAGGCCTCGCCAATTCACCGCAGGTCGCGGTGGCGGTGGCGCGGGTCAGGCGCGCGGAAGCCGAGGCGCAGCGGGTCGGGGCCGCACGGCTCCCCTCGATTGGGGCCGAGGCCGAAGGCGGCCTGCGCCGCCAGAGCGGCAACAACGGCATTCCCGCGCAGTTTCTGCCCGATGGCTGGAAGGATTACGGGCAAACTTCGCTGAGCTTCGGCTTCGACCTCGACCTGTGGGGGCGCAACCGGGCGGCCCTTGCGGCAGCGACTTCGGATGCCCGAGCGGCGGCGGTCGATGCGGCGCAGGCCCGCCTGGTGCTGTCGGTTGCGATAACCGCCGCTTATGCCGAACTCGGTCGCCATTATCGCGAGCGCGACAACGCCGCAGCCATGCTCGCCAACCGCCAGGCGATGCGCGACATTGTCGCCCAGCGCCAGCGCAACGGGCTCGACAACCTCGCCAGTCTGCGCCGCGCCGATGCCGAGGTCGCCGGAGCAGAGCAGGATCTAGCCGCAGTTGACGAGAACATCGGCATCCGGCGCAATCAGCTGGCCGCGCTCCTGGGTGCTGGCCCCGATCGGGGGCAGTCGATCACCCGTCCGCCACTGGCGCCTTCAACGCCCGGCGGGGTTCCCGCTGGTGTCACCACCGACCTGCTCGGCCGGCGTCCCGATATCGTCGCCGCGCGCGAGCGGGTCGAAGCGGCGGCAAGCCGGGTCAAGGTCGCGCGGGCCGGGTTCTTTCCCTCGATCAACCTCAGGGCGCTGATTGGCCTGCAGGCCCTGGGTCTCGGCAATCTTGTCGATTCCGGCTCGCTGTTTGGAAGCGTCGGCCCGGCAATCAGTCTGCCGATCTTTCAGGGCGGCGCGCTCAAGGCGCAATATGGCAGCGCCGAGGCAGCCTATGACGAGGCCGTCGCAAACTACAACCAGACTGTGGTCACCGCCTACCAGCAAGTTGCCGACGCGGTGACCCAACGCGACGCGGCGGACAAGCGGCTTCGCGCGGCCCGCACCGCACTGGCCGCCAACGAAGATGCACTCGGTCTGGTGCGCACACGCTACGAGGCCGGGCTTGCCAGCTATCTCGACGTGCTCGCGAGCGAACGCGGCGTGCAGGACCTTCGCCTCGCCGTTATCGGCCTTGAGACATATCAGCGCGGCGCGACGCTGGCGTTGATCCGCGCGCTGGGCGGCGGGTTCGACGCGGCCACTACCCAACCATCAGGACAGACCGACCAATGAGCGATACCGCGACACAAGCTGCCGAAGTCGATCCGGAACTGTCCGCCTTTCGCAAGACCCGCCGGACGATGTGGCTCAAGCGCCTGGCCATCGCGCTGGCAATCGCGGCGCTTGCCTGGGGTGCGTGGTATGTGCTGGTCGCTCGCAACTATGTCAGCACCGACAACGCCTATGTGAACGCGCGTATGGCGCAGGTCACCCCGCTGATTGCAGGATCGGCCATCGAGGTGCTCGTCGAAGATACGCAGCAGGTGAAGGCCGGGGACGTCCTGGTCAGGCTCGATCACGCCAACGCCAGGATCGCCGTCGCGCAGGCCGAGGCCGATCTTGCCGCTGCTCGCCGCAAATTCGGCCAGACCGTTGCGACCAACAGCGCGCTATCGGCCCAGATCGATACCTCAAGCGCCGGTCTCGTCCAGGCCCAGGCGCGGCTTCGCACCGCGCAGGCGGAATTCGAAAAGGCAAGGATCGATTTGCAGCGCCGGGAGGCAGTCATTGCCAGCGGCGCGATCTCGGGCGAGGAACTGACACAGGCGCGCAAAGCCTATTCCGCGGCAAGTTCTGCGCTCGAAGCAGCACGTGGCGGCATCTCGGAAGTCGCTTCAGCCCGCCGGGTTGCGCAAGGGCAACTCGCGGCCAACGATGCCCTGGTGCGCGGCTCCAGCGTGGACACCGATCCAGCGGTTCAGGCGGCCAGGGCCCGGCTTGACGCGGCCTTGCTCGATCTCCAGCGTACCGAGATCCGAGCACCGGTCTCCGGGGTGGTGAGCCGCCTGCAAATCCAGGTCGGCCAGCGCCTGAGCCCCGGCCAGACGATCATGACCATCGTTCCGATCGACAAGCTCTACGTCGATGCTAACTTCAAAGAAGTTCAACTGGGGCGCGTTCGCCCCGGCATGGCTGTGACCCTCAAGTCCGATCTCTACGGCGGCGATGTCGTCTATCACGGCAAGGTCACCGGCCTCGCCGGCGGGACCGGCTCGTCGATGGCGATCATTCCCGCGCAGAACGCGACCGGGAACTGGATCAAGACCGTTCAGCGCCTGCCGGTGCGGATCGAACTCGATCCTGCCGAACTGCGTCAGCACCCTTTGCGCGTCGGGCTGTCGGTGGAAGTCGAGATCGATGTCTCGGGCCAGTGACCTGCAATGAGCGAACCCTCACCCCCAAGCGCGGGGATCTCCCCGTCGCGGCAAATGGTCGCAGGCCTGGTGCTGGCTTTGGCCAATTTCATGGTCATCCTCGACCTGACCATCGCCAACGTCTCGATTCCGCACGTCGCGGGCAATCTCGGTATCACGCTCGAACAAGGCGCCTGGATCATCACCTCCTATGCGGTCGCCGAGGCGATCTGCGTCCCCTTGACCGGATGGATCGCCGGTCGCTTCGGGTCGGTGCGCACCTTCCTGTTCAGCATGGTCGGGTTTGGCATCTGCTCCTTTCTCTGCGGCATTTCGGTGACCTTGGGCATGCTCGTGGCAAGCCGGATCGGTCAGGGAATCTTCGGCGCTTTCTTGATGCCGATGTCGCAAACCCTGCTGCTCAGCGTGTTCCCGCCCGAGAAGCGCAATATGGCGATGGGACTATGGGCTGTTACACTGCTGATGGGACCTGCTCTTGGCCCGATGATCGGCGGCTATCTCACCGAAAATTATTCCTGGCATTGGATATTCCTGATCAACATCCCTGTTGCAATTTTGTGCATCGTCGTAGGATTTTCTCTGCTCAGGCCGATCGAGACCGAGCGGCAGATACTACCCATCGACTTTGTCGGCCTCGCCTTGCTGATACTCTGGGTCGGCTGCCTGCAACTGGTGCTCGACCTTGGTCGCAACCACGACTGGTTTGCCGACCCGATGATCGTGGCGCTGTCGATTGCATCATGTGTCGGCTTCGTTGTGTTCGTGATCTGGGAGTTGGGCGAGGATCACCCGATCGTCGATCTTCGAGTCCTCAGGCACCGGGGGTTCAGCGTTGCCCTAACGGTGCTGTCGCTCGCCTTCGCAGGATACTTTGCGGGATTTGTCATTGTTCCCCAATGGCAGCAGGCCTGGCTCGGATTTCCGGCGACCGCCGCCGGTCTGTCCTCATCGTTTTCGGCCATGGGCGGACTGATCACCGCGCCGCTTGTGGCCTATCTGATGAGCCGTCACGACCCGCGCCTCCTCGTTTCAGGCGGCGTTGCCTGGATCGCAGCGATGGCCCTTCTGCGCACGACCTGGACGACGGATTCGGACTTCTGGACCCTCAGTCTGCCGCAGTTCGTTCAGGGACTCGGCGTCACCTTCATGATGCTCCCGCTCATGACCTTGACGCTCAACACGGTTGATGAGAACGAGGTGGCATCGGCTGCCGGCCTTCAAAGCTTCATGCGCACGATTGCGACCGCCGTGGCGACCTCGATCACACTTTCCTACTGGGGTGATACCCAGCGCCTCGCGCGTAGCGACGCGGTCGCAGTCCTGCAGCCGGAAGCGGCGCAGGCAAGCCTTGCGGGACTCGGCTTCCCGCCTGACCAGGTGCGGCAGGTGCTCAGCAATATGGTTGACCTGGAAGCGACAACCATGGCGCTCATCCACACTTTTTGGGCGACCACCGCAATCCTTATCTTTGCCGCGTGTCTTATCTGGCTTGCCCCGCGGCCCGCGAAGACTGGCGGGATGCCGATCGGGCATTGACGCGCCGCCATTCATGAGCGCTGGTTCATCCAAGCAGCATTCGCCCCGCCTCAGGCGGGGCGGGAGAGGTAGAGGAGGCGTGTAGCGGGTGACGGGCTGAAGGAGCGGAAGAGAGTTTCCCTCCGCCCGCCATGGAGACCCGCCATGTCCCGATCCCACCCTGCGACGCCGCGAGCCGACGTCTATTCGCGCATCACCACCGAGATTGTCTCTGCCATCGAAGCCGGTGCCGGCGACTGGCGCATGCCTTGGCACCATGATGGCGCTGCCACGACGAGGCCGCAGAACGTCACCTCCCGCCGTCGCTATCGCGGTGTCAATGTGCTGGCGCTCTGGATTGCCGCTGAAGCCAGCAGCTATTCCAGTGGTCTTTGGGGGACCTATCGCCAGTGGGCAGCTCTTGGCGGACAGGTCCGCAAGGGTGAGCGCGGAACCACCGTCGTGTTCTGGAAGCAGGCCGCATCGCGCGCCGATGACGATCATGACGACGGCGAAGCCGGCCCCGGCCGCATGTTCGCCCGGGCCTTCACCGTGTTCAACCTCGCACAGGTCGAGGGCTATGAGCCCGCTCCTGTCGCGGTATTGCCCGAGAGCGAGCGGTTCGAACATGCCGAGGCATTCGTCGCGGCTCTGAAGATTCCGATCACCGAAGGCGCCTACGATGCGCACTACCGGATCGATCTTGATCACATCTTCATGCCGATCTTTGCCTCGTTTCGGGATCCATCGGCGCAGATGGGCACCCTTCTGCACGAAGCCGGCCACGCTACGGGCGCAAAGCACAGGCTCGACCGCAATTTTGCCGAGAGGTTCAAGCGCGACAGTCTGGCGATCGAGGAGATCTGCGCCGAACTGACAGCTTCGTTCGTGCTCGCCGACCTCGGGATCGCCCACCATCCGCGCGCCGATCATGCCGCATACGTGGCATCGTGGTTGCGCGTGCTGAAGGACGACCCTCGCGCCATCTTCACCGCCGCCAGCAAGGCACAGGCCGCAGCCGACTGGATGCACGCCCAGCAACCCCAGCCCGAGGAGCTGGCGGCATGACGCGCGTCCGGAAAATTGGCGTCGGAAGTCAGATTGGGGCTGGACTGTCAGGATATGTAGCCGAGCAGGTCAGTGCCCGGATCTGTTATGAGCTGGGTCTCCCCGCAGACCTCCATGAAAGCCACGCCAGCTACATCGCCCATTGGCTTGATATCCTGAAATCCGACAAGACCGCGATCATCACGGCTGCCGCCAAGGCCGATCAGGCTTTCAACCTGCTTGCAGCCTATTCGGGCTATGAGAGTGAACCTGCGGAGGAAGCCCATGAAGAGGCGCCAGTTCCGGCTTACGCTTGAGCCAACAGCAGACGACGCGGTGCGGCTTGCGCAGCTCAGCCGCTATGCCAGCGACCTCGCGAGCGGAGGTTCTGCGGACATTGGCGCAGCGCTCGGCGGCCATGTTGGGGCGCTGTTCCCCGGGCGGAACCGTAATGCGGTCCTGGAGAGCCTCCTCGGCAAAGGAGAACCCGGTTGGTCACTGGTGTCCGATCCGGGGCAGGGCGGCTCCTTGGTCATCCAGACAACCGAGGCTGGCGTGGCTGTCTCGGCAATTGCGAGAATCCTCGAACAGGTCGCTCCCGGGACGCTCTTACGGCCGATGATCTATGAGCCACTGTCCCTGAGAAGCTCACGGAAACATCATCGCAGCCTGCATTGAGGGGAGGGGGAGGGGGCCATTGCACTTGCAATGGAAAGGAAGCCTCATGTCCTGCGACATCGATTATCGTTACCGCCGCGCGCTCGAGCCCGATGGGCTGACGACGTTCGAGACCGCGCTGCGAGCATTGAACGAGGCCGTCGATGATGTGCGCCTCGCAGGCCGGCAGGTCGCCTCCTGTCCCGCAGTTCTGCTCCTCACCCGCCACCTTCAGCGCATTGCCGACGGAAGGCCGACAACCTGTGAGGCCGAAGATCAGATCTTGCGCGCGCAGTGCATCGAGCGTCTCGGCGAGCTCAAACACCGACCGGCGATCATAGCGCTGGTCAAGCGCGGGATCGACTATCGTCCCGAAGAACTGCGCCACTACCGGCGCGAAGGTACGCGCGCGCTGCGCCAGATCGCCGCCGGGATCGGGCTCGATCATTCCGCCTACCGTATCAGCTACTACACCTCGCAGGAGGCCCTCGCCGGTGAGCACGTGCTCGAAGCAGACGGTGTCTACATCCGCATCAGCCCCGAGCGGTTCGGCGAACCGGGTCTCGCCTGGCGGAACCCGTTCTGGAAGCCCCCCGGCGCGGTCATGCGCAAGGCTCCGATCACCGCGCTTGCCGACATTCCGGCACTCACGGCGCGGATAGCCCGCGAACTGCAAATCGCACCTCCGGCTCAGCCGGGGCTCATCTGAAGGACACGCACATGGGCTGGCTCTACATGCACCGCACAGGGATGGGAGGGCATGAAACGCCCAAGGCCTATCTCGACGATCAGCTGACCTACGAACACGCGGCCAGCGAAGATGCTCCGTTCCGGGGGTGCCGGGTCCTCAAGAGCGTTTTCACCGGCAGCACCTACTATGCAGCCGTCGAGCGCTACGGTGAAGACCGCGAGAGGCTCTTTGTGACGGCGGTTATCTGCCTGGTCCGCTGGAACCCGAAGGCGGCCGATGGCCTGATCTTCGGGTACAAGGACATGGATGAGCAATCCGGCCCCGTCGAGGCGAATTGCCCGCGAAGCATCCTGGAACTGCTCACCTCATCCTCGCACCCCTATGCCCTGGACTGGCGCAACCGGTGTTACGCCATGCTGCGTCTCAAGGAGCGAAAGGTTGCCGATGGCGACATCCTGCGGCTTCCCGAACCGCTGCGCTTTACTGACGGCAGCGAACACCGCGAGTTCCGGGTCAGCAAGCGCGGGAGCAAGATCGAGCTGCGGACACCCGATGGCTTCGGGGCCTATCGTATCACCCGGCTGATGGAGCGGCGCTTCGAGATCATTCGTCCCGCCCGAAGGATCAAGACCTTCTTCCCGATAGCCCAGTAGCGAGGGCCTCTTCCATGACTTCTGCCAGTCTCGATCCGCGCCGCCGTGTCCTTTGCGGGCGGGCCAATGCCGAGCGCGTCGCCATCCGGATGAGCGCGAAAACCGGGAAGAGCCACGCTGTGGTCAGAACCGGCAACACGCTCCAGCCCTTCTGTGTCATGCCGACGGGAGAAAACCCACCCGGTGCGATCGAACTGCAAGTTGTCGTCCTGTGACGAACTCGGCGCCAGCCCTATGGCAGCTTGAAAGCCACGCAGAATGACGCTATATCGCGTCATAATTCATGGAGCTTTGCAATGGCGATTCAGAACTATGCGGACAATGGCGCGTTTGCTCCGCGCAAAATCGTCGATGCGCTGCGCACCACCAGCGACGAACTGGCGCGCTCGCTGGGTCTCGGCAAGGACGCGATCCAGCGCAAGGACCGGATTGCCTCCGATCGTACCCAGCGCCGCCTTCGGCAGATGGTCGAAGTGCTCAACAAGGTCGAACCGCGGTTCGGTTCAGCCTTGCTGGCCTATGCCTGGTACCGCTCTGAGCCGCTGCCGGGCTTTTCGGGCCAGACCGCAATGCAGCTTGTGCAGAACAACCGGGCCGATGATGTGCTGACCTATATCGACGCCGTCGACGCCGGCATTCACGCCTAGCCTCATGCACTTCACCGGGCTGCTCTACCGCGCCCACAATCCGGTCTGGTCCCGCGAACCCCTCTCAGGGGAGGGGGCGGCCCGGTTTGGCGGACGGTTCAATCGCATCGGGCGCAGCGCGCTCTATACTTCCCTCGCCCCAGAGACCGCGCTGCGCGAGGCCAATCAGGTCGGCACGTTGCAGCCGACCACCCTGGTTGCCTATCAGGCCGACATCGGGCCCTTGCTGGATGGCCGCGACGCGGCCGCGCTCCAACCGTTCGGCATGGCGCCAGCGGAGCTCGGCGACGCATCCTGGCGGGACCGGATGCTCTCAGGAAAGCCCGTGCCGACGCAGGATCTCGCCGAGGCTGCAATTGCGCAAGGCTATGTCGGCATTGTCGTGCCGAGCTACGCCCGCGGTGCTCCCGCCGACGCTCTCAACCTTGTCCTGTGGCACTGGGAAGGGCGCATCACGCTCGTAGATGACGACGACCGGGTTGGCCTGCGCAATCCCTGATTCTGCCGGTGAGGCCGGCAAGCTGATGCCTGCCTAGTCCTCGATCCGGCCGCCAAGCGACGGATCGAGATACCACGAAGGTCCCTCGACGAAGTCGGCCGAGCGTGCTGGAACGGGCCCGTCGGGCTCACTTGCGACATAAGGATTGACCTGCGGTGCAGGCCTCTCGCCGGAGCGAAGGAGCATCCCCGACATTTCGCAGCGAGGGCGCAGGAGTTCGAGCAGCCATTCGAGATCATCCAGCATCTGGACGATGCCGCGCCCCGCCAGCGTGTAGTAGAGACACCGCTGATAATCGTCGCACTGGCACGAAAGCACCTGCGTCAGCTTGCTCTTGGCACCGGGTGTGCCCTGGAAAACCCCCTGCAGCGCTTCGTAGAGTTCGCGCGCCGAATAGTAGGCATCGAACGCCTCGACGCCAATCGAGGCGTTGGCGAGCGAGCGCCGCGTTGGCGTTGCCAGAGGGTCAAGCGATGCATCGCGCAACGTCAGATCGAGGTCGAATTGGCCGAGATCGAATACCTTGTTCATAAGACAGAATTCCTCTATGTGACGAACATAGAGTGAACAAAAGGGGCGGTCAAGAGCGTCGGACCATGTGGTTGGTGGCCAAGGACACCACAGGTAGCACCGGGCGCGTCGCCATTGGCGACGGTCTGCGGGCAGCCTTGGTCCGCTGGTACACGGGCCATGGCGACGAAGCCGATCACCGGGCCTGCGTCTCCCTCGTCGTGACAGCGCGCGAGAATCACAAATGGCTCGCCTGCGATTGTCTGGGCGAGGTCACCGCGCCGCCGCTGCTGAGCCCGGCCTACCTGAGCTTTCAGGAAACCTATTACCTGCGGCGGCTGACTTCGAGGCCGATGCATGCGCCGGCGTGTCCATTTTTCCTGCCCCAGGCACCGCCGCGCATCCGCGAGACAGCAAGGGATTCGCTCTACGCGCTCGATGTTCCAGATGGCCTGTTCAACGCGCACCAGAAGGCGCCGGAGAAACTCGCCCAGAAACCGGACCACAGTGAGCCAGACGACCGGTCGCGCGGTGTTGCAATCCCGCGCCTCGGCAAACTGCTGTGGCTGCTGCTCGAGCGGGCGGGTTCCAACGTGCTGCGCGAGCTTCCGCCAGCAGGGCCACGGGAGGGCTCGATAAGCCAGGAGATGCGTTTCCTGCGCCGGGCTGCGCAAGGTCTCGAGATTGCGCCCGGGGTTCCGCTCTCGGCCCATCTCTACACGAACGCCATCGATTACGAAAAGCGGCGGGTTCACGCCCGGCTGCGCGCTGCGGCCGAGAGATGGCCTCATGAATTCGCGCCCCAGGCGTTTCTTCTGCTCGAGGCCAATGCGGTCACTTCCACCGAGATCGTCACCGGTCTCGGCACGATCTCGGTCCGAAACCGCATCCAGCACACCGGGATTATCCGCGCCGAAGTTGAGCCGCCGTTCCTTGTGCTAGCCGTCGTCGGCGAGCACAGCAGGAAGGAGGGCTATGTCGCGCTGCGCGCCTACGCTCAGCCTGTCTTGAGCGGCAACCAGTTCGTGCCGACAGAGCGAGACCACGACCGAGACGTTTTGCGGGCGCTCCAAGACGCGCAGTATATCCTGCGACGCCGGGACATCCGGATGGCGGTGAAGAAGATCCTCTTCGATCTGCCATTTGCGGACGTCTCCGTAAGGCCGGATTTCCTGATCGCCCTTCTCGACGACAACACCGGGCAGGAATGCCGCTTTGCGCTGCAAATCCTCCAGTCGTCCGACGAGGATTATCTCGCCCTCAGGGCAATCGAGCGGACTCGTCTTTCGCAGCTTGGACCGGTGGCGGCCCTCGCTCTTCGAGACGTCACGCCCGAGATCGTTGCCCGGACCGCTCTCGGGATCCTGAGCTGAAGAAGAGGGGGAGGGTCTGAGCGAACCTGCAACAGGAGAGTTCGCTCATGGCATGTTTTTCCCCATCACCGCGTCCCTCCACTTCCATCTGGGGCGCCGTCCAGCAGGCCGATCAGCTGGCCCCCGGCATATGGTCAGTTATGACCGCCAGCCACGGCGGTATCATTCTGTCCGATCAGAGACAGGCCGCCATGCCAGCGGAGCTGCAAATCGAAAGCGGGGCTTACGAAGAAGATTGCGATTGGGGGCTTCCGATCCTCGCCTTCACCAGCGAGCTTGAAGGACAGGGCTCCTGCTCTGCGGGCTTCCTGCAGCTTGCCCGCGATACTACCCGATGTTGGCACCCGGACCGCTTCAGCGCCTTCACCGGCGAGGCCATAGAGGAGAATTCCTCTGCGATCCTGCGGACGCGCAAGGCCTATATGGCCGCGATCGGCGAATTCTGCGTGACCAGCGCCTGGGGCGATTGGGCCGAGTGGGTGCCGGAAGGCAAAGTCGGCGTGATTGCCC
The DNA here is from genome assembly GCF_058793515.1 of Novosphingobium sp. GW835-FHT14H07. Taxonomy (NCBI): domain Bacteria; kingdom Pseudomonadati; phylum Pseudomonadota; class Alphaproteobacteria; order Sphingomonadales; family Sphingomonadaceae; genus Novosphingobium; species Novosphingobium sp. GW835-FHT14H07. The sequence continues at coordinate 18,525 of NZ_JBXAFX010000039.1, forward strand.
GGCAAGTCGAGCGCGTCGATCACCTTGGCCGCCCAACCTATGGCGAGGCCGAGGTCTGCGCGCTCATCGCCAAGGACCTCTACGCCGCGCGCGGCGAGGTTACGGCGCTGCGTGAAACGGCGCACGACATCATCCCGATTCCTGAAGCTCTGCGACCCAAGCGCGTTGGCTGAAGAGCAGGCCAAGGCAGCCGGGCTCCGGCCAGGCATCAATCCGCTGTTCTGAAGGGAAGGGGGAGGGGAAGGGCGAAACAGTGCGATGAAGGACCCCTTGTCATGAACCCGACAGTTATTCGACCCAGCGTCAGCCCGAAGACGATCACCAAAGTCACGCGCCTCTTCAATGGCACCATCGGCGATATCCTCGGCGAGCTCCTCCAGAACAGTCGCCGCGCGGGCGCTTCCCGGATCGATATCGCCTGCTGCGCGGATCAGGACGCAGCGCGCCTGACCCTTGTCGATGATGGAACCGGAGTCGCCCATCCGCAGACCATGATTGCGCTGGGGGATTCGGGCTGGAGCCAGCACATCCATGAGGCCGAAGACCCGGCAGGCATGGGTGTCTTCAGCCTGGCGGGCAAGGAAACCCGGATCAGCTCGCGTCATACCGATGCCGATATCGGATGGTCGGTCCATGTCCCAGCGGATGGCTGGACCGGTGCGCAGGACATTGCCGTGCAGCCCCTTGCTCGCCCCGTCGGGACGACAATCAGCTTCCTGATGCCCGGCGTGAGCGAGCAGACCACCGAGCGGATTCTGCGCGAGGTCGCGAAGTTCTACCCGCTGCCGGTGTTCTTCAATGGCACGGAAATGCCACGCGAGGACTTTCTCGCCAAAGCAATCTACATCGCCGAGTGGAACGGCAGCCAGATCGGCGTGTTCGAAGGGCGCGAATACCACCAGGACCCCACCACGAACTTCCATGGCATGGTGCTCACCCGCAAGCTTGCCAGCGTCTCGGAGAGCCTTGGCGGCAAGACATACCATGCCCGGCTCGATATCGGGGCCACCCCGGGCCTTGCCCTTGTGCTCCCGGCGCGTAAGGAATTCGTCGAGAACGCTGCCTTTGCGGCGCTGCAGGCAGCGTGCAAGCGCACGATCTATGCCGCGCTGGCGCACAGAGGCCAGCACCGGCTTTCCTTCGAGAACTGGAAGGAAGCGCGCGATCTGGGGGTCGCGCTGCCGGAGGCCGACCCCTGCCTGCCCCGCTGGCATGCGGCCATCGCGGAGAGCGACAACGTCAATGTCGAGTATGAGGAAATCGCAGCAGGTGCGGACACGATCCTTGTCGCGCATCTTGAGCCCGATATTGCCCAGGGACTGGAGCGCGCGCTGCGCGACCACCCCTTGCGCCCGCACCTCGTCGAGAACCATCCCGCATACGCTGGCTATGGCTGGTACGACGCGCTGCATCAGCTCGGCAACGTGCGCTTCTATGTTGTAGCCGGAGAGCGCGACCACGTCATCGCCGAAAACGGCAGCTTCCCCCCGCTCGATGACCATGTTCGTGCCGAGACGATCGAGCTGAGGTTCTGCGTCTTCCACCGCGCCAGCGAAACGCAGCGCGAGGAACGGATCTCGGCAGATGTCGCCTTCGTCGTCGGCGAGGATGGCTGGTACAGCGGCATCGACCAGATCCGCATTGCCTATGTTCCGGGTCCGGCGCTGACTCCTGAAACGCTGGTCGATCTGATCGAGAACGTCTGTTTCTGCGCGAACGACGACAGCGAGGCCGACTCCTGGGACACCCAGCACGAGCACTTCTTGCGCGATGCGCGCGAGCTCGCGGCCCGGGTGCTGCTCGGCGAGGACGAGGCCATTGCGGCGCGTATCCGCGACACGCTTGCCGGCATCCTCTGGGTCATTCCCAAGGACCGGCAGGTTGCCATTACCGTTGCTGCCGGGACCGCGATCGATGTTCAGCTTTCCGCTTTTCAACCTGCGGGCTGAGGCCCGCGAGGCCGTCCGGTTGTCCGCTCGTCGTCTCTTGGATCAGGAGGAGACCTCCAATGCATGACACATCTGACCTCACTTGCGCGCGGCAACGCACCGAGCGCATTGCGCTGCTCAATGATGCCGCGCGCCAGGGCCGTGACCGAACGGCCCGCATCGTCATGACCTCCGGGTTGCTTGCAGAATTCGGCGGCGACACCGTGGCACAAAGCATGATGGTTCAGGCTCGGTTGATGGCCGCTCTGCGCCATTGCACCTTCGCCCCGGATTCGCCCGAGCGAGACTTTGCAAGCATGGATGTCGATGGCATCAAGGTGCTGATGAAAGTCGATTATTACGACACCGAACTGGCATTTGGGTCCGAGGATCCGGCCAATCCAGCGATGACACGGCGCGTCATCACGCTGATGCGGCCAGCGGACTACTGATGAGTTCAGGGGCTGACATGTCAGTGCGCCGCGGGGCATCGGCCCAGTTAAGGGTGAGGAGGTAACGAGCGCATGAGCAGGCACAAAGTACCGCTTCGTGACGGGATTGCAGCGGCAAGTGCCTATGTCGGATGGGACCGACCGCTTCAGACCTATTTCGCGCAGGTTCTGAGCCTCCCTGACGAAGACGGGGAGGAAATCGAACTCGTATGGGTCGGAACCGCTTTCGGCGAGCTGCCCCGCGCGGTTGACGCAATCCGCACGCTCGAGCCCTATTGCCATATCGAGGCAAGTCTTGCCGCACAGCTCGAGATCGACAGGATGGCCTGCCTCGCCACGCGCGATGGACCCAATCAGCTGGAAGCCAAGGCGTTCATGGCGCGCCTCAACCAGATCAAGGACGGGTCCGAGCCCGAAGCTTAGGTCGGTACAGACCGCGCTTGGCTCGAAGCAGGGCTGGTTCAGCTCCAATCCAACTATCGAGACTCCTCAGCCCTCCGGGCTGGACAGGATGACGCGCGCCTGCGGTGGCTGGCGCACGGGCCGGGCCAGGGGCCCGGAGGAGAGGGGGGATGGGAGAAGGTGTTCCGGACAAGGGGTTCGGACCGCATCAGGAGAACTTCGACATGAACATCGGCACCCTCAAGGCCAACGCAGAAGGCGTTCACATCGGCCGCATCACCACCCTCACCTTCAGCGCGACTGTCGCCCTGCGGGCCTTCGAATCCACCAACGAGCGGGCACCCAAGTTCGACCTCATGGCGCTCTCTGCGGACCGCCGCAGCTGGGTCAAGATCGGCGCGCTCTGGGAATACTCGTCGAACGAGACCGGCGAGTGCTTCCTCTCGGGCCAGATCGACGATCCCAGCCTCTCGGCGCCGATCCCGGTCGCCATGTTCCAGCAGAACGACGGCAGCTACAACGTCGCCTGGCGGCGTTCGAAGCCCAAGGCCTCGCTCGACGGCTTCGGCAGCGAGAGCGAAGGCGCCCTGCCGCCGCTGACTGCCACCGGCGACGAACCGGCCAGCGACCGCGGCGTTGACAGCGCCGCTGCCACCGGCGACGGTCTGGGCGAGAGCACTGCTCCGGCACCCAAGGGCAAGACGCGCGCGAGCGTCGACGCCTGACCGGCACAAGCCCCCCGTGACCGGTGCCGCGACCCGCGCCGGTCACATCGGGAAGGCCCGTCCGCACATTTGTCGCGGGCGGGCCTTTTCTTTTGCCCGGTGCTTGCAAGCCGAGCCGACCTTCAGCGGGAACTCTGCCTGCGAGAGAGAAGGGGGAGGTGCCGTTCAAGCAAAGGAGGCTTGAATGGCACACACGAACTGGACTCTCGATCTTGGCGGGGCTCCGTGGAACGAAGACTGCGCGCAGATCGGCCACACCCCGAACTTCGACCTTGTGAATACGGCGGAAGCCACGCTCTACAGGGCTGCACTGATCGCGGTTGCCGGGCCTCCGCCCGCCGGAATCAATCTGCGGATCAAGGCTAACGCCCATGATTTCGGGACCTACCGGACGGTCGAGGCGAGCATCGACAATGACCAGAATGACGGCAGCCATGCCTGCTATCTCGAGACCCTCGAGACCGGCATCGCCTTCTGGCATCAGGCCGGGTTTGCACCGCCTGAATTCGGCAAGCTGACGGCGAGCGATCAGCTTGCGGGTTTCGTCGTGGATGCTGTCGCAAGCGCGCTGCGGATCACACGGCCGAGCAGCACCGGCGCATTCTTCCCGGCGTCCTCCGGGCCGCTCCACCGGAACCTTACCGCAGCCTTTCCGGAGGCCGCACAGCGCGCCTTCTCGGAAGGGGACGTGGCATGCTGACCGATAGTGAACGCTTCGCCTTCAGCGCCTGGCGAATCCATGCGTTCGGCTCGACGGGCAATGCCTATGACGCCGTTCAGATCGACGAGAGCATCGCTGCCGGTGACACCCTGCTTGTTCCCGACGAGAAGGTCGTGGGCGTCGCCATGACCTGGCCCTTTGCGGTCACCCGCGAGAACGGGAAACTGCATAAGCTTAGCCAGCCCCGGGCCGGTGAGAGCAGTGCCGAGGTCGACCGCGCGCTCGGTGTGCCCGCAGGCTCAGTTGCCCAAGCCTGTCGTCTGGCCAGACTTCTGGGCTTTGCCCTCGATGATGGTCTCTCTTGCACCGTGCCGGATGCTGGTGGCTGACGGCTGTGAAGATCGTCGGTTTAGGGTTCGGCGGACCGGCCAGTGCTGTTACCTTCGGCCTTGGTACCGGAAAACCAGTATCGCGCACGTCCAACTCTGGAACCGTGTAGCCAATGCCGCGCGGCTTGTGATCAGGCAGGTCAGAGCCGATCGGGATTGATGTTCAGGCTATTGCGGAGCCCTCGCTGCCAACAGCACGTCCGCCGACCAGTGCCCATGCCTCTTTGGTCGAGCTTAGGGCCAACCTGCAGAAATGCGAGCCGTGTTGCCCGGCAAGCCGGGCTGCCCGCACCACCTCGATTTCCGAGGTTCCCCGCGCGCGGAAGCGCGCGGTGTCCCAGCTCTCCCGCCGAGGCTCGACAAGGGCACCGGCGGACGAGCCGTCGGCACCAAGGAGGCTCTTGCAATGAACATCGTCAACCTCGTCGGCCGTCTCGCCAAGGATCCCGTTGCCCGCGACCGCAGCGACACCCGCATCACCGAACTGATCCTCGTGACCGAACGTCCGGTTATCCGCGACGGCAAGGTCCAGAAGGATCCGGAAACCGGCTACCCGGTCAAGGATGCCGAATTCCACAAGATCACCGTCTTCAACGGCCTCGGGCTCCCGCTGCGCCAGCACAAGGCCAAGGGTGACCAGCTCGCCGTGACGGGCCGCATCCACTACTCGCGCTGGCAGGACGCCGAAGGCAACGACCGCTATGGCTGCGAGATCATCGCCGAGAACGTCGAGTTCATCTGACCGGCAGGGCGGCGCGCAGGCGTCGCCCGAGCCCTTTCACGGGGGGGACAGCTGGACACCGGTGGCGTCCAGCTTCGTCCCGCGGTGACCGCAGCTGCAGCGCAAGTGCCGCGCGACGATCTCCAGCTTCATCGGGATGGATTTGGCAAAACATCGGTCTCGCAGTTTGGCGGCCGGAACGATCACAATGCGGTGGCAGCCGAGACATTCTACCTGCGCGTTAAGGCCATGGCGAACCAGATCGGCCAGGGTATCGAGACGTTTGCTGCTCATGGCTGCTTTAGAACATTATAAGAACTTAGGGTGTCAAGGATGACAGGGGGCGGGCAGGAAAAATACGAGCAGGTGCTTGCCGTCCCCCTGGCCTTCGGCCGGGATCGCGCTCTACTCCGCCAACCGCCCTTGGCGCCGGGACTTCGTCCGGCAGCCAACGACGGTCCGGCTCCACCGAGTCCCTTTCAGGGTCTCGGCCCATACGGGTGACGATCGCTGACGGGTTGGGTCGCGGCGCGCTTGTCCGCGGCAAATGCCGCCGTTTCGGCACGCGCGGACCCAACCCTGTCTGGCGGCGGCGCTCTCAGGCTTTTCGTCCTGCGCCCGATCGCGTGATTTTCAAGGCGGTGTCGATTCTTCCGGTAAGCTTCCGCAGAGGAGCGCATTGGGGATAGGCGCCTTCGAGAAGCCCCTTCAGCTCGATCAGGAGGCTTTCCACACCGCTACGCGAGTTGGCACGGCTGAACAGCGGATCGTCTGAAGACATGTCGCCATAATAGAGGTCGATGGGGTCATCCAGGGCGCTCAGTTGTTGATGCGGCACGTCGGCGTAGAGCCAATCGACGAGTACGCGCATGAGCTTGTCGACGCGCCAGTTCACCGCTCCGGGCTTGCTGTTCGATTGCAAGATCGCACGCAGCAAACGTCCTGCTAGCTGATGCTGAACCAGCGTCATGCTGCCATTCGGCTTGCGATCGTAGCCGATCATGTCGCGGTGATAGGGGAGCGTTTGCCGGGAAGGACGCGCAACGATGGTGCCCTTTGCCTTTGCACGGCGCTTGTCTTGCGGCGTTGCCGCTTGCGGCGAGATAAAGACGTCGTGATTGGGCATCGATGACCCGGCCCAGTGCTCTGGTGTTTCTGGAGCAGGCAGTGCGTTGATGGTCCTCACCAAGGCATGGAAATCGAAGTCCTCAGTACGCTTGGAAGCGACGAAGAGGGTGCAGCGATACGGAAAGTAGAGACCAGGCCAGTCTGCAGCGACGAGATCCCAATCATTTCGCTTTGCCCACGCTGCCCGTTCATCGCTCACGCTCGGTCCGGAATAGGGCTCGTCGATGAGTATGAACTGTCCGCTGGTCGGCAGCTTCCAATAGCTGGAATGGTCGTTGCCGGGCAATTCCTCATCGAGATCAGCCATGGCGCGGCTAGCTTCGAGGTAGTCGCAAGGACGTAGACCGGTCATTTCCATGAACCGCAGAGCTCGCGCTGCCTTGCACAAGCTGTCGCGAACATACTCGCGTGTTGGCCCGACCATGTCTTTCACGAGATGGTCGGATGCAGCCACGCGCATGGATGCGAGACCGCCGACAAGCTTGAGCTCGGCTTTCGAAACCAGTTCCAAGAGCGGCCGCGATAGGGTGACGGGCAGAGATTCACGACCCCGCTCGAACGTCTCCTGGTCTTCCCAGTAACCGGTCAGGAATACTTGGAACGACTTGTCGCACATCCTAGTGCGCGCGTGCTCGTAGTTCTCAAAACCTGCACTTTGCGCGGCTGAGTTGAGGGCCTGTCGGTAGGGAATGCCATCTCGCTTTTTGCGCTGGTTCGCGAGGCGTTTGATATTGGCCAGACTGGACGGCCGCACGTTAGCAATCGACATGATTGTTCTCCGCGGCTTGAAATGTAGCGTCGCCCGTCAACCACCAGCACTCAAGCCCGAACAACATGCTGCAAGGGATCGTGAGATATCGCGGCAGTGCTGATCGACAGCTTGGCTTGGAGACGGGCGTCATGCTCCTGCCGGGAGCGCTTTATCTTTTATACGATCAGGCGAATCGTGACAACAGTCGCTGGGCCGACTTCAAGTTGAAAAGTCCGGCGAAACTGCATCCCTCTCGGGATCATCTCATACGAAGCGCGCAGCCAGTTAGCGCAATCAAGCAGCGCTGGCTGCTCAGGCCGATCGGCTTTGCCACCACATCCGCGCACAATGGAATGGCGGTGTTCCCGCTGTAACCCCTGCGCAGGGCCGAAGGGGCGGCCCGGCGCGGCGCCGAGGCGCCTGACCGGTCCTGCCTTCGTCTCTTGCTCGGGGGCGGGAACGTCTCTTCCACACACAGGAACACCTGCCGAAACATATCGGTCTCCGGCGCTCGTCAAGGATCGCGGTTCCCCCAATTTTCCACACACGTGCCTGCTGCGCTGCGCTTGCGGCAAGTGCGCAGAAAATCGGCACCCCCACGCCCGCCATGGCGGCGGCGAGCATGGCTCGCCGTCCCTGACTGCACGCCTCCCAACCGATGGGTTGTCGGCCGTTCCCGATGTGGGGACGATTTCAACAATCGGAGGCTACCCATGCAGAAATTCAACAGCTTCGCTGATCTCGCCAATGCGCGCATCGAACTCGCCGACAGCCGTGACGGTATCGTCGAATCCTACGACGGTGCCTTTGTCGAGCACAGCGATCTTGCCAAGCTGAGCATCATCGATGAACCGATCGCAGCTGAAATGCCCGATCCCGACATGGCGCGCCGCGCCGTGGAGATGGCTATCGGAACGATCTTCGATGTCCTCAAAGACACGCGCATGGAGGAGTTCGCGCAGCAACTTGCCTGGGGGATGGTCAACTCGTTTCACATGACCGCCCGTCTGGCCGAGGGGCGCGAAGATGATGCCGCCAAGAAGCTGGGTGAGCTCGCTCGTCACTTTGATCCTTCGGAGATCTACGCCGTGGAACTCGAGGAGACACAAGCGCTCTGCCAGACCCTGCAAGGATGCCGAGAAGCCCTCGAGGCAATGCGGGACCATGCTGCCGACGTCTACCGGGTCGAAACAGGCCGGGTATTCACAGCCACGCGCGGGTCGCAGGTCAGCAAGAATGGTGTGACCGCCTCGCAGGTCCAGGCACAGGATTACCTTGCCGCTCGGGCGAGAGATCGGCGGGCACAGTTCCAGCCCGATGGTCCGCTAGTGATCGTCTCTGGCGGCCAGCAGGACTGGCATGATTTCGAGATGATCTGGGAGATCCTCGATGACATCAAGGCCCGCATCCCAACGATGGTTCTGGGGACGACCGGAATGCGCAAGGGTGTCGATGCCATGGCAAATGCATGGGCACAGCGGAACGGGGTGCAAACCATCCTCTTCATGCCCGATCGTCGTCACGGCAACCGTGCCCCGTTCTTGCGCAATGAGAACATCGTGAAGCTGGGGCCGGTCGAGGCGATTGTCGGCGAAGGTTCCGGCATCCAGTCCAACTTGGCACAGCGCCTCCGCCAGGCGGGAGTGCCGCTCCACATCCGGCGCATCAGTGATCAGCGCAAGCCAGGCTCACGCAGCCTCGCATGAGCGCTTTATGGAAGGCTCCGGCTCTGACCGGGGCCTTCCATTCTTCTTTCGTGCGAGCACGGGCTCAGGGGGCATCGAACCCCCTTGCCCGTCATGGAGGAAGCCCGCTGGTGCCTGATGCTAAGCGCCGATTGGAACATGCAAAAGGGCGGCCCGAGATCGGTGGGAATGGCCCCGCTCAGTATCCGGTCCTCACCCCTAAAAGAGGAGGGGGAAAGCAAGATGGCGAGCAGCAGCAGGAGGCAAAGATGCTCGTCACTTTCAGGGTCAAGGACAAGACAACTCGGCTCCATTCTGAACCTGCGGAAATCTCCGCGCTCGAGCTCGCAAGCTTGATGCGGCGGCTGCACGCGGGCCATGCCGACATCGAAACCGAGAGCCACGAATTCTCGGCTGCACCGCTCAACTTCGAAGTCAACGCGAACTCTCTTTCCCTCGCAAGCTTTGCCCCCTGCTTTGACTGGCGAGCCGAGGTAATTGCGATTGTCGAGGAGGCGCAGTTTCTTGGGCGAACGCTGCGTGTCCACTGCCCCGGCGGACCCTCCCCGATCACCATCATGGTCTCCGAGTATATCGCCCTTGCGCGCGACATCCTGCTGCCATCAGAACTTGCCGCCAAGGTCGTGCGGGCACTGGGGCAGGGCGATGGTTCAGAGGGGGAAATCCCGCTGGATGCGCTACGTGTCCTGCTTAGCGATCACCATACCGCTGAGGCCTTTCGAACTGCCCAGATCGAGACCGTCTTCGAAAGCCTGTCGGTCCTTGCATACACCGATTGCGGCGAACAGTTTCCAACAATGGAATGGGCGTCCTGAGCGCGTTCTCAGGTGAAGCACTGCTCATCCGCTGAATGGCAATCTTGCTCCCGTCTCTGAATACACAGCGCTAACCAGTTTCAGGTCGATCGACGAACAGCCTCCCGTTCGTTCGGCAAGGGAAAAGGGTGCCCGGCCTCAAGCCGTGGTGCCCTTTTCTCATGCCATGGGACTAGCGCTCTGCGCGAGGGTGGCAACGCTCCCAAGGCGCGGTTTAAATCCGACTTCAGCCTCATGCCAATGGCCCGTCCACCACCATCGCCATGAGCACTCCGGACATGCCCGGGTCAACCACAAACAGGCCGACCGGGAAGTCCGCAAGCGGACTTCCGCACCACTCGACCAGTTTGCGGTCAAGCCTCCGCTTCGCTCCGGTGACCCGAGCACATCCGGAGCGCTGCTTCATGGCATGGCGGACGAGCCGCCAATGGCAGGAGGCAACGATGTGCTACACCGCAGAAGCCTATGAAGCTGACACCGCCACGATCCGTCAGATCGATACCGACATCATCGCACTCGATGAGAAGATCATGCAGGCAGAACGGCGCTCCTATCACACCTTCTTCGATGTGCACGTGGTCCGGGTCGGAGACGGCTCATATCTGCTGATCGAGGAAGGGGACTATGGTGAGCTTCCGCTGCATCTGATCGACGACATCGTCTACACCGCAGCCGGGAAGATGGACGACGAATACTGAGCCTCACGGGTGCGGCAATCCGCACCCAAACGCCCCTGTTCTTACGCCCGTCTCACGCCAGCTTTGCCAGAGCATCAACCGCTGCTTTGGGCTTCACTTTCACGGCGAGCTCGAGGAGCTGGATTGCACGATCCTGCCCCACCTTTCGCACCAGCCTGGCCAGCTGCTTTTCCGCCTCTTCCTGTTCGAGTTCCGCGAGCTTCTTCTTCCGCTCTGCCAGCTCCTTTTCAGCGGCTTCCAAAGCAGCGCGCTCGCGTTCAACCTTTGACACCATAAGGCCTTGTAGCGCGACATCGTCGGTGACTGGTCAGCGACATTGATGGTGATGTGTCAGCGGTGACGTTGGGGATAGTGTCAC